>NZ_PVWG01000099.1:0-2702 GCF_003003695.1 Phormidesmis priestleyi ULC007
GTTTGCATCGCTTTGGTCAATCCACCTTGCTGGGACTCTACCGCTGGCTCGTGTTGTCTCTGGTCGCCTTTGTACTAGCACACTGGACACATTGTTGGGCAAAACCTCAGCGCCTAGATTGGAAAGCCGCAAGGGAACTTGCCCAAGTCATTCTCTTGCCGCAGGTTGTTTGGAAAGACCTCCTACATCAGATTAGGAGTCACTGGGACATTGCGATGCAGCATGGCTTTGAAATCATTCTCAAGCCCATCCGCTGGGACTATTGAGAATAGTGCAAGATCTGAGTTAACCCTTTACCCTTTGCTATGCCTCAACCTATTCTTTATATCGCGATCACTAATCATGGGTTCGGTCATGCAACCCGTGCCGCTTCCGTTGCCGCTAAAATTCAAGAACTCTGTCCCGAAATTCTGCTGATTTTGGCAACGACTGCACCCCGATCGCTGCTAGAAGCTTACATTCCCGGTGATTTTATTCACCGTCCTCGCGGGTTTGATGTCGGCGTTGTGCAGTCTGATAGCCTGACGATGGACAAAGCCGCGACGCTGGAGAAATTGAAAGAAATTAAAGCAAATCAACGATCGCTGATTGCCTCTGAGGTCAACTTCATCAAACAAAATCGTGTCGGATTAGTTCTAGCAGACATTCCACCGTTAGCGGCTCCGATCGCCAAAGCCGCAGGCATTCCGGGTTGGATGATGGGCAACTTTGGCTGGGATTTCATCTATCGAGCCTGGGGCGGCGAATTTATTGAAATGGCAGACTGGATTGGCGAGTGTTTTAGTCAATGCGATCGCTTGTTTCGTTTACCTTTTCACGAGCCGATGGGGGCATTTCCGACGATCGTAGATACCGGGTTAACGGGGGTAAATCCTCGCTTTGATTTGGCGGAACTGAAGGCAAAATTTAACCTGACTGAAACGCCCAAAGAAAAAATTGCGCTGATGACCTTTGGCGGATTGGGACTCGATCGTATCCCCTACGAAAACGTGCAGCAGTTTCCCGACTGGACATTTATTTGCTTTGATTTGAGTGCGCCTGAGTTGCCTAATCTGTTGCGAATTGACGATCGCTTCTACCGTCCCGTAGACTTTATGCCGCTGTGCGGTCGCCTGATCTCAAAGCCCGGATACAGCACTTTTTCTGAAGCGTGTCGGCTCGATTTACCGATCGTTTCACTGACCCGCGAAGGCTTTGCCGAGGCTCCCGTTTTGCTCGAAGGCATCCAAAACTACGCCTATCACCAAATTCTTGCGCCTGCGGAGTTCTTTCAGGGAGATTGGGAATTTTTACGGCAACCGCTGCATGCACCTCGTCAGTCTTCGTCACTCCCTAAAGATGGTAATCAAACAATCGCTCAAGCCGCGATCGATTATTTGATACCAAACCATTAACAATTGAATAAACCCGAAGATTGCGTAGGGTGGGTTGAGCCACACGAAACGCATCGTTATTTAAAATTGACGCATTTCGCGATCGCTCAACACAACCTACAAACGTTCTACAGTTGAATGATGGTTTTGTTGTGCAACTCCTCCACTTGAATCAGTGAACCATTCCCCAAGACGATGTTGAACTTCGCTAGCGATCGTTCAAGTTGATAGCCGGGCAACACTCGGACGATTTGATATTCAGTCGTCAAATCACTTGTGCCATCCCATTTCGGAAATGCCAGTTGATTGGATGCAATCTCACTCAACTGTGAAACAAACTCTTCAATGCGATCGCTAACATTCACGAGAATGCCAGACGAAAGGAAGATATAACGCCCTTGTAAATCCAAAGTAACACTGACTCGATAACGTCTTTCAGTTGAGCAGCGTAACTCAACGGTGAACGAAATCGAGCTAGGAATCACAGTCCTAACTCCCATATTATTTTGTCCTCATCCGTTAGTTTAGAGAGGACAAGAATGCTGATTTCTCAGACATTCCACCGGGATTAAAAACGGTTGCAGGATCTTGATTCCAGCCTTTCAAGATCCCATAGCAAAGCCGACGGTGTACAATCATGAACGCCTCCTGAGTTAACGCAAGTAACTAGGGATGGAAGTCCTCGGAGTCTGATCTGCGAAATCAGGCTTCGGGGCACAACTTCATCACTGCGATGTATTCTACAGGAGTTTTTTGTTTTTTGGAATGCTTAATTTTTTAGGAGGAGCGATCGGTTCTTTGAGGAAGTGCGGGGCGATTAACCTTTCGGGGAACTGCGAAGCGATCGTTTCTCTAGGATCTCTGATGAAAAGTGAGGGGAGATATACGGAAAGTTTCGGGGTGTCTGCCCAAATCAGGGAGATATACGGAAAGTTTCCGCATAATCAATAGTTAAATTGCAGTAAAAACTACACTTGTACTATCTGCTACAATTACTCTAACTGCAATTTAACTACTCATTGCAGCCGATGCAACAAATAAGTCACTCGCAAGATTTTGACACACTCAAGCACGGCTGAATTCGCTTCAATTAGACCGCGAGGTTATCCGTGAAGTCATCTATGTCGATGCAACTAGAAGGTTGATGGTGGGGCGCGATCGCCAAGTGGGCAAAAGTTTAGTGAAGTCCGTGAATTTGCGGTAGTTTTTCCCGTTAGTCACCAACCAGCCTCGTAATCTTCTATAAATTAAATAACTTGAGTGTTGTGATGTCATGAGAGAAAAATAAGACCCGCGACTCGCGGACTACGGATGCGAGAACTGTTTTTG
>NZ_PVWG01000100.1:0-2542 GCF_003003695.1 Phormidesmis priestleyi ULC007
TTGACACTCCCCAGCCCTAAAGGGACGGGGATTCTTGGCTCAACGAAACCACTTAACCTAGAGTCCTTGCGTCGTCAGGGCCAGAGGTGGGATTCTCCCCAAGCGTTAATTCGGGTATGCCCTACCCTAGTTGCTTTCCAGCAAGTCCTGTTTAGCTCTGAAGCAGATATGCCTCAAAAAACTGATTCGTCTAGTCCCTATGAATCTTTTACCTACTGCTAGGAGGAAGCTAGAACAATGCAGTAGAACCGCATAGATTGTTGGAGTCGAGGAGAGATATTATTCCCTGCCCCTCTCCGTTCAATCTGGGCGTGCAGGTTTCCCAGCACCCAGCTTTCGACGTTCTCACCTTGCAGTTTTGCCCATGTGGATTAGGTCGTGGCAGCTTTCGTGGGTTGCTAGAAGATTGTTGGTCTTCCAGTTCGAGTGGTTGCCGTCTACGTGGTGTAGATGGACTTTCTCGTCACTTAGCAGCTTTAAGCCACAATATCCGCACGTATGGTTTTGCCGTTTGAGGGCTTTAGAGGTATTGCCATCATAGAGCTTGCTGTTACGTTCGCTCCAGTAGGCTAGGTCGCCGTCGAAGGGAGATTTGTCTCTCTTGACATTGATGTGTCTGTTTTCGGAGTAAGGAACGGTTGGAAATGCCTGTTCCAGTAATTTCTTACTGGTATGGCGATTCTGTTTGGATTCCTTGTTGAACACCTTGAATGCTCTGTTTTGAATGTGATACAGCGAAAAGCGCGACCCTTCCATTTTGCAGTAGCGGTGGTAGTTCCTCCAGCCTCTAACTACGGGGGCGAGTTGTTTCGCTTTGACCGTAGCGCCATTATTCGAGCTATTGACGATGCGCTTTACTTTCTGACGGAATGTTTTGAAGTTATCCACCGAAGGGATGCATCGAAACTTTCCGTTCGTTTGCACTTTGAAGTGCCACCCTAAGAAATCAAACCCATCGGTCGCGGCGGTTAGCTTTGTTTTCTGTTCACTGACCTTCATTCCTCTTTCAGCAAGGAACTGGCTGATCTCGTCAAGTATTGCGGTAGCGTCGTCTTTAGGTTTGAGGATGATCACCATGTCGTCCGCGTATCGGACGGATGGATGAATTGCCTCGATTCCATTCAACGCAACGTTCGCTAATAACGGACTCGCCACACCTCCTTGCGGAGTTCCCTGTTCGGGAAATTCCGGATTAACTCCTGCTTTTAGACAGCGAAAGATTCCTGTCTTGATCCCTTGCGGGGCAATGAGTCGCTCCATGATAGATTTGTGGCTAATCCGGTCGAAGCACTTTTCGATGTCGAGTTCGATGACCCGTTTCTCTTTTCCGCCGTGGATGGATTGCAGGTTGAGAAATAGGATTTTCTGCGCGTCGTGCGCTGAACGCCCTGTCCTGAACCCGTAGCTTCTGGCGTGAAAAGTTGCTTCGTGTGCTGGTTCTAGTGCGTATTTAACCAGGCATTGCCATGCCCGATCCGCAATAGTCGGAACTTTGAGGAGGCGCGTTTTCCCATCCTTTTTGGGAATTGGGATTTCGCGTAACTTCTGGTGATGCCAGTTGTTAGAATGACGGCTGAGTTCTTCACTCAGATTCAGTCTCTCTTTGAGAGTCAGAGAGGCTTTACCG
This sequence comes from Phormidesmis priestleyi ULC007, assembly GCF_003003695.1. Lineage (NCBI taxonomy): Bacteria > Bacillati > Cyanobacteriota > Cyanophyceae > Leptolyngbyales > Leptolyngbyaceae > Phormidesmis > Phormidesmis priestleyi. Next base: position 1,628 of record NZ_PVWG01000100.1, read on the forward strand.
TCTACCCCTGCGGTCTTTTTTCCAGCGTTTAGCTGCGTGACTTGTCGAATTGCCAGCATTCTTGCAGCGAAGGATCTCAGAATCAGCTTTTGGAGCAACTGGGCTTTGCGCCTGTCGTTAGCTTGAATCGCTTTGTACACTCGCTGTTGTAGGCGGAAAAGACTGCGCCGGAATTGCTTCCAGGGTAGATTCTTCCAAGATTCACTCGCATTGCTGCTGTGTCTAATCATGCTCTGCTCCAGGTTGTGTCTTCTGAACGCCTCGCGACAATTACGCCGCGTCCTACCCGGATTGAGGGAGTTCTGCTGCTCGTCTAGCCTACTTGGGGTTCGACCTCCCCTAGACCCTCAATTCGTTTTTACTCGTTCCCTTGATTTGATTGTGATGTTCCGTTAGGTGGAACCAATTCAACCACTGGATTCCCTGGACTCTTACCGATATCCAACTCGAAAATTCGGCGGGAATTTATGCTCCAGTAAAGTCGGGGGTTTTATGTTGTGCCACCGCTTCCTTGTAGGTCGCTTTTCTAGGTTCTGTTTTCACCGTGGGAACTCCCCATTAGCACCAGTGTCACCTCACAACAGATGTCTGATTGTGCCCTGTTCCCAGCTTCACTCTGTAGAATTCGAGTCTACTCGGTGTGGGCAGATTGGGAGTTAAGCCTGAGTCTGGCTAGTGGGACTTTCACCCACATCAAATCGAGAGTTCAACCGTAATGGTTGGTGTGGTTATTGATTCGCCACACAACGAATCGCACCAATTGTCAAGGTTCAGCGTTCTGCCTTTCGACGACAAGGTTTTTTAAGTGGTTGATTACCTTGTCCACTAATGCAAATGTACGACAAAAAGGGGGATGATTTTGTGAAGATTTCTAGAAGTGTCGGACTCTGCCGCCTAACAGCGGCGCGGGAACCC
>NZ_PVWG01000101.1:0-2448 GCF_003003695.1 Phormidesmis priestleyi ULC007
TGGCGATTTACCACCGCAGATGCTCGCGTCAAACTGAAGCGGCTTTATCCCTCAATTCAACCTTGACTCTCTACTAGGCTTGCATGAAAGACGAACCGGGATGATTTGTGTCGATAATTATCGGGCACGAGGACAACACAAAAGTGAAAGGGTGCTGTCTGATTTAGAAGCAGATATCCGCAGCTTAGTGGATGGACAGGCTCAGGCAGACCCAAAGTTTCAATCCACGTTCTTGTATACTCGCATCAGTGCTAGAGCCGTGCGAGCAGCCTTAGAGCCTAGCCGAAAACCTGAATTGCCCGCACCACAATACAAGCGCAGGATAAGTGCAGCCTTGCTAAATAATGTTCTGGCTTCTTCTCCCAGCGGATCAAAACCCGTCGAAATCGATTCATCCAGGAATGGGTTCTTTCGACTACCCACCTTCTCGCTCGGTAGTTCGGAATGTCATCAATAATTCGTTGTCCTTCGTCTCGCAGTGGAATGTGCCCAACATATCCCCATGCCTTGAGGATGTCTCTCACCTCATTGTAGTCATAGCCTTTGTCTAAGCAAAGATTTCGAGCTTCTCCTTCTGGACAGTCTTCCGGTACGATTCGTTGCGCTGCTAGCGTGGCTTCCGTCAATTTCATATCATGCCGATTTGCGCCTTCAATCACAATCGCTAGTGGAATGCCGTTGCCATCCGTTACACACACTCCGCTTCGTGCCAGACTTGCCTCGGTCTGTGGGATTACGCCCCGTTGCTTTTTCCCCCCAAGGGCGCTTTCACCATCGCCCCATCCATCGCGTTCCATTCCCACTCAATCCCCACCTCATCGGCGTACTGGTTTAACCCCGCTTCCCACATCCGCTCAAACACCCCGGCTTCTACCCATTCGCTGAATCGGTCATGCACGGTACTCGATGCCCCTAGACTCCTGGGAATTGCATTCCATTGACACCCCGTTCGCAGCACATAAAAGATGGCATTTAATGCCTGTCGATTCTCCATTCTCGGTCGTCCCCCTTTCGGCTTGGGGCGGTCGGCAGGAATCACAAAACTCACTCGTTCCCAAACTTCATCAGGCAGGAGAAACAATGGGTCAATTTCTGTGAAGGACATGGCTGATCAACGGCTGAAACACTCTGTAGCCAAGTATGTCATAGATTTAGAGGTTTTCGGCTAGGCTCTAAGTGGGGGGATACTCTATATGCATATGCACATGAGCCTTACTCACGACCCCTTTGAGAATCTTCACGTCTTCCGCGTCACAAATCTGCATAATCAGTTCTCGGCACCGTTTCTGAATCTCTCCTTTTAGTACTGGATAACGATTCTTCGTTACCCACACCAGATGTACCGTTAATTGGGTCACTGTATGACTCCCTCGACGCTGTTCTGCCATGATGGTTTTTCTCAAACCTACCATGTCACCCCGCTCAAGCCGTCGGGAACTGAGTAGCAACTAAAGTCTCCCACTAAAGTGGGTAGTTTCAACTAGCCTACTGGGACAATGAAAAGCGATGAGTTCCGGTTCCACGGTTGTAACTCTTCAGGAGGCTGCGAGGATGTTAAGCAGTCAAGCCTTTAACGATTGGTGCCAGCAGCTTCAAATTAATTCAGTTGCTCGTGCAGTGATTGAGCAAGTTCGGAGTGCTACGCCATCCCGCCAAGTTCAAGGACGGCGAAAGAATGTTTGCGGCAGCTATCCGAGTCGAAAGATGGGACTGACAATTCAGTTTGAGTCGCATCGCAATGAACTAGCCCGAATTCATGAACTTGAGCATGATACGACGGTTCTGGAATACTATGATCAACCGTCACCGATTGAATTAGTCTACTCGTCGAAAACTGGAAGGCGAATGCGGCATCAGTACACGCCTGATTTCTTTGTTTTGCGAACCGATGGCGTGGAATGGGAGGAGTGTAAGACCGAAGCAGATTTGATTAAACTCGCTCAAGAGAACTCAAATCGCTACTGCCAAGACGCACATAGGCAATGGGTGCGACCTCCATCCGATACATTGGAAAAAACCGATTACCTTTTGCTCCATAAGGGTTTTGAGTGCCTGTAAAATTGATCAATGAATAATCAAAAGGACTACTGTGAAATCGTTCAAAAACCTTATCAGCAGGAGGCTTGAGTCACTTTAGTATCAGGTAGAGGTCGCACCCATAGGCAATGGCATTGCCCACCAGGTGAAGCTTACGCTCAAGTCTTCGGCTTTCGATTTCGAGTTTGGTGCAATTGCGAGATCAACTGGGTGTTGCAAGATAACTGGCTGTGGCTTGAAGACTACATTGGAGTTGAAGTTCCGTCGCTATCCCCAACGGCTCTTAAAGCCTTACAGGAGCAGCTTCAGCAAATGCCTGGAATTTGTCTATCCGAGCTGGTAACTACTCAGCTTAAAAGAGTGTAAGAATTTGCGGAAACCCGTAAAAGTAACAGTCAGGTTCAAATCATT
>NZ_PVWG01000102.1:0-2388 GCF_003003695.1 Phormidesmis priestleyi ULC007
ACGACAAGCTAAAAAGCCTGATGAGTTGGAAGTTTCAATCCTTCAAAAAAGTCCAGCTCTTAGCCGATTAGAGTATACATAGGTTTCTTCGGTGCGGTAAGCATAATGCTTGAGCCGAATCGTGTCACGCAGTTGGTCTAAAAGCTTTTTCGGGCGCGGTTCCATGAGCAGTTTGGTCACATCAGTACATTATGTGCTTAATAATACTCGTATAATTACTCGCACAAATCTGAAGATATGCGGAAAATTTCTGCCGATCCACCTTAGTTAGGTTAATATGCGGAAAATTTCTGCCGATCCACCCAATTTAGGGTGATATGCAGAAAACTTCTGCCGATCCACCTGTTTTGGGATGGATCTACGGAAACTTTCTCTCTAAAAAGAAGTTAGCCCGCTGAGTTGTCCATGGGGGTGGTGTACCCAACAGCATCTATTTATCCTCAAGATTGAGCTACCACAGGGCTGTGCGTTATCCGAAAATTTTTGTTGAAGCTTGCATTCTTAGGTAGCAAAACTTTGATGGAGAAAAAGTTCACTCCAGTACTGTTAACTGCATCTACTGAGCCACACTTTCTTACTTATTTTGTGCAAGGAGATACAAGCATGAGAACTGACAAGAAAACACTTCGTTGGATAGCACTGATCTTTAATACGTTCTACTGCCTATCCGTTTGTTTGTTGCTAACAGTTTCCCTTTCAGTAAGACCTTCAATAGCTGCCTCAATCACAACACGCTTATCAGTCATGGCACAAACTGATACTGCTGAGAGAGTTGGTAACGTTATCACCGAAAAACTTGTTGAAAAAGTACTCGGTATTGCCAAGGATGCTATTGATCTTGGAAAAGCCTTGGTTGAATCTGATGTGGCAAACCCAAAAGGTTCTCAACCTGAACCAAATGAGAGAATAGAGAACTTTTTGGAGAGAACAGGTCGTCCAAGCGGAAACAGTGGGAGTTCAAAACAAGGCGGCAATAGTGGTGGTGGTAAAAACGGTCTATGAATAATTTTTGAGTAGTAGTAGTAGTAGGGTGGGCACTGCCCATCTCTACCTTCATGCGCCGACTACCGTAGCCTGTCCTTTAGCTACGGTAGTTATAATAGCTAAAACCTCTGATGCTAGAGGCTTCAGGTCTGACAAACGATTGGATGGTGCTTGCAAAACAATTACGGCAATACCAAACTGTGGCAGATTCTGCTGAAACGATAAGTTGCGATCAACTGTAATAAAAACGTCAAACTCTGCTTCTGCAAGAGCAAGAAGTTGACCATTCTTTACTCCTGTCCATCCCATTTGTGGAACTGTTTTCACCTCATAGCCAAGTAATTCTCTGGCAAATTTTCGATCTATGCATTCATCCAACAGTAGCTTCATGCTACGCCACCATGCCAACAAGCTGTTTTCCTGCCTCTTCCAGCAAGGCGATGACCTGCTCTCTAGTCACGGTTGGAAATCCATCCAAGAAATCATCGATTGATTCTCCCGCTTTAAGATAGTCCAGAAGCGTCTGCACAGGAACCCTAGTTCCAACAAACACTGGGGTTCCCCCCATAATCTCTGGAGATGCGCTGATAATTGAGGAGTTCCTAACCATAAGTTTTTGACCTCTGGGTTCTATATTAATAGTTTATCAATTCTTTCTGTCCAGGTAGCTCCGAGTCGGGTAAACGGCGCGGTCTAACAACCGCGCTGCACCGGAACGTATAAACGTAATCGGTTGAGATGCAAAGGTGATCTGCGTCCGGTGAGCGCGAACGTTATGCCGCAGAATCAGCAAAAGCTCCATGAGATTTTAGATACTCTAATCACAAATACTATGAGGTTCTTAAAAACTTTTATGACTTTGCTGGATCAATATGCTTGTCAAAAAAGAGCTGAAGTCAATGAGGTTTAAACTAGGAAAGATAGCTAACACTATATTCACCGCTGATGCTGGTGGATTAATAACAATTTCAGTCACTAATATCACTGAGCAAGACCAAAATAGAACGAGATTCTTAGACTATTCTGTTGAATCTAAGACTATATTTGAAAGCGACTCTAAAGTGCCAAAAGATAAAATCAAAGTTATTGTTAACAATACTCCGGACAAAATTTGAGCAGGTTTTAAGGCTCAAACCCGCATCCTGCCGTAAGCGGGATCTTTTTTTCCAAGTCAGGGGCAGAGCTAACTTTGAAAAAATAGCTCGATCTTGGAACCGTAAGCCCTGAAAACCTTATAGAACCGTTCAAAAAACTGTCCGGGGTATTGTGTTAATCAACACTTCGGACAAATTTAGGCGGCGATAATGCCGTAGTCACAAAGGGTTGGATAGTTGGGGTGGGATTTAATCAAGGTTGGCTCCAAGTCTAAGGTGGCAATAAAGCGCTCGAGAAGATGCTGATTGA
>NZ_PVWG01000103.1:0-2286 GCF_003003695.1 Phormidesmis priestleyi ULC007
GCTCTAGAACAAACCTCATCTTATCGTTGATGCGGGAGAACAATCCAAAAGTCCATTTCTCAATCGTGGCGAGTATAACTGAGATTCTCCGATAGGGAGGCTCTGAGCGAGTGTATTAACATCTCCAGTTAGAGGTGCTAACCCTAATGTAGTGCTAAAAGCAACTAAAAAGGCAGCACGAAGTACATTATGCATTTGAATTATCCTTGGAAGTCTAACATTGCTTAAACTGAATTCAGCCTAAACTCCGTACACCTGATTTGTCAGTCGGAGAAAGTCAGGAAAAAGTCGGAGAAAAGTCAGATGTACCCCATAAGTCAGCTTGCAACTGCATTTTCACAGAAAATGTGCAGTTACTTGGCGATCGCACCCCACTATCAATTTCTCGACTGCGCCCTGACAGACAACCTAGCGGTCTAACGGTGAAGATGAGCGGCGATGAATAAAACCAAAACGTAGCGAAAAACTGTACTCGCCGCTCCATCGCATTGTTAGACCATGCCCCACGAACAATTTCTAAATGACATCCGTCAATGCTGCGATCGTCACCAGCCCACCTTCAACGGTATCTACTTGCAGTCGGTACCCACGTAGCATTCTCATTCCAAGCAACGGCTCTGTGTTAGCTGAATTGATTTCAATTTCTCGGAACTGTCCATCCCAAATCACACTCGCCTCGTAGATATCAAATAGGGTTTCGCTCCCATCCCCTAAAGTGGCACGATCTCGATAGCTCCAAGGTAATTCAAGTTCAGCAATGATTGCTGAGGAGAGACTCAAGAAACCTGTGAACCCAGTATCGATCACAGCATTAACGGGTTTGACCTTAGTACCATTCTTAACAACGATGGAAATCACAGCCTCATAACTCTCATTTACGTATCCCTGCATCATAAAGCGTCTTTCAAGCTCCGTGCGCCAAATCGATGAACGGCACGATAGCCGATGCGAACAACCCAAGGTTGAGCATCAGGCAATCGCTCATAGAGTCGTCGAGTGGCGGTCATCGTATCATCAGCAAGCTCAAAGTCTTCGGTTTCGATGTCGATCGCCACAATTTTGCCGCGATTACCTTCCTCGACTTGGGGACGCACCTGAGTTTCATAAATCTCATCGCCCCGTCGAGCGAACTCTTCTTTACTGTAGCGGGGTTGCCGAACTGTCACGGATTTGACCTCGTTTCAACTGTGTCATTACATTTTAACCTGAGAGACCAATCATCTGGTTTGAAGGATACTATTATGCTGCTCCTGCCGACAACTTAATAGTGAGACGATTCTACAAGGTTGAAAGATGTCAAATAGATAAATTTAATATCTATGCATTTCCAAGGCAGTCTCATAATTCCAACGCTCAACAGGTTTCAAATCGGGAGTAGTTTGGAAAAGTTGGGAAGCATCTACATTGAACAATGACAACAATTTTGCGACTTCTTTAGCGCAAGAAGCGGGCTGTTTAGCAATCTGTTCTTCTGCAAACCTGATAACTATCCATCTAGCATCATAAAACTGCTGGTCTCGATAGTCATCTTTACCAATATAATGAATTGGCTCTTTTTGCCCTGAATCACTTAAGAACCAAGGCTCATCAACTTCTATATCAATCCAGAGATTCAATGAAGGGATGTGCAAAATAACATCTGGCGTGAAAGTATAGCTAAGATTTAACCCTTCTCCTTTTTTAACAAGACATCCCGGTATTGCTCTAACTGCATTTAAAAGAACATCATCATACTTTCCTGATCTGGCATCACTTTTGGTCAAACTAGATCTGGTTGTTTGCAACGTGCTTTTTAACTGACTTTGCATATATTTACGCAACAATTCCGGGTCACTAAGAATTTGTCTAGCCCTTTTATTTTCTTCCTCAACAGTTGACTTTCGTTCTTGATAACCTTCAGTGGAATCATAGAAAATTGCTGCGCCAGCACCAATCAAACCAAGCCATCCGACAGGCGTTGCTAGAGATATTGCTCCCAAAGCCACTGCCCAACCACTGAGTTCCCCAAATCTGTCCGCAGTTTTTGCCCTTCCTAAGCTTTGCTCAGCAAGCAGAGCTTCTTGAATACGAAGAGGAATCAGAATTTTTGGGTACAGATTGTCGCATTGTCTAGAAAGATTATATTCTTTGAGAAGATCTTTGGTACCCATGAATATTGGAACTGTGTTCAGTCTAATTTTTCATACACAGTGTTCCCAGAACCAAATTCGGTCGGGTAAAGGAGTGAGTTTTAGATATATCTCCCTCCCTCCCCTCAGAACCGTGCTTACAACTTTCACTGTACAC
>NZ_PVWG01000104.1:0-2236 GCF_003003695.1 Phormidesmis priestleyi ULC007
GGGATCAATTCTGGAACAAGCTGAATCAATATGGCTTTTCCATTGCGCTCTAAGGGTATCAAATAAAGGTCGCACCCATCTTAACCACAAGTTTTACCTAATAGCCGATCGACAATTGTATGAATGGCTTCTAAATTAGAACTAGTCAACCCTTGCTGGGCTGAATTTGTGGTCATAGGTTTACCTCGCGGTAATCACAAAACCCGCAGTACACTCGCGATATTTGCAACGGTTGTCATACGTTGAATCTCATCTAGCGCCTTGCGGAAATTGCCCTCTCGGACATCGTGGGTGACGACCACAATTTCAGCTAGTCCATCGCGAATTCCGGCTTGCACGACTGACTCTAGGCTGACTTGATGATCACCAAAACAGGTGCCCAACTTACCGATTACACCTGGATAATCTTGAGTTAAAAATCGAGCATAGAAGCGAGTGACCAGTTCTGACATCGGCGCGATCGTACAATAATGCTGATGCGAACACGCCAGCAAAGGATCGAGTAACGGTGTTCCATCAGCTTGCGTGACTTGCCCGCGTCCGACTTTTAAGATTGCGGCAATGTTGAGAATATCAGAAACAACCGCGCTGGCAGTCGGCCCCGCTCCCGCTCCGCGACCAAAAAACATGACTTGCCCGATCGGATCGCCTTCAATCAAAATCGCGTTATAAACATCATTTACACTGGCAAGCGGATGAGTTTTTGGAACGAGCGTCGGATGCACTCTCACCTGCAATTGCTGATCAGATTCGCGTTTGGCGATCGCCAATAGCTTAATCACAAATCCCAGCTTTTCTGCATAGGCAATATCTGCTGCACCAATCTGCCGAATGCCTTCACAGTAGACTTCTGAGAGCTTGATGCGTCCGCTAAATGCTAAAGACGCGAGAATCGCAATCTTGTCGGCGGCATCTAACCCATCGACATCAGCAGTCGGATCGGCTTCCGCATAACCGAGTTGTTGAGCGTCTGCCAAAATCTCGCCAAAGTCGCCGCCCTCCGTTTGCATCCGCGTCAGAATGTAGTTGGTCGTGCCGTTCACAATGCCTATGACGGTGTTGATGCGATTGGCGCACAGCGATTGCTTGAGCGGCTCAATCACGGGAATTCCGCCCCCAACGGCGGCTTCTAATAGAACGTAGACTCCCGCTTCTGAGGCTGCCGTGAAGATTTCGTCACCAAACCGAGCGATCGCCGCTTTGTTTGCTGTCACCACGTGTTTTTTGTGGGCGAGCGCTTTGAGAATCAGCGATCGTGCAGGTTCTAAACCGCCCATAACTTCGACCACGATATCAATTTCGGGGTCGGTGACGATCGCGTCTAAATCTGTAGTGAGCAGGTCTGCGGATAGGTTTAGCGATCGGGCTTTGTCGAGCGATCGGACTCCTACTTTATGAATGACTAGCTCTTGAAGTAAGGGATGCCGTTGAGCCGGGTCGCGCAAAATTTCAACGGTTCCGGTGCCGACGGTGCCCAATCCGAGTAAACCAACTTTAAACGCCACAGTGCTTTCCTACTACGATCGTTACTCAATTCTAGAATTGTACGGGTTTGACAAGAAATAACTTCACACTTTTAGAGTAGGATTTTCGTCTGACTCTAGGAGGTGACTTTAACGGTGTCCGAGAAGCCAGTTTATTCTTGTTCCTTCAAGTTACCTAAATCGCTGGCACTAATTCTTTCCTAATTCCGATCGCTGAATTTGAGCAAATTGAAGAAATTTTAGAGAACTTTGGTTTAACCCAGCTGATGGAAGAAACGGAGAATCAAGATCGTCTTTCTAAAGCAGAAGCCCTCAATTATTATCAGTCTTTAAAGGAACAGCATGTGGACGGTTGAGTTTACAAAACGTTTTTTGAAAGAACTCGCTGCATTGCCTGCTGATATTCAAACTCGTGTGGAACTCATTGTCTTTAAAGAGCTAGAGGTTGAGAATCCATTTAAGCTAGGCTATTTGGAGAAAATGAAAGGCTACTTCGACAAGTACAAAATTCGAGTTGGGGACTACCGAATTGGTATTACTATCGAAAAAGAAGACCGCATTCTGGTTTGCGATCGTATTGCTCACCGAAGGGACACCTACAAGATTTTTCCATAAGGATCGTCAAGCCTCTCCCGGACATTTAGGGAAAGGCTAAGTAGGTAGGCGTAGAAAAGCTGAGTTGGATGAAGTTGTATTAAGTGTCTTCTGCCCTGAACCGAAAGCGTTCAACCGTATGTCCATGGGCTTTAGCT
>NZ_PVWG01000105.1:0-2106 GCF_003003695.1 Phormidesmis priestleyi ULC007
GGGGCATTTGGGAATCGGTAGCGTCTAAATATCGATGGAGAACACCCCGCCCCCGGAGTAGAGAGGAGTCCTAAAGCAATCGCATCTCCACCCCGTGCGAAACGAGGAAACCCCGATAGAGTCCTGAAGTCACAAACACATTTCAGGTAAGCCACGGGCAACCGGAGCCGAATGCTCTAGCGGGAACAGGATGACCCAAGAAGCGAAAGCCATCCGCCGAAAGGCAAGCGGAATCGATAACGCGATGGATAGGGCAAATGCCTGACCTGAAAGGGTGCTGACGTGGGACAGGTGATCTCCAGAAGCAACGTTGAGAAGAAACTGAACGCTGAGGGAAAAGTTAGGTGCAGACCCAGTTTGTAAACGAAACCCAGCGCACGACCGATTGGCAAAGCGTCAACTGGCGCAAAGCAAACCGGGTCGTGAAGAATCTGAGACAACGCATCTTCCGAGCTACTCGGTGTGAAGACTGGAAACGAGTGAGAAACCTGCAACGGTTACTGCTCAAAAGCTACTCCAACGTTCTCCTTGCCGTGCGTCGAGTCACCCAGATTAATGCAGGAAAGAACACACCGGGCATCGACAAGATGCTGGTGAAAACGGGACCTGCAAAAGGCAAGTTGGTGGATTTGCTCAAGCCGCAAAACGCTTGGCAACCACTAGCCGCAAGACGGGTACAGATTCCGAAACGCAACGGCAAACGTCGCCCGCTGGGAATCCCCAGCATCATCGACCGCTGTTTACAAGCGGTGGTGAAAGCGGCATTAGAACCGTGTTGGGAAGCTCAATTTGAACCCACCAGTTATGGGTTTCGTCCCAGTCGCAGTGTACATGATGCCATTGCTCGCCTCTATGTCACCGCCAATGTGAACAATCGCAAGAAGTGGGTTCTAGAGGCGGACATCGCAGGATGTTTTGACACCATTGATCATGACTTCTTGTTGCAGCAAATCGGGCACTTTCCCGCTCGTCGGGTGATTGCCCAATGGCTCAAAGCAGGATACGTGGAAAATGGCATCTTTCATCCCTCCGAAGCAGGCACTCCCCAAGGCGGCATTCTTTCTCCGCTCTTGGCGAACATTGCGCTGCATGGCATGGAAACCGCACTGGGAATCACGCGCTATGCTCAAGGCTGTGTGAAAAGAACGGTGAAACGAGTGCTGGTTCGCTATGCCGACGACTGTGTGGTGGTCTGTGACAGCCAAGTCGAGGCAGAGCAAGCCCAAGTTGACCTTCAACGCTTCCTCAAGTTCAGAGGGTTGGAACTATCCGAGGAGAAAACTCGCATTGTCCATCTATCGGAAGGATTTGACTTTTTAAGCTTCAATGTCCGGCATTATCGGAGCCAAAACACTCGCACAGGATGGAAACTGCTGATTAAGCCTGCAAAACAAAGCGTGGCAGCCTTTCGAGAGAAACTGCGTGCCACCTTTAAGCGACTTCATGGCAGCAATGCCCGGTGTCTGATCAAAGTCCTCAACCCGATTCTGCGCGGTTGGGCAAACTACTACCGAAACGCAGTCAGTTCAGAGGTGTTTCAACACTTGGAACACTACGTCTTCTGGAAGCTCAGGCGCTGGATTAGCAAAACCCATCCCAACAAGTCCTTCGGCTGGCGTGACCATCGTTACTGGGCGCACCATCCTGCCTACCCCGGCAGTCAATGGAACTTTGTGGATAAAGACACGGGCATGGTTCTCTATCGCATCGGCTATACCCGGATTCAACGGCACACCTTAATTCGAGGAGATGCCAGCCCGGATAATCCTGAACTCAAAGACTACTTTGAGCAACGGACAAAACAGTCAAGGCAGATCGGGGAGTACCCAAAAGCGGTGCAACGGGTCATCCAGCATCAGCAAGCCCAGTGTCCGAACTGTGGACAATCGCTCTTCAATGCCGAGGATATCCACATTCATCACCACGTCCCACGTCAACAAGGTGGAACCAATCACACGTCTAATCTCGTTGCAGTACACCTCGTGTGTCATGCACAATTACATCGGTAGGCTATAGAGATTGCTTGAGCCGTGTACAGTGAAAGTTGTAAGCACGGTTCTGAGGGGAGGGAGGGAGATATATCTAAAACTCACTCCTTTACCCGAC
>NZ_PVWG01000106.1:0-2051 GCF_003003695.1 Phormidesmis priestleyi ULC007
TCCGGAGGGGAGCAGGCATAAGGAGGGGTTAATTAGAGGGTCTTCCTATCTTATATTTAACTTCACCCTCCTACTTAATGAGCGAGAAGGGGTACGCCGAGCCGCAATTACCCACGCGTCAAACCATCGGTGCGATTCTTAATCGCATGGGATATCGCCTAAAAAAACACAGAAGACCAAACCCTTGAAAAAGATTGCTCAAACCGATGCGATTTTCGAGAATGTGTTCCGAGAGAATCAGACCTCGGATGACAACCCCAAATCGTTGCGACTCTCCATTGATAGCAAAGCCAAAGTCAAGATTGGCAACCTCTCCCGAAATGGGAAAGCACGAACCTTGGAGCCGAAGGCTGCCGATGACCACGATACAGCGTGGCAAGCCGTTTTAGTCCCCTTTGGCATTCTTAATACCGATACCAACCAGTTGTCGATTTACTTGGGACAATCTGCTGAGACCAGTGATTTTATCGTTGATTGTTTAACGACTGGGTGGGATGACCATCAATCCCACTACCCTGAACTAGATGAATGGGTGATTGACCTCGATAGGGGAGCCGCAACCAGAAGTGACCGAACGCAGTTTATCAAGCGCATGGTCGAACTGTCTCAGGCAATCGGGTTGAGAATTCGATTGATTTACTACCCTCCTTACCACAGCAAGTACAACCCCATTGAACGCTGTTGGGCAGCACTAGAGAACTATGGGAATGGGGCAATTTTAGATTCTGTTGAAGCCGCAGTGCAATGGGCAACCCACATGACCTGGAAGGGAATTGCACCGACTGTGCAACTAGTTGATCCTATCTATGAGAAAGGAATCAAGGTGTTGCCTGAGGAGTTAGAACGGTATCAACCTTTCTGGCATCGCTCTAAAACCTTGTCCAAGTGGGATATCACGATTGTTCCAGCTTGACCGGGGTCTTATTTCTTTGCAAGCCCCTTACGGGTGATATGACAGAACAGACGATGCTCAATCTTATTCCATTTACTGGTTCCAGGCGGATAGTGACAAACCTCAACTTTCATGCCCGTTCCGTCTGCCAAACGTTGTAGCTCCTTCCATAAGCGGTTACGATGGCCGTTGCTGCCACCACTATCAGCCGTGATGAGCAGGCGATGAGATTTCGTCATACCGAGGCTGCCCCAGTTCGTGCCACCATCGCCGGATCGCTTCGACAGCGAACTCGGCTGTATCACTACTGATGCCGACTGACACGCCAGCATCATTTTCAGCGATGTCATACACTCCATAGGGAACGGCTTTACCCAGCTTTTGGTCGGGAGAATCATGAGTGTCTACTGCTAGGGGTTTACCCTTGGGACGGTACTCTCGTCCTTCATTCGCCTTATTGCCTAGCACTTCTTTCTTCTTGGTATCAACGGAAATGGCTGGACACCTCCTACATTGATAAGCTTTGACACGCTTGGCAATGTGTTTGAATTGTTGGTCACGCTCAGGATGGTCGTTTCCTTCTCTCCTTTTCCGATTTCCCTGAAGCGAGTAACCGAGGTCTTTGAGAATTTCGGATAGCTTCGTCCGTCCGACTTGATGACCTTGCTGATTCAACTCTTTTTGCAAATTCGTCAAACTTTTGCATGTCCATCGCAGCGGCGATTGTGGATCACCCCTTTCCGTCGGTTCGATTAAACGCTCAATGGCCTGTTGCAAAGTTTGGTCGTGATGTTCAAGTCGTTTACGACCACCACCCACTTGACGTTGTCGGCTAGAGACTAATGGAATTGCAGAGCGCAGTTCTTCGATACCGTTCCTGACCATTCGGTCTGATAAGCGTGTTGCTGCCGCAACGGCTACTATGCCACCGTGCCCTATTGCCATCGCTTCGGTCGCACCCCATCGGCGACGACCACGCTCGTCAAGATTGTTGACCAACGACAGATACTTGACTCGGAGCATTTCGACTGTCTTAGGGTTCGGCATCTCGATAGACTCACAAAGTTGCGTGATGATAGTAACTTGAGTGTTGTGATGTCGAGGGAGAAAAATCGAAGTCCTTCTATGGCGGGATGAACAGGAGTGAGGAATGCGGGAA
>NZ_PVWG01000107.1:0-1847 GCF_003003695.1 Phormidesmis priestleyi ULC007
CTCTAGAACAAACCTCATCTTATCGTTGATGCGGGAGAACAATCCAAAAGTCCATTTCTCAATCGTGGCGAGTATACCAAGCGTTGCAACAGGCAGGGGTTACGATTGGGTCGGGGGCAGTGGAATCGTTAGTGAAACAAATCAATCGCCGCTTGAAGATTTCAGGGGCACAGTGGAGTGCTCACAATGTGCCTCAAGGGCTGAAGCACCGCTCTGCTTATCTCAATGGCGATTTCACGCGCTCTCAACCTTGGCTCAGGGTTGGCTGATTGAATTGAGTAGTTATGCTCATCGCAAAGGTGAGATGCTCCCAACTAGATAGAAGGACTGAAAGAATCTATTCTTGAAGTTTTATCTGCGAGATTTGGAACCGTGCCAGAGACGATCGTTCAGCAATTAGCGACTGTAACCGACGGGGTTGTTCTCAAGGGACTATTGAGACAAGCGATCACGGTTGCCCCGATCTCTGAATTTACACAGTAGCTTGGCTAAAAAATAGTTAGTCATTGATCAGAAAATCTAGCAAGAAGGCGAACAGTATAGGCGTTTGAGATTGCTCGAAATTAAAGAGAGAACCACTTTGCAGTAAAAACACTCTGCAATTCAGAACCTGAGTCAAGGTTTAACTGAAGGATGAACGATCGCTTTTTGCAGCTTCCATATTCATCCCTCATCCTTCATCCCTGCTAAAGTGCCCCAGCCCCGATCGCGATCGCTCGTCGCACTGCCGCATCTGCAT
Source organism: Phormidesmis priestleyi ULC007 (assembly GCF_003003695.1). Lineage (NCBI taxonomy): Bacteria > Bacillati > Cyanobacteriota > Cyanophyceae > Leptolyngbyales > Leptolyngbyaceae > Phormidesmis > Phormidesmis priestleyi. The sequence continues at coordinate 740 of NZ_PVWG01000107.1, forward strand.
TCACAAACCCAGAACCATACACCGGATCATAACCACGCGCCCCTAAGTCATAAGCTGTTCCAGATAGAATCGTCTGAACCTGAGTGGCAGTCAAATTGGGGTTTGCACTCCACACTAGAGAAGCCACTCCAGCCACATTAGGTGTTGCCGCAGACGTGCCGTTAAGTTAGTGTCACAAATTATTCGCGCTGAGAAGCGAGGGGAGAAAAAGGCTTAGAACGGGCAAGAACCCCTAAAGCAGGCAACCTCCCATGATAATCGCAGAGCGAGAACAACAAATCCTTCGAGTGCGACAGCAGGGTGTGCACCCTGAACTGGAAGCAGCCCTAGCAGAGGAATTGCGAACTGAAGTCATCAGTACAGTCAAACAGGTGCTCGAAGGGTCGCTACGAGAGGAAGTGACGGAATTTTTGCAGCATCTGGAGGGCAAGAAGCCGTATCGCTCCGGGTACTATGAACGGCAGTTGCATACCCAGTATGGCTACATCGAGAAGTTGCAGGTGCCGAAGTTACGAGAACGGAACCGGGAACGCAACTGGCAGATCTTGGAGCGCTATCAACGGAGTTTAGGGAACCTATTGGATTGGCTGTGTTGCTTGTATGTCATGGGACTATCGTTGCGGGATTTGCAAGCAGCCTTGTATTTTGTAGTAGGTCGAGTTCTATCGGTGAATGCCGTGAACCAAATCACCTTGCAAGTTCAACGCCAACTGGATGCGAAACGCCAAGCGCCCTTGAAGCAAACGCCTGCGATCATCTTGGTGGATGGAGTGTGGGTAGACATTCAGGATGTGATTGCGGATGAATACAAGGAAGACTTGTCGGGACATTTGCGGCAACGACGGCAAGTAGAGGAACGGGTCGTGCTAGCGGTGATGGCAGTCTGGGCAGATGGAGGCACCGAATTGCTGCACTATGAGGTTGCCGAAACCGAAAGTGAAGCGGCATGGCGCGACCTATTTGCACACTTGATTGAGCGGGGATTTGCCCCAGAAGCACTAGAGCTAGTCGGGAGTGATGGGAGTTTAGGAGGGTGCGACCTCTACTTGATTTAATCATTCAATCATGATATTACCTCAGTGATGCAACCAAGAGGGGTGAGTATGAG
>NZ_PVWG01000108.1:0-1700 GCF_003003695.1 Phormidesmis priestleyi ULC007
TGAAATGTTTCTACGCCCTTTCTTTCAGACTTTGAGCTTTTTGGCAACCCCTTGTTGAGACTGGTGCAAGATCTGAGCTAAAGTCGATCTGACCCTCACACCGGGACAATTGAGGGAGGCGATCGCAGCGGTTGCCCGTGGCGAGAGTTGGGGCATTGACGCGAGTTAGAAATGATGACTGTTGGCGGGGGGATTGCGCGATCGGGATATTGCCAATCATCTGGTGATTAGCGAAAGCACAGTTAAATTTCACATGAACAATGTTCTTGCCAAATTCAAAGCGCGAACTCGTTATCAAGCGCTTCATCAGGTGGTTGTGAATAGTGTGGATTTAGGGTAGCGCCCGAATTGCATCCCGTCTAACTTCCAACGGGTGAAATATAACGGTCGCGCTCACCGGACACAGATAACCTTTAAAAATCAGCCGACCATGTTGGCAAGTCCCGGTGCAGCGCGGTTGTTATGCGGCACTTTTGCAATAGCAGTAAAGGAAGTCTCTGTTATTGATGCTGTCCAAGCTTGTCAAGCACAATCTTCCTACTGTGATAGGCTCCTGCGTGATTTGGATTTAGTCTTAGTGCCTCATCTAGTGAAAGTAATGCTTCTTCATGCCGTCCAAGATTATCTAAAATAGCACCTCTACTGTGATGAACTAAAGCAGAACTCGGATCTAATCGCAATGCCTCGTTCAGACAGAGTAATGCCTCGTCGTGCCGTTGTAGATTATCAAGTACAGCTCCTATATGACGATAAGCTTCAGCATTGTTTGGGTCGAAAGATAGTGACTGCTCCCATGAATCTAAAGCTTCTTCATGTCGTCTAAGCTGGTGAAACACTATTCCCTTGCGAAAATATCCAAAAGCAGACTTTGGGTTCCGTCTGAGTAGCGTCTCGTAAGACTGCAAGGCTTCTCCTAAACGCCCAAGGTTGTAAAGTGCAGATTCTTTGTAAAAATATGCTGACTCGGAGGTTGGATCTAGCTGCAAAGCCGTTTCAAAAGCGGTCAAGGCTTCCTCATGCCTACCAAGACTACCGAGCGCTAGCCCCCTATCTCGATGAGCATCGACGCAATTTGGATATATCTGTAGAAGTGCTTCAAAACTCTCCAATGCTTCTGCATATCGTTTAGCGTTCAGCAGAAGTGAAGCCTTACTATAGTCTGCCTCTAGCGAATTTATCGGAGTCAGTGGTTCTTGAGAAGCAATATACACCTCTAAAGTTGTTCCTCTCTGTTCATACTTCACATCAATTTGGGGTTGGGCCATATCAAGAGATTGTTCTAGCTCTGTCAATGAGCAGTTCGCAAATCTCCACGCAAGCGCAGAGTGCATCATTTCTGCACATCCTAGTATTCTCAATAAAACTCCACTTTTTGCTGAAAAAAGACTTGGGAGATGTCCTACGGGAGCAGACAAGCTGAAGTCTATTTTATCCCCAAATTTCCACCCACCTTCGTACCAACCAACAGCTTTACCTAGACGATGCTCCGCGTCGTTGTCAACTTTGCAACCGAAAGACAACCAGATATCTCTCCATATACTGATACCAAATCGATTGTTTGAATGCTGCATCCAAAGTCGATCTATCGTGGTGAGATCGTCGCAGGGAAACTTTGCAATCGAATAGGACTTACGCATTGACAGGAGAAGAAGAATGTGGTGAATCTAGAATAGTTTTGTAGTCCGCAGAAATGAGTCGTG
>NZ_PVWG01000010.1:0-152909 GCF_003003695.1 Phormidesmis priestleyi ULC007
AACGAAGGCATCCGCGCTTGGATGGCTTCTCAAGACCAGCCTCACGAAAAATTTGTATTCCCTGAAGAGGTTCTGCCTCGCGGTAACGCTCTCTAAGATTCAGATTGCACATTTTCCATCGCTCCCACTATCAAGGTGGGAGCTTTTTTGTGAGATTGCAACACGCTCGAAAAAGTCTGTGTTATCTTGATTAAAGCAGTGAAAATTATCTGCTTTTAACGCTGTAAACCTTTGATAATAAAGCCGTTTAGGCAATAGGAGGTGATGCCCATGCAAGATAGTAGTATACGCCTGGGTCGTCAGATTGTGTTGAACTGGCTGCGCGCCGGGGCTGTTCTCTAGAGTTAGATCTTCCGCACAGGTAGAGATGGCTCATCCATAACGGCTGACTAGCTTGGAGTCCCTTCCGGCAGTCTAGTTTCAATCTGAAGATCCGCTACACCGCTCCTGCCCCTTAGAGTTTTGGTTTTACCAAGATTCTTTTGGCAGGAGCGGATAGTTTTTTAAAGGGACGATCTTGGCAGCCGTGAGTCTAGGCAAAGCTCAGTTTATGTTTCTTGAAGCTTCCGTGAATCAGTAGTTTCATAGAAGCATGTATTCCTTTCGGTAGAGGCGATCGAAGGTCAACCTTTAGAGAATGCTAGGGGCAGACTGCAAAAGAAAGCGTTTTGCGATCGATGTTTGATCAAAATACTGAGTACTCTCTCGACAAACATCTGCTATTATTTTCAAAGTCGCTTTCTAATTGTAATTTGGCGTAATTCAACTGCTTAGGTGATAGCCTCATGTGGGTTTTGTGATTTTGCAGCAGTTTACAAATCTGGATTGGACAGGTAGAAGGCTCAAACAGTCGCTCTATAAACAGGTGTGAGGAGAATATTCATGTTTAAATTTCTGTTGAATTCGTTAGTGGTCAGCCCGGCAGTTTTAGGGGCAGCTCTAGCGCTTTCTTCTGGGGCGATCGCCGCAGAAAAGTCAGTAGTCGTTTCGTCATCTCCGGTGACAACGATTGCAGCAAAAACTCAAGAAATTGAGGCGCTTGTCGCACCGTCTGTTGAAGTCAAAACTACTCAAGCTGCTGAAGTTGTCGCTCCTGAAGCAATTCAAGCTAAAGCGGTTTCTGAAACAACCGCAGAGCTAAAGCTTTCTAAAGTCGCTCCGATTCAAATTGCTCAGGTTTCTGCTCCAGAAGCGCAGCCTTCAGCACCGAGTTCTGATCTCAACTCGATCGACCAAATCAATCGTTACAGCCGTGAAGGAAAGTCTGGCGCATCGGTTGGACAGGTCACCTCTGTTTCTCAATTGTCTGACGTTCGACCAACTGACTGGGCATTTCAAGCATTGCAGTCTTTAGTCGAGCGCTACGGTTGCATTGTGGGCTATCCCGACAAGACCTTCCGAGGAAATCGCGCTCTCACCCGCTTTGAGTTTGCGGCTGGTTTGAATGCCTGTCTCGATCGGGTCAACGAGCTAATCGCGGCTGCTACGGCTGACTTGGTGAAGAAGGAAGACCTGGCAACCCTGCAAAGGCTTCAAGAAGAGTTTGCGGCTGAACTAGCAACCTTGCGTGGTCGGGTTGACGCTCTAGAAGCTCGGACTTCAACGCTTGAGAAGCAGCAATTTTCTACGACTACCAAACTGGCGGGCGAAGCTATTTTCGCAATCACCGATGAGTTTGGCGTTAGGAACAGCGGTGGCAACAACACGGTTTTTCAAGACAGAGTTCGTCTGGCTTTGAACACCAGCTTTACAGGTAGTGACCTGTTAGTTACTCGTCTTGCAGCAGGTAATGCAGGAACATTCAACCTACAGAATCCGAATCGGCTAGGGCTGGGGCAAGTAAGTGGGACGAATGCTGAAGGGCTTCAAACTTTCAACTTTGGCAACACGGGTGGTAACCAAATCTTTGCTGACTGGGTTGCCTACTTCTTCAACCTTGGCGAAAAGGTTAGAGTTTACGTCCCCGCTGTGGGAGGTCTTCACTATGACTATGCACCCACGGTCAGCCCTGCTCTGGACGCGTTTGATGGTGGCACAGGTCCTCTTTCGGTCTTTGCTCAACGGAACCCCATCTATTTGATTGGTGGTGGTGCTGGCGCGGGCATCAACTTTGAACTGACCCCAGCATTTACCATCAGCGCTGGCTATTTGGCGGATAATTCAAATGGTCGTGATGCCCTCGGTAATGCTGTTCCCTCGACGGTTGCTAGTGCAAACAACCCTTCTAATGGGAATGGTTTGTTCAACGGCAGTTACTCTGCACTAGCTCAGATCACCTTCAAGCCTAGTCAAGCCCTGAGCTTAGGTTTAACCTACGTCAACGCTTACAGACGATCAGCGATCTTTGACACAGGTAATGGTGGCACTGGCGGTTCTGGCACTTTGTTTGCTAACCAAGGAAGGAACGTACTTGGCGCAGTTACCCCGTCTGAGATCAACGCTTACGGTGCCGAGGTTGCTTTTAGACTTAGCCCTCAAATTGTGTTGAATGCCTTTGGCTCTTACATCAACGCTGATTTTGTGGGTGACAACGCTGGTTCTCGTACCATTTGGACTTATGGTGCGGGTGTTGCCTTCCCTGACTTTGGTAAGAAGGGTAATCTTTTGGGATTCATGGCAGGGGCAGAGCCTTACTTGGGGAACCCGACCGCGGTTCAAAGAGCGCAGGGCGTGAGCAACAGCATTCCTCTTCACATTGAAGGGTTCTATAAGTATCAACTGAATGACAACATCTCGATTACGCCTGGTGTGATTTGGGTGATTAATCCTGGTCAGAATGACAACAACGACGACGTTGTGATTGGCACGGTGAGAACAACCTTCACCTTCTAATCGCGAGTTCTTCTGAATAGATTTTAAAGAGCCCTGCGATCGCAGGGCTTTTTTATTGCAAATCAGCGATCGTTCTGGGAACAATGCCCTATCTAATTCTTCTAAACTCTTGATGCAAAGCAACCCTAGGAACCCTCCTGAAAACCTGCTTTGATTTGGTAAGCCTTTTAACCCTGTCGTTTGGCAGGGTTTTTGTTTAATTTGAGTTGATTATCTTGACATTGACAAACTTACTACCGTTTGACTAATTCTTTTAGCGTGTCTTCGATCGATCGTGGGTTCCATCCTAGTTCTCGTCTCGCTTTTGTGGCATCGACTCGGACACAGCGATCGTAAAGATAATGAACTCGTTCTCGGTCGATCGGAGGTTGCCACGAGAAGATACGACCGATTACATCCAAGATATTACCAACGACGCGAACCACTGGCTCAGGCGCATCAGCCGGGACAGAGATTCCCGTTTCCTGACTAAAAATCTCAAACATTTCACGAGTCGATAAATCTCCAGACGAGAGGATGTAGTATCCACCGAGTTGACCTCGATCGGCAGCGAGCATCATCGCTTCTGCTAAATCGTCCACATGAACAATTCCTGTGATTCTTTGTCCGCCTGCCCAAACTTTTAACCGTCCTTTGAGAAAGGTATTGAGGACGGGCATAAAGTGCGGATCGTCTACGCCAAAGATCCCAGAAGGCATCACACTTACAACTGGAAATCCTTTAGCGGAGGCTTGATCGACAAGTTGTTGAGCGTTATATTTTGTGCGATCGTAAGCAGAAGAAAAGTCTTTTTGAGTCCGCTCGAAGGTTTCGCCAATGACTTTTCCTCTCGTGTCGCCAAAAATACCGATCGTGCTGCAATACACCATTTTAGAAACGCCGATCGATTGGGCCACTTCTAAAACTGCACGAGTTCCTTCGACGTTGACTCGCTCCATCTCGATCGCGTTGACGAGTCCGAGTTCGACATAGGCTGCGGTGTGAAAAACGGTATCAACTCCTTGCATTGCTTGTGCGAGAGCGGCTCGATCGGTGATGTCACCATAGGCGAGATCGATCTGACAATCCGCTAATCGATCCAAGTTACTGGACTTTCGCACCAGACCCACCACGGAATCGCCTCGTTTTTGTAATGCTTTGACTAAGTGGGAACCAGTAAAGCCATTTGCCCCGGTGACGAGTACCTTCATAATTCACCTTCTAAACCAGCGTCTTTTCATACATTCGATAAGTTTTATAGACTTTGCCTCCAGAGGCTTCGATCAATTTACGTGAAGCAAAGTTATCTTCATAAACCCAAGACAATTCTGCTCTTTTATAGGGTTTGCCCTTTTGAATTCCTCCACTCATGCCCAAGTAAATTAGTGCCAGAGGAACCATTTTGCGGCGAAACTCTGGAAGCGAACAGATTGCAATCACCCGCCCTTGATCAATTTGACGACGATGCCAAAGAAACTTGAGAACTCCAAGCCAGTTAAGTTTACCGTTAACGTGCTTGAGTGGAATGTTGTAATCCGGCAAGCCCATCCAGAAGCCGATCATTTCACCGTTATATTCGGCGATCGGAAACACATCGGGATCGACTAGACTTTGCAGCGATTTCGCCTCTTCTAAAAACTCTTCTTGAGTGCGAGGGGTAGAACTCCAGTTGTCAGAAAAGGCTTTCGTAAATAAATTATAGAGACTGATCGCATCTTGCTCAAATCCTTCGCCTTTAGTTTGCAGGGGGCGAAAGTTAACCCCAGATTTACAGGCAATTTTGTAGCCCTTCTCAAATTCTGGAGAGAGCGGTTTATCGAGCGGAAAGTCATAAGCATAGGCATCTTTGGCTTTGTGCCAGCCGTCTTGCTCTAAAAACTTAGGATAGTACGAAGGATTGTAGGGCATCATCACCATTGGCGGTGAGTCAAAGCCGTCTACTAAAAACAGGCAATTATTGTGAGTTGAGAGATCGATCGGACCTCTGACTTCGGTCATTTCTTGCTCTCTTAACCATTGAGATGCTGCGTTTAAAAGAGCTTGAGCAACCTCAAAGTTTTCAATGCACTCAAAAAATCCAAAAATGCCAATCTTTTTGCCTTCGCGATCGACGAGACGATCGTTGACTGCTGCCACAATTCGACCGACGGGTTTTGCGTCTCGAATGGCAACAAACTGCTGAAGTCTGCCATATTGAAAAAAGGGATTGCTGGGATCGAACTTTTTAGCAATGTCACTGCGAAGCGGAGACACCCAGTTACGATCGTGGGCATACACCGTAGTCGGAACATCCAAAAACATCTTCTGTTCTGCTGAGTTTGTGACAGCAATCACCTGAAAGTTTAGGTGTCTTGGTTGAGAAGGAGTCGAGTTTGTGCCAATAGGAGAATTCATCATTAGATAGCCTCTTTTAGGCTGCCGCCAATCACTAATAACTGTTATGGAAAATATACCAGTTCCAACTCCAATAGTGGGTGCATAAAAAAGCGTGAATTCGATGAAGCTTTTCGCTGCGGTTGCAAATCCGGGCTGCCCCCTAAATCCCCCAAAATTGGGGGACTTTGAACCTAGATTCTGGGCTTGAAGTCCCCCAGAACTGGGGGATTTAGGGGGCTGAAGAACGCAGCGAAAGAACTCATCGAACTGACGTTAAAAAAGCGATCGTTCCCTAAAAAGAATGATCGCTCTCAACTCTTTAAAGTCACTAAAATCAGGCACTAATCGTGGGTTTATAAACCAAATCGCGCATCTTCACCATGCTTGTTACCAAGCGATCCATCTCTTCTTTGGTGTGCAGAGCGTTGACTGTGATGCGAATTCTCGGTTTAGCGATAAACCAAATTGGAGATACCCAAATTCCGCAATCCAGCAATTCTCTCGCATAGACTTTGGGGTTGAGTTCTGGAGGCAGCAAAACTGGCACGACATTTGTTTCTCCAAGCGCTGCAAAATCATGGGCCTCAAGACACGATCGTAAATATCGCGTGTTTTCTTGAAGAGCCTTGACTCGATCGGGTTCTTTGCTGACGATGCGGATGCTCTCCAGCGCGGCGGCTGTGGTAGGAGGCGGTAACGAAATTGTTCCGATCGAGGTCGGTGACACGTCTAATAATGGCTTGAGTTCGGGCACATGGGTGCTGATTGCTGCGCCTGCTGATGCCGCAAACTTAGAAAATGTTGTCATGATCAGAGGCGTAATTCCTCGATCGATCGCGTCTTGCGGCATGAGTCCAAAATGTTCATAAATGCCGCGACCTGTTGCCCCGATCGCGCCACTGGCGTGCGCCTCATCCATCACCAAAACTGAATCAGGATAGTTAGCAAGCACATCGATCATCTCCGGCAAGGGAGCGATGTCGCCATCCATTGAGAACACTGCATCAGAAATGACGAGGATACGATCGGTGGGTTGAGCATAGCGCTTCAGCTTTCGCGCCAAATCTTCAACGTCACAATGGCGATAGGCCCGCACCCGCACTCTAGGACTGTGCCCAAACATTTTGCCAGAGCGAGTTCCTGCATTTGCGACAGCGGTGACGATGCAGCCATGATTCAAAACATCCGTCAAAATCAGCGTCTCACGGTTATTTTGAAACCCCGAAATGGGAATCGCCAAATGGCAAAACGCATCCATCAACGCTTGCACCGCCATCCACGCATTGAGAAAAAGCTGAGTGTGAGGCAGGTGCTTGAACGCTGAAATCTCATTTTCTAGCTGACGATGCAAATCAATGCGACCACTGAGCACCGAGGTAGAACTGTTCGACGTTCCATATTGCCAGATGGCATCAACGGCAGCTTGCTTGACCGATTCTTCTTGGGTCAGCCCCAAAACATCGTTGGTGCAAAAGGTGAGAACGGTGCGTCGTCTCCCCGTTTCAGCCTCCTCGATCTCGACAAAATTTCCCTGGCGTTTGTGGCAAATGTACTCATCGGGATCTAAGCCGCTTTCGTACCAGCGCCGCACGTACTCCTTGACAACTTGCACAGTAAACTCCTCTCACCTTTTTTTAGACAGCGATTCTATAAAGCTGCGCCAAGCGCGTCGCAACTAATCCAACCCTATATCTGGCTTGCGAAGGACTCCGCTAACTCATCGATACGAAGCTGAAGTATAGGAACATGCGTCAATTAGTCAATTGTCTGAATCCAGCTTATCAGTAAGCACTCTAACTAAGTGAGTTCAAAGTCACTGATTGCAGAAAAAGACAGTCCGTGAGCCAGCACTCAGTGATGCACTACTCATAACGGACGGTCTTTTGGTCAATTTGGTTGCACGCTGGGATCAAATTTCTGCCACTGCCCGCTCGACTAAACGACGAGCCAGCGTTTGCGTTCCGGTGTGGGTGTAGTATTTGACGGCTACGTCGAGAAATGCGCCCACATAATCGAGTTTGTCAGCAGAAATATCGACATATTGTTTGACGTGGCTCAATAGACTTTCTTGAGTCAAGTTCCGAGAACTCACAAAATCGCCCATCCAGCCTTTGACCGAATCGAAACTTTGGGTGATAAAACCAAGCTGACCAGCAGGGTTGCCACCTGGAATCAAGCTGCTAACGCTCTTAAAGCTTGGGTTGTGTTGAAGCTCATCGGGGGTTGTCTGCTGAATCGTAGATAGCCCCATATTGATAAAGTCGGCCCCTAGCGGAATGATGCCATCAAAACAGACCAGTGCCGCCATCCGCATCAGAGATTCGCCGCTATAGTCGCCCAACGCACCCAAGAAGTCGCCGATGCTATCTCCCGGAATGCCGTTAATTTGGCAAAATGCGACCAGTTCGACTACGAGCTTGATGCACAGGTCGAGACTTTGCACTTTTTCAGGTTTGGGGGTGAGATTGCCCAAAAATCCTAAAAACGAAATGTCTTGACCAATTTTGTTTGCCATCGCGGCGGCACCTAAAGCGCCAGCAGCATTATCGACGGTTTGATAGAGCCACATTGCGCGCTGATAGCCTTGAGACTCATCGTTATAAAGATAGACGGCTCGCTCTCCGATCGCTTGAATCATTGCTTCATCGGTTTCGCCTGTGACTGCCTGAATCGTGTTGGTGAAGCCCGTCAAGTTTTGCCATTGCCCTGGAATCACAAAATCTAAGGCATTGAGCGCAGTCACCGTTGTGCCTCCGGTAGGAAGCGCATCGACGAGTTCAAAAATGGATTTGCTCATGAAAAATTCCTGATGAGTAATGTGGGTTCGTCTGTGACTATTGAAGTTTTTCTAGCCCTTTAAGATCAAATTTTTGCAGCCAAGCTTGGCGATCGGTCTTATCAAATAACGGATCGCGAGATTGGACTTTGACTTGATATTTGCCCACTAGTACAGCCGTTTGATTGCCGAGATTGGTGGCAGGATACCCCGCAATTTTTTCGGTTGCTGCGGCATATTTTTGGGCAGATCCGGGAATGCCCGTCGTGTCATTAATCGACAGCATCGCGACGTTTTTGCCATCTTTGTTGAGTTTCGCTTCAGCAAATCCTTTCTTTTCTTGGCTAAACGTGCGGGCATAGCCATTAGCAGCGCGCGGGAAAAATTTATTAAACTCGCTGCCTTGCGTCGCATCTTTGGCAACGGCGGTTACTCCTTTTTTGCTGCTGTCTTGCTGTGCCTGAGAAAATTGGGAGGGAGCTTTGGGCTGACAGCCTGTGAGCAGCAAAGCGACAGACAGCATTAAGGCAAAGATGCTTCCACGCCAGTTTGAAAACAACATAGGTTTGATTCTCATAAGGTGGATGAGAGAGAAAATCGGGGCATGGAATTTATTGCTTGATGAAGCTTTAGACCTATTCCCGATGACTACTTCTGTAATGTAATGCGATCGTGCATCAAGCGCATGATCGTAAAGACTACATTCTGCAACAATTAGAGGGAATCAGATTTTTTTAATGCTGTCATCAAGCCGATGCCTCTTGCGAAACCGATGATTCTAAGGGGTTTTCAAGTGGGTGCGGACGTGTAAACTGCTCATATTGCTGCACCATAAGGCGCTGTGCGGCGACGATCGCGGGGTTAACCTCTACATAGCGACGCTGAGGATTTTTCAAATAATTCTCCTGTTCGCTCTCGATCATTTCAATGTCTTGTCTCAGAAAGCGTAAAAACAGCAGATTAATAATCAGAAGCTGCAAGATCGGACGCAGAATAGTTAGCAACCACTGAGGCAATCCTAATTTGAGAAACAAGAGTGAGAAAGAGCGACTTTCTTGGGGCGCGATGGGCAACCGCATTAGATAGAGCGATGAAATGCCCGGAAGATGGTTGATGTAATGGGGATAGCGATAATCGACAGAGATAACTTTTGTAGTGACTCGATCGGCTGATTGACTTAGCCCTAATAGTTGGCTCACAATGCCTGTGTAGGAGAGTTGATATTCGGCGTTGACTGAGTTTTCGGTTTCTCGAAGCTTTAGCAGCACCGGATCAAACCAGCCTTGCAGGTTTTTGTGGAGATGACCGTGAAACACATCCATCGTGTTTTCATTGCAGATCGAGAAGTGCGCCTTAAAGGTTGCACCGACGGGGAGCAGTAGCCAGTTAGGGTCGTTATATTCTGGAATTTCGATCAAAGGTTGCGCTTCTGCCAACGTCTGATCGCCGGGAAAGACCCAAATCAAGCCGTACTTTTCTTGCACGGGAAAGCTTCGTATCTGCACACAAGGAAGCTTTTGATCGGGCGGAAAGTAGGGAATATTCAGACATTCACCCTGCCCGTTAAATTCCCAGCCGTGATAGGGGCACGAAATTGCATCTCCTTCGACCTTGCCTTTATCGAGCGAAACGCCTTTATGTGGGCAAACATTTTCGACGGCTTGGATTTGGTTTTGGCGATCGCGATAGAGGGCGATTGATTGCTGCCAGACCGTTGCAGTTAGAATTTTTGTGGGCTTGAGATCGGTTGCCCACGCGATCGCATACCAATAGTTGCCGTTGATGCCGACTTCTCGCACCTGACTGCGAGGGGTTTGACTTTTTAAGGTGGTCGCTAGTTCCACAAGCACACTCCTTTCCATGAGGTCATGAATATCATCACCAGGAATTTTCTATCCTGACATCTCTTCCTCGGCGATTCCGTTTATCTCAAGACAGTATTAAGACTTGCGTAGTTTGCAGGAATGAAACTTACAGTTCTTTTTGCTCTCGCAGATGGGCTAACTCTGCTCGAATCGCGGCAAGTTGGGCAGTCAGTTCTTGCAGTTCGAGCACCTCTGTTGAAGGCGGCACAACCGGAGTCGCGATCGTCGTTACGGTCGTCTCAGAAGCAGCCCGATCGCTTACATTGCGACGTTGATCAAGGAAGATCTCTACAAAACTGCGGGCTTCTTGCTCAGTGATTTCCCCTTTCTCAGCCCATTCTTGCGCCAACTGATCTAGCTCTAGCTTTAATTTTGATAGATTTTGCTCACGTCTTTGTGGGTCTTGCAACACTTCGATCAGCATTGCCGTTGCGCCGATCGTGACGTGGAATCCTTTCTGAAATAGCCGAAGGACGGTATCAGAGTTCATGGTTTAAAGAGATCAATAGAAGAGTGATTGCCTTGATTTTACTCCACGTTTCTCAGCTAACTTGCTCTAGATAATGACTGATATCGTCATTGACTCGGCTGAGTTCGGCTTCGGTGGTGATGCGAATGCGATCGTCTCTCAGGGTGATTAGCACTTTGGCGGCAAAGGGCGTTGCCCAAATGTTGGGATTGCAAAAGATTTCTAAAAAAACATCGCCTGTGTAGCGATATTCCACTGGCTTCTGAGGCGTAACTTTACCGCCAGGAATCGGTTTGTTGGCAGTGATTTTTAGCCGCTCCATTAGTTCTGCAAGGGTCACTTTCAATTCTTTAGCAGCCTCTGGGCTAAAGCTAAAAGAGATAGAACCTTCAATTAGATTAAGAGTCAGTTGAGAAGACATAGAACTTATTTGAACGGGGCTGATATCTCATCCTACCTGGAGAGTGGAGGCGGGAATTAGGAATTAGGCAGAAAAGTTAACTGACGATCGTGGATCTTCGTCGTGGTTCTTAAATTTCTAAATGACAAAAATCCACAAAAAGAATCTCTCAAATATGTCGCCAGAAAGTGAATGTTATCGGTTTATCTAAGCTGCTAGTTGAGAGTATCATCAACAGCTTAAGCGAGTTGTAGAAATCCCAAAGCTTTAACGTACAAGACTTTAGGGTATTTTCAATCTGCGAGATCTACACTGAATGACAGAGCAGCTCAATAGCAAGGTGGGTAGTTGTGATAGTAGATAATCGACCAACGGTTCGTAGAGTGTTAATCATTACCCTGTTGCTGAATCTGTTTGTTTTAGGACTCAAGGCGTTTGTCGGAGTGGCCACGGGTTCGCTGAGTCTATTAGCCGATGCCTTGCACAGTTTAACCGACAGTGCAAATAACATTTTGGGACTCATTGCCAGTCGGTTTTCGTCACCGATGCCCGATCGCGATCATCCTTACGGGCACCAAAAATTTGAAGCTGTGGGCGCTTTAGGAATCGCCGCATTTTTGGGAATCGCCTGTTTCGAGATTTTGCAAGGGGTGATCGAGCGATTGATGGGCACGGGTAAACCCATTCGCATCTCAGCCGGAGAGTTGTGGCTGCTGCTGCTTGTGTTGGGCGTTAATATCTTTGTCACCTATTACGAACGCCATGAAGGGCAGCGAGTGGGCAGTCCGATTTTGATTGCAGATGCCCAGCACACCATGAGCGATGTTTGGGTGACAATCAGCGTTCTCGCAGGTTTAATCAGCGTTTGGGCGTTTAACTGGCAGTGGATGGATGTGGCACTGTCTTTTCCGGTAGCGCTGCTAGTGTTTTCGAGTGGTTGGTCAGTGCTCAAGCAAAACCTGCCCTCGCTTGTCGATGAGATGGCGATCGCGCCAGAAGCGATTTATGAAGTCGCGATGCAGGTGCCCGGCGTGTTGAACTGTCACGATATTGCATCGCGGGGTGTGGTGGGTCGGCAGGCTTTTATCGAGATGCATTTGATTGTCGAAGCGCGTGATGTTTTGACTGCCCACGAGATCACTGAGGAAGTAGAAGCTCGATTAGCCGAGAAATATAGCCCTGTGAGAGTGATGATTCACGTAGAGCCACCCACTTATAAATCTGACCAGATTAGCTACGGTTCACAGGTAGAAAATTGAGTTTTCCACAAGTCGTCAGAGTTTTCCACAGAGTTTAGACCGTTTTCCACAAATAACCCTAGGGGCATGGCATGCCGTGCCCTCTCGCAACCGATCGAATGATCGCAATTATTTTTGAAATGGGTATGACAGAGCATTTGACCCCAAACATTCGTCCTCCATGTTTGCGATCAAATACTCATCGTTCAAGTTATTCCCATTCGATCGTGCCAGGTGGTTTGGATGTAATGTCATAAACGACACGATTGACCCCACGCACTTCATTGACGATGCGGTTAGAAATCGTTTCTAACAAATCATAGGGAACTCTTGCCCAATCAGCAGTCATGCCATCTTCACTGGCGACAAAGCGCAGCACGATCGGATAGGCATAAGTGCGTTGATCGCCCATTACCCCGACGCTGCGAATCGGCAACAACACCGCAAACGCTTGCCAAAGATCATGGTATAGTCCCGCTCGATTAATTTCTTGACGAACGATTAAGTCGGCATCGCGGAGAATGTTGAGCCGTTCGCTCGTGACTTCGCCCAAAATGCGGATCGCCAAACCCGGCCCTGGAAACGGTTGACGATTGACAATTTCTTCGGGGAGACCGATCGAGCGTCCCACTTTCCGCACTTCGTCTTTAAACAGTTTGCGGAGTGGCTCGACTAGTTTAAAGCGTAGATCTTTGGGCAACCCTCCCACGTTGTGGTGACTTTTGATTTTGACCGCGACTCGTTCACCCGTTTGGGGATCAACATTGGTGTCGGCAGACTCGATCACATCGGGATAGAGAGTCCCCTGGGCGAGATAGTCAAACGGGCCAAGCCGCTTCGATTCGGACTCAAACACGCTGATAAACTCGTGCCCAATCCGCTTGCGTTTCTCTTCGGGATCGGTGATGCCTTTGACTGAGTTGATAAAGCGATCGCGGGCGTTTACATATTCAACTGAGATATGAAACTGCTCGGCAAAGAGTTTCACTAACCGCTCTGGTTCGAGCTTTCGCATAAAACCCTGATCGATAAACATGCAGGTTAGCTGATCTCCGATCGCGCGATGCAGCAAAAACGCCAGCGTTGAGGAATCGACTCCACCTGACAACGCCAGCAAAACGCGCTTATCGCCGACCCTTGCCCGAATTTCTCGAATCGCTTCTTCGACAAATGCCGCCGTTGTCCAAGTGGGTTCGCAGTTGCAGATGTGATAGACAAAGTTGCGAATCAGCGCCTGTCCACCCTGTGAATGCACTACTTCGGGGTGAAACTGAACCCCGTAAAGTTTGCGATCGTGATCAGCGATCGCCGCACAGGGCGTATTTGCTGTATGTGCCAGTAGCTCAAAGCCAGGCGGGAGGTCAGTCACCGAATCACCGTGACTCATCCACATCGTGGTGTGGTCTTCGACATTGGTCAGCAGATCGGTGGGGTCGTCGATTTCTAAACTTGCTTTGCCATATTCGCCCCGATCGGACTTTTCGACCCCGCCGCCGAGTTGCTGCACCATCAACTGCATTCCATAGCAAACCCCCAAAACTGGGATGCCCAAATTCCAAATCTCAGGATCGCTATGAGGAGCGCCCTGATCATAGACAGAACTCGGCCCCCCGGAAAAAATGATGCCTTTGGGATTGAGTTGTTTAAGATGTTCAGCCGAGGTGCGATAGGAGAGCACCTCTGAATAAACTTGAGTTTCGCGGATGCGCCGGGCAATCAACTCAGAATATTGGGAGCCAAAGTCCAGAATCACAATCATCTGTCGATTGACCACATCCAAACCGGTGTCTGAGGTAGATGCAGAGGGCGATGTGAGAACAGCCTGTTCAGTCTGAGGAGTCACGGAGATAACCTGATGGAATCCTAAAAGTGGACAGATAAACGTCTGAAAAAAATAGTTTGCAAGGGAGTCAATAAATTTGGACTTTTGGGTATTCTGGCTATTTTAATCACATTAACAAACTTGACTCAAGTAATGCGATGACAATTTTGCTCTTTATAAATATTTGTGATACTCTGACAACCTTTATGGGCACTCATTCCATATCGACCAGAAATAAAGGCTCGTGGGCTGCAACAAATGCCCTGGCTATATTGTCAAAGGTAACTTATGGAAATTTCTGCTAACATCGACAGAATTTTGACCCTTCAGGGTGGCAGACCTCTTAGTGAGATGCCTCCCAAAACGGTAGTTTTGCAGCCTCGTGGAGCGCTGTTGGGCGAGGTTAAAACCGCTTTTGAGATCAGCTTAGAGCAAGCGATCGTCGAAGCTGAGGCAGTCATTGTTGATTTGCTGTGGGTCACCCGCATAGATGCTGAAGGAATTTCTGTCTTGCTGGCAGGCATGAAGCAAGCCCAAGCCATTGGCAAGTGCCTTTCTTTTTTGGCGATGGATGCGACGACTCGCACAGCTTTAGATGCAGTCTGGGCGCAGCAGCGAGAAACCGAAGCATCTCCACAAGCTGATTTATTTACGCCTAACTTTGAGCAGTTTCTAGACAACCACAAAAATACACAAGTTTCGCCTTGAGCGATCTATTTTTTGAGCGCTAACGTTAATCCATCGGCGATCGGCAGCAAACTCAAAATGATGCGATCGTCATTCGCTAGTTTCTGATTAAAGGCTCGAATCGTTTGGGTAATTTTGTCGTGATCGTTAGGATCAGCAACTCGCCCCAACCAGAGTACGTTGTCGATCGCGATCAATCCACCGGGACGAATCAGTTGAAAGGCACGATCGTAATAATTCTCATAGTTACCTTTGTCGGCATCAATAAACGCAAAATCAAAGGTTTCAGCTTGGGTTTCGAGAAGGTGATCTAACGTCTCTATTGCGGGCGCGATGTGCAAATCGATTTTGTCAGTCACGCCAGCCGCTTGCCAATAGCGACGAGCGATCGCGGTATAGTCTTCACTGATATCACAGGCGACCAGCTTGCCGTTTGGGGGCAGTGCTAACGCGATCGCGAGAGAACTGTATCCCGTAAACACGCCCACTTCAAGAGTTTTTTTGGCTCCCATTAGGCGAACGAGCAACCCCATAAACTGCCCTTGCTCAGGCGAAATTTGCATTCTGGCTTGAGGATGATTGGCAGTTTCTTGGCGCAGTGTGGCGAGAATCTCAGGTTCGTTTGGCGAGTTTGCCGCAATATAGCGGTAGAGGTCATCACTGACTCCAAAAGATTTTTTGTCCATCCTGTCTCCCTAAGTCGCTTTCAGGCTCATCCTATCCTGTTACTCTAAAAGTGGCGTTTGAGGAAAATAAAGTGCGGCGATCGATTCAAATCATTTTGGCTGTGATCTTAGTGAGTCTGATAACAGCCTGTAGCGCGAATAATCTGACTCCTAGCAATCAAATTGTGCGACGAGCGATCGCGCTGCAAGCCACTCAAACCCAGCAAGAACTCAGCCAGCAGTTGCGGCTAAAATCACCCGATCTGAAGGTCGATCGAGTCAAGGTTACGAGTCAAGAACCTCTGGCGATCCAAAATTTGTCGGCTTATCGAGTGCAGGGCAACTATGATTACACGCTCAAGCTTTCTCAGCGATCGGTGACTCAAAAAGACAATCCATTTGAGGTTTATTTGCAGCGGCAAAGTGAAGGAAAAACTTGGCGACTTGCCCAAAAACAGCGCGAGGAGAATGGCTCAAGTTGGGTGACGCAGTTAGTAGAGTAACGGAAATTTTGAGTGACGAGTTTTGAAACCTGGCTTCAAAACTCATCGCCTGTTTTTAGACTTTTGTGCGATCGGTCAAAATCTCATAGCCATCTTCAGTGACGAGAACGGTGTGTTCAAACTGGGCAGAGAGGGAGTTGTCTAAAGTGACTGCCGTCCAACGATCGGGAAGAATGCGCGTGTTTTTGGTGCCTACGTTGATGATCGGCTCGATCGCCAGTGTCATGCCAGCCCGAAGTTTAACGTTTGGCATAGCGTGGGTGCGAAAGTTGAAGACGGAAGGTTCTTCGTGTAGATTGCGACCGACCCCATGCCCTGTGAAGTCTTCTACGACTTTAAAGCCGTTTGTCTCAACATAATCTTGAATCGCTCCAGCAAGATCGAGCAAAAATGCTCCAGCGCGAACTTGCTCAATGCCCTTGTAAAGTGCCTGTTCTGCAACGTGAATCAGTTTAGCCGCGTCGGGTGTGACTTGACCGACGGCGATCGTAATACACGAATCGCCATGAAAGCCTTCAAAAAATGCGCCCGTATCAACTTTCAGCACATCGCCCGTCCTAATCACTTTTTTGCGGCTCGGAATCCCGTGAACAACTTCCTGATTGATGCTGGAGCAAATCGAGGCGGGAAAGCCGTGATAGCCCTTAAAGCTGGGTGTAGCTCCCATTTCTCGAATGCGTTTTTCAGCATGGGCATCGAGGTCAGCCGTCGTCATTCCTGGCTCGACCATTTCTGAGATTTCTTTGAGCACGATCGCTACAATTTTTGCCGCCTGCCTCATGATCTCGATTTCGCGCTGAGACTTAATTTCAATGCCTCGACGCTTTTTGGGAGAAGACTGGGGAAGCAGATTACTGAGAATATTCATAGAGATCGGCGGTAGTTCAGCAGTGGAGTTAGCGATCGCGCAACACACGCCCTCGCCATTTTCTAAGGTAGCTTAATTCTCGTACAAACGAGTCTTATCCAATTTGATTAACGCGATAGATCCGCATGGGAACACGGGTAGGGGCACGACATGTCGTGCCCTCTCGCGATCGATTTCTCAACGAGCCGTTGCAGGCCCCGCAGTCACGACCACCAGACGATCGGGGTGCAGTAAATCTTGAGTCGCCTCATTGACTTGAGCCTGAGTCACCGCGTCAATCTGTTTAGGAAACTGACGAATCTCGGCGGGATTTAACCCATAGACTTCGTTCATCAGAATGATCTCTGCCAGGTCATCGGGGTTTGCCAAATCAACCGGATAGCTGCTGGTCAGTGATCGCTGCGCCGTCAACACTTCATTGGTGCTTACGCCTTGGGTGCGAAATTGCTCCAATAGTTTGAGGGTGCTGGAGATCGCTTTAGGCGCATCTTCGGGGGCAGTTTGCATCGAGATCAAAAACGGCCCTTGATGAATGCCTGCCTGGAAGCCGCTGTAGATGCCGTAGGTGAGTCCTTGACGATCGCGGATCTCAGTTCCTAAACGACTCGATAGCGTATCACCGCCCAAAATCTGGTTCATCACCGTCGCGGGATAATAGCGGGGATCGGTGCGGTTAATCCCCGCGTAGCCAATGTAGGTAATCGATTGAGTTTTGCCGGGGATGCCATCATAGAGACGCACCACATTTGTAGGCGGCGACACGGGAGGAAACGTTAGAGCGGGTGCTTTTCCGGTTGCCTTCCAGGTGCCCAATTCTTTCTCTAATAGACTCTTCACCTGAGCCGGGTCAAAGTCACCAACTAGCGCCAACGTGGTTTTATCGGGGCGATAGTGGTTTTTGTAGAAGTTCAGTAAATCTTGCTGTTGAATGCCCTTTAAGCTGGCCTCAGTCGGGAAGTTATAAAAGGGGTGATTTGATGGATAGATCGCTTGCTGGAAGGTGCGTCTGCCTTTCGATGCGGGGTTATCTAACTGAACTTTGAGAGCGATCAGCGATCGTTGACGGCTCAGTTCTAACTCTTTATCAGGAAAGACCGCGTTTTGCATCACGTCTGCTACGGTTTGCACCAGCGTTGGCAGATTTTCGACGAGCGTGTTAGCTCTGATTGCTACGCCTTCCCGATTGGCATCAAATCCTAGATTAATGCCCCGATCGTCAAGTGTTGTCGCCAGGGTTAACGCATCTTTGGTTTTGGTGCCATTCATTAAGTTGTCAGCCGTCAGTTTAGCAAGCCCTGCTTTTTGACTCGTATCAAAGGCAGTCCCGGCATCTAAATGACCACTGAGCGAAACCGTCGGCGTGCTGGAATCGCGCAGCAGCAAAACTCGCAGCCCGTTTGAGAGAACGATTTTTTCGGGCAGTGCTTGAGCCGGGCGATCACTCTGCGTCACGGGCGGCAGATATTTTGCCACCTCAGCCGGATCGACGGGTGGGCCTAAATTAAATTGCTCTGCGGTTTGACCTGCATTCACCGATCCGCCCGCTTTGGCATCTAGCTGAGTCGGCTCAAAGAATCCCAATGTTTGCTGATTGGGATCAAAATAGGTTTTTGCGACTCGTTGAATATCTGCCGCAGTGACTTGCTCGATCGCTGCCAAATAGCGATCGGTAAACTGATAATCTCCAGCCGTGGTTTGATCGTCGCCAAGCTGCATTGCCTGACTGGTAACGTCACGGTTTCGCAGCAGCACTGAGGATTTGAGTTGAGTTTTTGCTCGCTTCAGTTCGTCAGCCGTCACAGGTTGGGTACGAAGATCGGCCAAACTCGTCTGGATGGTTTGGTTAATTTTTGACAATTCCTGACCGGGTGCAGCCGTTGCACTTAATCCATACCATCCGCCAGAAATCATGTTTGCCGGATAGCCGCTATAGTCGCTGGCTAAACCCGATTCGATCAGTGACTGATAGAGCCGAGAACTGCGCCCTTGAGTCAGCACTAAATCAAACAGATGCAGGGCTGGTACATCGGGATGCGTGACGTTAGGGAGCGGATAGACTGCTTGCAAGAGAGACGCGCTTCCGGGCTGTTTGAGTACGATCGCAGCCTTCGCCGGACTTCCCTTCATCACGAGAGGGGCAGGAGGTTGGGCTGAAGCTTTTGGTTTTTCAGATCTCGGAACTTTGCCAAACGATTCTTGAACGGCTTTCAACGCCGAATCGGTTTGAAAGTCTCCCACAATTACTACGGTCGCATTGTCAGGGCTGTAGTAATTGCGATAGTAATCGCGCACCTGCTCGACAGTAAACTTCTGGACATCGGCTTTGGTGCCACCTACGGGCAACCCATAAGGAGAATCGGGGAACGCCGCCTGCATCACCGCCCGATCGAGCCGATAACTCGGACTATTCTCATAGCCTTGCAGTTCTGAAATAACGACACGCTTTTCGCTCGTCAGTTGAGAGGCACCGATTACAGCACTCTGCATCCGATCGGCTTCGAGGGCGAGGAGCGATCGCAGTTTATCGCGTTCAACAGTACCAAAATAAGCGGTCTGATCGTAGCTCGTAAAGGCGTTAGATTGGCTGCCCAAAGCACTAAACAATCGACCAAATTGAATCGGACGATCGCTCGTGCCTTTAAACATCAAGTGTTCGAGTTGGTGAGCAATGCCGTTTACACCCGGTGCCTCGTCGCGTGACCCAATGCGATACCAGACTTGCACAGTGACCACAGGCGCAGTCGGCACTTCTTTGGTTAGCACCGTCAAACCATTCTCTAAAACGGTTTTTCTGACCTGTTGAGTCGTAGAGGCAGGAGCAGATGGCACGCTCTGCGTGAGAGTTGGTTTTTTAGAAGGCGCTTGTTCAGCACTGGCTGACGGCAAAAGCGCAATTTCTCCTGATAAGAGAATGGTTGCTAAACAGAGAGCAAACAAAAAACTAGGAAGGCGATATCGTCGCAGAAAAGATAAAAATGACATGCTCAAAACCCTATGAAGTCGATAGTCAGGTGAATGAAATGGACTATAGACATTTATTTCGATCGACACTGAGCAAATAAAGTTTCAGCATTTGTGCGAATAGGACGATCCCTAGTCTAGCTTTCTTCATTTTCAAGTTTCGGGTTCTCATCTGAAACCTGCTCAATGCGAGTGCAAAAGGGCACTGAGAGGCGCATCTTCAACATGGCAATAGGGGCGGCTATAGCAGAGAGGCGACTCAAGGGCGTGTTTAGCCAAAAGTTCGGGGTCGCTCAAAACGCGCTCAGTTTCGCCATCATAGACAATCTGACCTTGACTTAACACGATCGTGCGATCGCACAGTTCCAGCGCTAAATCTAAATCGTGAGTTGCAATTAACTGAGTCAACGGCAACGAATCTAATAATTCGATGAGCTGTCGGCGCGATCGCGGATCTAACTGCGCCGATGGCTCGTCCAACACCAACACTTGAGGCTGCATGGCGAGAACCCCCGCGATCGCAACTCGTTTCTTCTCTCCGCCTGATAACCCATTGGCGCTACGAGAAGTATACAAGCTTGGATCAAGCCCAACCGCTTGCAATGCATGAATGACGCGATGGTTGAGCGCTTCTCCTTTCACACCTTGATTGAGCGGGCCAAAGGTGACATCTTCCCAAACAGTTGGCATAAATAGCTGATCGTCTGGGTTTTGAAACACCAACCCTACAAAATTGCGGATTTGCTTGAGGTTTTGTGGCTCGATCGCTAACTCTCCAACCACGACTTCGCCCGTTTGCGGCGTTAATAACCCGTTGAAATGCAAGAGTAATGTAGATTTTCCTGAACCGTTGGCTCCGACTAATGCAACTCGCTCACTTGCTCGAATCGACAAGCTAATTTCTTTAAGGGCTTGTGTTCCGTCTGAGTAGACATAGCTGAGACTCTGAATAGAGATCGGATTGTGGTGCATCGATCAAAACGAATTAGGGAACGAGCCAATAAAATAATTAAAAAAGTAGGTAAATTGCTTGACCCGACAGCGCCAAAATTGCCGTTAGGGTAATGGCTACAATATCGCGTTGTTTTGTTTGAGGCACGTCTGCCATCGGGGGGAACCCTTCATAGCCTCGCGCCAGCATTGCTTGATGAACTCGCTCTCCTCGCTCATAGGTACGAATAAATAACGAACCAAACATATTACCAATCACCGTGCGCTGACGCTCTCCATTGCCTAACAAGTTGCGCGATCGCGCCGCTCGCTGCATCGAGTTAAACTCTTCAGCCAATACTGCAATGTAGCGATACATCGAAGCCAAAATTGCGACTAGCAGCGGCGGAACTCGCAGGGCAGCCAAGGCGTGAAGCAAGGCTGGCACAGAGGTTGTGAGAATTAAAACATTCATGACTAACAGCGAGAGCAATGCTTTGATTGACACGCTTCCTAAAATGGTTAGACCTTCAGTGGTGACTCTCAACCAACCCCACTGCCACAGCACCTGACCCCCATCGCGAAACAGCGTTCCGAGAATGACCACACCCATAAAGACAAACTCAACGGCAACTCGCTTTAACAACACCTGCAATGAGACGCGACTCGCAAGAATGATTGCAGTCACAGTCGTGCCATAAATCGCCCACGTCCACCAGCGCCCATTGGGAGTGAGCGCGATCGCAAACACAAACAGCACCGCGCATAAAACTCGCGTTTGAGGAATGAGATGATGCCAAATCGTTTCTCCCTGGCTGTCTATGTCTAATCGAAAGCCTCCAATATGTAACAGCATTCAGTGACCAAAAAATAGAACTCAGTGTAAACAAACAAAAGATTTGGTTAGCGATCGTCTCGAATCTGATCCTCTGGTCGAGAATTGCGGACAGCCAGCTTACCGACTCCCCAGGCTAAACCAAAAACTACCAGGGTTCCAACTAGCCCTGCGATCGGGGTTGCAATCTGTTCAGGAACGCCTCGCAGCGCATACTGATCAAACACCTGATAAAACGGCAGCTTGTGGGCGACGGGTTCTTCAACCGCTTTTTTATCAAAGCCATGGTCTTGTGAGGCTCGATCAAGTCCATCAGGACTTTGACTGGCAAAAGGAGACAGAAAAACGGCAATCAGGAGCGCAATTCCCAATCCAGAAATAACAAACGCGCGATTTCGTTGATTCATAATTTTGCAATCCTGATTAGCGAGGCGAGAGGGGACGAGACGCATTGATGGGTGCAGTGCGAGGTGCTTTATAAAGTAGGTCGGGTCGAGTTCGCCAGATATAGCTAACTGCAATCACGGTGATAATAGCTTCTCCGATGCCAATCATGACGTGCCAGAATACCATCGCAGATAGAGCAACCATGAGGGGCACTGTTCCTGAGATCGCTAATTGAAACGCGCAAACGATGGACGCAACTACTACACTTGTCCAGGCGGCGATCGCGGTTCCAACGATGATGCCTCGAAAGCTATCTCGACCCAAGGCGTAGCGAATGGTGCGATAGAGATAATAGCCGCCAAAGGTGCCAATCAGCCCCATGTTAACGATATTAGCTCCCAGCACGGTTAGCCCCCCATCCTGAAATAGGGTTGCCTGAACGATAAACACCACTGCCATCACCAGCGATCCTGCCCAAGGGCCGAGCAAGACTCCGGCGAAGGTTCCACCGAGTAAGTGCCCCGATGTCCCGCCTGGGATGGGGAAGTTAATCATCTGAGCGGCAAAAATAAACGCGGCACACACGCCCATCAAAGGCACCGTACGCTCTTGATATTCTTCTTGAACTCGATTGAGCGAAACTGCAATCAGTGCGATCGCCAGCACCCAGGTCAACAAAATCACCGGAAAACTCAAAAAGCCATCTGGAATGTGCATGGCTAACTGAGGCATCAGCCAGTGAAGCGGAAAAAACGACGAAATTGACAATAAAGCTGTATCCATTGGCCAGAAATATAAAGGGGGCTAGGCGGATTCCTAAAAACTCAGTAAACTTCCCTCCGCTAAAGAATTCAATCCCGTGGGGGGGGATGAAAGAATAAACTTAAGCAGGACTTAAGTATTGTTACAAAGTAAAAACAATCGATTTTGTAGGCGCGATCGTCTTGCTCTAAGATTCCTGCACAGATATGCAGTCCGTCAGTTACTATAATGTTTGGGCTAGACTCTAGACGAGAAGCGAAACCCTAAGCTACGATAAGCAATTGTGAGTTTTTTGAAGCCCTATGAAAGCGCAGGAACTGATCCGCTCGATTGAAGCGGAACAAATGAAATCAGACCTTCCCATTCTCCATGTGGGCGATACGGTTCGCGTGGGTGTCAAAATTAGAGAGGGCGACAAAGAGCGAACTCAGCCCTATGAAGGGGTGATCATCGCCAAAGGCAGCGCGGGAATTACTCAAAACATTACCGTCCGTCGGGTTTTTCAAAACGTAGGCGTAGAGCGTGTTTTTCTGATCCACTCTCCTCGCATTGAGAGCATTAAGGTGCTGCGTCGGGGTCGAGTTCGTCGGGCGAAACTTTACTACCTGCGCGATCGCGTCGGCAAGGCAACCCGTTTGAAGCAACGTTTCGATCGTCCGCTTTAAGAGATCAGCTTCTAGCGATTGGTCTTTCACAATCACTGATCGCTAAAAGCTAAACCGCCAATAGCTGCTAGACTGGATAAGTGGCAATCAGATCAGTTCGGCTTGTGCGCTCTTAGTTCAGTTGGTAGAACGCAGGTCTCCAAAACCTGATGTCGGGGGTTCAAGTCCTCCAGGGCGCGCTGGACTATTCTGGTTTAGTCCAAGTAAATTCATGGTTTCTTCCAGATTCAGATCATCAAACCTGTAGGGTTGTAAACCACTCATCCATTAACCTGACGGGAGCGCTTAGGAACTGTGGTAAAAAAAGACGAAGCAACCATTCCAGAGCAAAAAGCAAGTTTCAACCCCAGCACGTTTATTCAGGAAGCGCGAGAAGAACTGGACAAAGTGGTGTGGCCTAGCCGACAGCAACTCATTAGCGAGTCGATCGCGGTGATTTTGATGGTGACGCTCTCTGCAACCTTAATCTACCTGGTAGACCAACTCTTTCAATGGGCGCAGCTGAAGGTGTTTGGATGACTTTTACATCAGACGAGTCGAGAGACTTAAATCAGCCCTATAGTGCGACAGGCGAAAATCCAGAGGAAAACGTCCAGCTAGAAAAAGCTCGCTGGTACGCAGTGCAGGTTGCTTCTGGATGCGAGAAGCGCGTCAAAGCTAACTTGGAGCAGCGCATCCAAACCTTGGATGTCGCAAACAGAATTTTGGATGTTCAGATCCCTGAAACGCCTATCTTGAGACCTCAAAAAGACGGTAAGCCTAAGGAAGGCGCTGAAAAAGTTTTCCCTGGCTATGTCTTAGTGAGAATGTTGATGGATGACGACACGTGGCAGGTGATCAAAAACACGCCAAACGTGATCAACTTTGTGGGAGCAGAGCAGAAGCGCCGCTATGGTCGTGGGCGGGGTCACGTCAAACCAATGCCCTTGGGTCATTCAGAAGTTGAGCGCATCTTCAAACAGACCCAAGAGCAGGAGCCAGTCAGAAAGATTGACATGGCAGCAGGCGATAAGATCGTCGTGCTTTCAGGCCCGTTTAAGGACTTTGAAGGCGAAGTGATCGAGGTGAGCGGTGAGCGTAACAAACTCAAAGCTCTGCTTTCAATCTTCGGGCGGGACACCCCTGTAGAACTGGAAGTCAATCAAGTTCAGAAAGTTTAATTTGGATTCTCAAAGAGATCACGATCGATGGCAAAAAAAATCGCGGCGGTTATTAAGTTAGCCATTAATGCCGGAAAAGCAAATCCAGCACCTCCGATCGGCCCTGCTCTTGGTCAGCACGGGGTCAATATCATGATGTTCTGCAAGGAATATAACGCCAGAACTGCTGATCAGGCAGGCATGGTGGTTCCGGTAGAAATCTCAGTCTATGAAGACCGCAGTTTCACATTCATTCTCAAAACGCCTCCTGCGTCTAAGCTAATTGCAAAAGCTGCGGGAATTGAGACTGGCTCAGGTGAACCCAACCGTAAGAAAGTTGGGTCGATTACCCGCGCCCAGTTAGAAGACATTGCCAAGACCAAAATGCCTGATCTCAATGCCAATGATATTGAAGCAGCGATGAAAATCATCGAAGGCACTGCCAAAAATATGGGCGTTACGGTTAGCGCTTAAGACATCGACCACCCTTATCGGGGGAGAGGAAACTCCTCGTTAGCGACCCCAAAGAAGAGCCATGAAAAAAGTATCTCGAAGACTCAAAGAATTGCAGGCAAAGGTTGAAGAACGTGCTTATGAACCAGTAGAAGCGCTCAACCTTTTAAAGGAAACCGCGACAGCGAAGTTCGCAGAGTCGGCTGAGGCGCATGTGCGTCTAGGCATTGACCCAAAGTATGCCGACCAACAGTTGAGAACGACCGTATCGCTCCCCAAAGGGACGGGTCAGACGATTCGCGTTGCTGTGATCGCACGAGGTGAGAAGGTCAACGAAGCAACTGTTGCAGGCGCAGATATCGCCGGGTCTGAAGAACTGATTGACGAAATCCAAAAGGGAATGATGGATTTTGACCTGCTGATCGCGACTCCTGACATGATGCCCCAAGTGGCAAAGTTAGGTCGGGTCTTAGGCCCTCGTGGTCTGATGCCTTCTCCTAAAGGCGGCACCGTGACTTACGACTTGGGCCCGGCGATCGCTGAGTTTAAAGCTGGGAAACTAGAGTTTCGGGCAGATAAAACGGGCATCGTTCACGTCTTGTTTGGCAAATCTGCTTTCCCGGTTGACGATTTGTTAGAGAACCTGAAAGCGCTGCAAGAAACAATCGATCGCAACCGTCCGGCGGGCGCAAAAGGTCGTTATTGGCGGAGCGTTTATGTTTCTTCTACGATGGGGCCGTCGATCGAGGTTGACATTAATGCCCTACGTGACTTTAAATTAGGAGACGCTGCATAAGTCAGATCTTCAATTAGGAGAAAGGCGCAAGAAAAATTTGCTCAAACTGAATAACCAAGCCGGAGACAGCAGGTGCGTTAAGCATAAAATTCCTGCCGAGGTTTGTTTTCTAACATTCTAGATGCACAAGGTTTGCACTGGGATTAGAACACATTTCACCCCGGCATATCACAGTCGGGGTTTGTTTTTGGCTTGGCAGTGAGAGCGAATCTAGTGAGTGATTACAACCCAGCATAAGGAGGTGATTTCGAGTGGGTAGAACGCCAGAAAACAAAAGGCAAATCGTTGCTGAACTCAAGCAATCGCTGAGTGAATCTCAGTTGATGTTTATCGTTAACTACCGAGGCTTAAGCGTAGGCGAGATTGGCGATTTGCGAAATCGTCTTGGTTCTAAAGGCGGAAGCTGCAAGGTAACGAAAAACACGTTCATGGGCATCGCAGTCCAAGATGACGAACGTTGGCAAGCCGTGAGTGAAATTCTCAAGGGCGACTCTGCGTTTGTGATGGTCAAAGATGACCTGGGCGGCGCGATCAAGGCGTATCAAGAGTTCCAAAAAGCTAGCAAAAAAACCGAAATTCGCGGCGGCGTGATGGACGGTAAATTGCTGACTGAGGCAGACTTAAAAGCGATCGCAGATCTGCCTTCTAAAGAGCAGCTTCTGGCGCAAATTGCTGGCGCAATCAACGGCGTGGCAACCAAGCTGGCAGTGGGTATCAACGAAGTGCCCTCTGGTTTAGCACGCGCGATCAAGCAAATTTCCGAGAAGGAATCTGCTTAAAACAACGAATTTTGAGTTGCGAATTCTGCACCGAAAACTCGACTCAAAGTCCAAAGTTCAAAATCTAGAATCTTAGGAGTTAATCTAATGGCTGCTGTTGACGAAATTATTGACAAGTTAAAAGGCTTGACCTTGCTGGAAGCGGCTGATCTGGTCAAGCAAATCGAAGAAACATTTGGCGTGAGCGCTGCGGCTCCAGTCGGTGGCATGATGATGGCTCCGGGGCCTGCGGCCCCCGCTGAAGAAGTCGAAGAGCAGACCGAGTTTAGCGCTGTCTTAGACGATGTGCCTGCTGATAAGAAGATTGCGATTCTGAAGGTCGTTCGGACGATCACTGGGTTGGGTCTGAAGGAAGCGAAAGATCTCGTGGAAGCTGCACCGAAAGCGCTGAAAGAAGGCGTTGCCAAAGCTGAAGCTGAAGATATCAAGAAGCAAATCGAGGAAGTTGGCGGTAAGGTTTCGGTTAAATAATCGATTTTGCCTAAATAACTTTTCTGATGATGGGGGAGTCTCTTTGAGGCTCCTTTTTTTTGGGGCGATGATAAACTATTTCAAATCTAATAATCCTTCTTCTTTTAACTTTGGGTTAAAGCGAATTTCTTCTTGGATTCCTCGCGCTTTTAGCTGAGTTAAAATTTCTGCCTCAACTCGTCGTGCTACATTTTTAAGAATTTTGATTTGGGTGATCTCTTCGATCGTCGTCTTCGTGTAATTTGCCTCTTCTTCAGGAGTCATCATTCCTTTGACTTGAATGGGCTGATTCCATTTAGCTTCGTCGATGCCGTTGCCTGATGGAGTCGAGCCATTTTCAGCGATCCAAGCGTCACGAATGTTTTCGAGCAGAGTGCGACTGGGACGATCGACAGGACTAAACTTCACCCAATAACATCCTTCAGGTTGACGAACTAAATGTTGCTTTAAGCCTAAGAAAATATCGCGAGAAAATCCAACAAACTGTAGGATTTTACTTTGATCAAAAACGGCATATGCCCCAACTTTTCCGCGAAGTTCTTCGGGCAATTGACCGCGATCGTTGATATAGGAAATATAGTCTAGACTCGCGAGAGTTGGAATGTTAATTTGAGAAGTCATTTTAGAACTGTAAGAAAAGTTGGATAGATTTAACTGGCTTTCCTGTAGATTGCACACAACCGACTGGGTTTAAATACTTTTGCTTTAAACATAAAGTTTGGAGGCACATTGACGATCGCATAATCCGCAGAGTTGTGAAACTTCTCAAACTCGGCAGGCATCCCTTTGGGGGTCGCGGTTGTGTAAGGAACGGGCTGAAACAGCAGTTCTGTGAATTCAACTTGATCGCACTTCAGGGCTTGAGCAACCTGCTGTAAAAACGCCTCACTTTTCAGCAACTCAAACAACGCAGTTTTGACTTCTGGATCGAGAGAAAAACTGCTGTCAAAGTTCTCAATGATTTTAATTCCCATTTTTTTCACCGTTGTGAACCTCGATCGTATACCGACTAGGGATGTTTTTCGTAAGGTGATGGTTGAAGTCCCCATTTCCCCTAAAATCGGGAGATGAAAAGACAGCAGCCGTCCGTTAACATTCCCGCATCTGCCTGGAGCCGTTCGATCGGTCGGGGTTGGGAAAAGCCTTACACCGTCCGCTATGCCAGCAATTTAGATGATGGCCCCTGGCACGGGATGCCGCTGGGCGGATTTGGGGCAGGGTGCATTGGGCGATCGTCGCGAGGCGATTTCAATCTCTGGCACATTGACGGCGGTGAACACGTTTTTCAGACGATTCCGGGGTGTCAGTTTAGCGTGTTTGAGCAGCTTGGCACTCAAACTCAGGCTTATGCATTGAGCACCGAAGCCGCGAACGGCAGCTTAAGCACTTGGAATTGGTATCCTGCGAGTCAAGAAGGACAGTCAACCGGAACGTATTCGGCGCTCTACCCTCGGAGCTGGTTTGTCTACGAAAATGTTTTAAAAGCCAATCTGACCTGTGAACAGTTTTCGCCGATCGTTGCAGACAATTATCAAGAGACGAGCTACCCGATCGCTATCTTTGAATGGACGGCACACAATCCGACTGATCAGCCAATTACTCTGAGTGTGATGCTGACTTGGGAGAATATGACGGGCTGGTTTACGAATTCGCTCAAGTCGCCCAATGTGCAGATGCGAGATGACGGCAGCTCATTTTATGACTATCAGCCTCGGATGGGAGAAAGCACGGGAAACTTCAATACTCTAACAGGAGACGAACAGAGAATTGGCGTAGTCATGGGAAGTGATGCAGAAGAGCCTTTAGAAGGAGAGGGACAGTGGGCGATCGCGACCCTTCTCAACTCTTATCTCTGGGAAGTTTTTTATGACACTCGCTGGAATCCGAGCGGCGATGGATCTGAGGTGTGGCGGTCCTTCGCAAAAGATGGCTCACTCTGCGATCGCGACGATGAAACCCCCGCGAAAGCCGGAGAGCAGATCGGCAGTGCGATCGCCGTTCGATTCACCCTCAAACCTGGACAAACCCTCAAAATTCCTTTCATCCTCAGTTGGGATTTTCCGGTCACAGAGTTTGCAGCCGGAGTCAACTATTTTCGGCGCTACACCGACTTTTTTGGGCGCACCGGACGCAATGCCTGGACGATCGCTCGCACGGCTTTGAAACATTACCGAACTTGGCATGAAAAAATTCTGACTTGGCAGCAGCCGATCGTCGATCGTGATGATTTGCCTGACTGGTTCAAAATGGCGTTGTTTAACGAGCTTTATATTCTCACCGACGGCGGATCGCTTTGGAGTGCAGCCGATGAGCGCGATCCGGTGGGTCAGTTTGCGGTGCTAGAGTGTCTCGATTATCGCTGGTATGAAAGTCTAGACGTGCGGCTCTATGGTTCTTTTGGATTGTTAATGCTCTGGTCTAAGTTAGAGAAATCGGTAATTCGGGCGTTTGCGCGATCGATTCCGACGAGCGATGAGAGAACGCGGGTGATTGGCTATTACTACACGCTTAGCGCAGAGCGCAACTGCGAAGCAACCGGGGCAGAGAGTCAGATGGCGATTCGCAAAGTCGCGGGTGCCACTCCTCACGATTTGGGCGCACCCAATGAGCATGTATGGGAAAAAACCAATTACACGAGTTATCAAGACTGTAATCTTTGGAAGGATTTAGGAGCAGATTTCGTATTGCAGGTTTATCGAGATTATGTGTTGACAGGTGCTAACGATATTGAGTTTTTAATCGAATGTTGGGATGCGATCGTGGAAACGCTCCATTATCTAAAAACGTTTGATTTGGATAATGATGGCATTCCTGAAAACTCTGGTGCGCCAGATCAAACGTTTGATGATTGGCGATTGCAGGGAGTGAGCGCCTACTGTGGAGGATTGTGGATTGCAGCATTAGAGGCAGCGATCGCGATCAGTCAGATTCTCATTACTAATCATGATTCCTCATCTATTCACGAATCGGTTGCAATGTTTCAAACTTGGCTTGATCAATCCCGTGCGATTTACCAAGAAACACTCTGGAATGGTCAATATTATCGTCTCGATAGTCAGAGCGGCTCTGATGTAGTGATGGTAGACCAACTTTGCGGACAGTTTTACGCCAGATTGCTAGGTCTGCCTGATGTGGTTCCTCAAGAATGCGCTGAGTCTGCGCTCAAAACGGTCTATGACGCTTGCTTTGTCAAATTCAATCAATTTGTTAGGAATCAGGGTTCTGAAATTCAAAATTGTTCGATCGGGGCTGCCAACGGCGTTCGCCCAGATGGATCTCCCGAAAACCCTAACGCAACTCACCCACTCGAAGTCTGGACAGGCATCAATTTTGGATTAGCAGCGTTCTTAGTGCAAATGGGAATGACTGCCGAAGCCATGACCTTGACAGAAGCGGTGGTTCGGCAAATCTATGACAATGGCTTGCAGTTTCGCACCCCCGAAGCGATTACTGCAACTGCGACTTTTCGCGCGAGTCACTATCTGAGAGCGATGGCAATTTGGGCAATTTATGGGACGTTGAGTGATCGTTGAAAGCGCGATCGAGACTGCTATTGGACATCGCCCATGGGCAGGGCTGATTAGTTGTCACCAGAGGAAAGCTGGAAGTACTGAGCTGCCGTTTTGCTTCTAGATTGAGCTTGACGAGCGAATCCGGGTTACAGCTTTTCTACGACGACCTTCAATTAACGTGAATTCGATGAAGCTTTTCGCTACGGTTGCCAATCCGGGCTGCCCCCTAAATCCCCCAAAATTGGGAGACTTCAAGCCAAGATTCCCGGTTTCAAAGTCCCCCAGAATGAGGATTTAGAGGGGGCACAAGCCGACTCAAACGGAGCAATTAGCAAACTGATATCCACTCTAGTTGAGTCCGAGCAGTGGCACTTTAATAAATCCACGTTCCCAAGGCCGCCGTCAATTGTTTCAGAACGCCTCCGGTTCCGACTAAATCTTCCGGGCTTTGATAGCCTTTGAGCAATTCATCGAGCAGTTCAGGTCAAAAGGTCATGATCGTTAGGTTGGGGGGTAGTGGTTCATTAGATCAAACTTTTGACCCTTTGACACAAACTACTTTAGAACTGCAATCGATCTTCGATCGTGACGTAGATCTGCTTGTCAAAGCCGCGATCGAACGCAGTCAAAACTGGCTGAGGCGTAAAAATATTTTAGAATCGGCACAAACCATTTATGCAACGCGATCGAGAATCTCTCATTGACATCGAAACTGCCATCAGGCGGCTTTGCGTTACACGAGTGGCATAAGCCAAACTAAACTAGATAACGTGATCCCCAAACATCTATCTGTTAAACGCTCCTACTTAGCCGTTGATAAACCGTTGCCAGTGCTGTTTCATCGCCCACATTGCCAGGAAACAGCACGACAGGCAGGTCAGGAAACTGAGGATGATCAGCAGGTGTTTTCACCATCGAAACGCCTGCTAACACTTGCCCTAAAAGGTTTGCAGTTCTCAAAGCTAGACCATCGCTCAGAGTGTCATTTGAGGTGATGCCGCCTTTGCTGATTAAAAAGCCAATATCAGCCGGGAGATGCCGCAACACCGCCATCAAAAGCGCAGACACCGCTTCACCAAACTCTAGCCGAGTCTGAACACTGTCAAACGTCAGTTCTTGCCGACTCGTAAAAATCACGGGCGTGTTGCCAGACTGATGAATCTCATCCACTTTACGTACAGTTTCGTTAAGCAGATCTGAACGATCGCCATTTTCGAGCAGTCGCGTCACGTCAATCTCAACGCCAACCGCCCCAGTTTGCTGTAACAGCGTTTGTAATTGTTCGGTCGTTTTTTTGACGTGAGAGCCAACGATTACCGCTCCTGGTTTGCCGCCTCGCACATATTGCGCCATTGCTTCAGGTGCGATCGGTTGAGGTGGCAAGTCTGCCAACGCGGTCAACAAACTGGCGGCACTGCGGAACAGAAATCGCTTACCCTGAGACGCAGCGGACAGCACATCAGTTGCAAATCGGTTTAAATCATCTTGAGTTTCAGCATCGACTACGCAACATTGATTGTGATTCAAACGTATCAGACGATCGTAAAGCAAACTGCTTTCACTGCCCGATCGCAATTCTGCTAATAAGAACCGTTCTACCTGAGAGGCTTGAATTCTGCCGTGGGTTTTTTCTTCAACATAATCGGGCAAATAGCTATGCCGATAGCCAAACACCGAGTCTCGCGCAAACTCGGTCTGATCAACGGGCGTATCCACTCCATTCACCTTGAGATAATGCACACTCTCGCGAGTGGTGCGTCCTCCTTCAAAAAAGGCAGGAACCAGGAAGTGAGCGTCAAACGAGCCAAGTTCTTCGGCGATCGCGTCCGTCTCGATCGGGTAGTGACCGCGAAGGGTAGAGTCCGATCGGCTGACAACTAAAAAATCTTGAATGTTTTCTAAAGCCAGTGCTTGCTTGAGGTTGTGGCACACTTCCCGCGTGATGGCAGCAGCTTTGTCAGGGGTAAGTGCCCGCGTATTAGTGAGAATAAAAAAGATTGGTGCCTCGTCCGCTAACCCCAAGCGGAGCGTTGCCACATCCCACTGCATCAACAGCAAACAACTGTGAACCGTCTGCGAACCTGTGGGATCGTCGTCAAGAACGATAATTTTAGGTCGAGTCTCCATCCATCACCTGGCAGTCTTTCATCGCTCAATTTACCAGGAAAGCGATCAACAGATTTGAGGTTTGCATGAGAGACACTCACTCAAACCTCAAATTTCAGACCTATTTGCGAATGTCTTTGGCCATGTTGCGGAACATATCCATGCTGGTGTCACTTTTGCGACGCTGTTGAGCTTCGTTGACTTGCGGTGCAGATTGTTGATTCGGTTGCGCCTCAGAACTAGGCGTGGAGCCATTAGACGACGTATTGCTCCCTGCCGAAATCTTGCCGTTCATCGCAGAGATTTCTTTAACTTGTTCCATGTGCTGGGGGCTGTCTACGGTTCTGGCGTAGGTGCGTTTTACCTTCTTAACCGTCCGCATATACTCTACGTCGCCCATGCCGCTAGCAGAATCGGTATCTAGAAAGAAGGCATCTTTCGCCGTTGGCGCTGCGGCAGGTTGCTCTTTTCTCGCAGGTGCGGGGGCTTCTGCTTTGGTCTCGTTTCTATCCGCTTTGTCTTTAGAACTAAACAATCTGCCAATAAATCCAGTCATTGTCGCTTCTAACTCAAATGGAATACATATGTTTATCTTATGTTAAGTTTTGTCAAAAAGCTAGATCGTCCACAGTTTCGTGATCTGGGACGATTTTTTGAAAAAAGATTGCACGATCGACCCTCCAATAAACCCATCCAAACGCAAAAAATCTACCTACTGGGTTAGGTAAACTCTTCTGCTGGCATCACGACTTCCTCACAGTTTTTCGGTTGAATAGATCTATATCCAACAATATTTATTTGATTCGTTCTATCAACACTCTATAAAAACTGTCCTGAGTCTTTCGGTTAATTTTTGAGGAGGAAGGTATGAAAAAGAGCATGATTGGTACGATCGGGCTTTTAGCAACGTTCTGTGTTGCTTTCCCAGCAAGCGCTGCAAACCCTGACCAGGTAAAACGACTTTTAGAAACAGGAGAATGTTCCGGCTGCGACTTGACCCAGGCGAACCTGAGCGGCACTCACCTACTAGGGGCAGATCTAAGAAGTGCCAACCTTGAAGGCGCAAATCTGACCAATGCAAACTTGGAGGGAGCCGATTTTACAGGCGCAAACCTTAGAGAAACAAATTTCACGGGTGCATTTATGACGAATGCAAGTCTCACGTTAGCCGACCTAAGTCAAGCAAATCTAGCAAGCGTAACGATGTACAACGCTGACACGGCTGGCGCAGTGCTAACGGGAATCAACACCCAAAACGCTCAAGTGTTTGGCAGTGGAATTAATGTCGGAGGCGATTGAGAAATGTCCTCTATCGGAATGATTTTGTAGAGGCAATCCCCCCGTGGTTGCCCTCCGTCAGGGGTAGGCACGGGGGCACTACCCCTACAGCTTGATAAACGCGCCGCCTTGTTGCACACCGGGTTGACTGCCGTAGCTGCTAAACGTGAACGATCGCAAATGATCGAAAAAGGGCTGACCCGCCAACTTCAGAACTTTTAGAATCGGGAATCGGCTCTCTAAAAGGGGTTGGGCAGATTTCCAGTCGAGATAGAGATAGCCATTGTTGGGGGTTGCGAGGGGCGCGATCGCTTGCTTAAAGGTCTTGCTCTTTAAGATCGGATTTTGGGTCGCCTTCAGCACTTCACTCATCGCTTCGACTGAAGTTGTGAAAATCTCATAGTTGCCCACAGACGTATGAACTCCAGCCACTTCGGCTTGCACATTCAGGACTTTTTGGTTGCGCTTTTTAACGTCATTAGTCGTTGACAGGCGAGTCCAGACGTTGACGGTCTGATCAGAGACTTGCAGAGATCCGACGCTGATCCCTTGTTCTTTAGCAAGTTCGTCGAGACGCTCGATCGCCTGCTGTGCTTCTTCAGCAGATTTGTCTGCCACAAAAACCCAGTCACCTAAACCTGGTAGGGCCGTTTCATTCTTTGCCAGATTTTCGTCTTGTTGCGGCACTAATCCCAGCGCATACTCTCCTTTGACCCAGCTAAAAATATCTTGCGGCAGATCTAACTTCCAGCGATCGTTGAGTGCGGTGATCGGTCGATTGATTAAATCGGCAACGTTGCGATATCCAGATACGCCTTGAGAAAGACTGCTCCAAAGTTGGTCGAGGTTGACTCCAGATGCCGAAATCGGACTGGTTGCCGGAATGTATTTCAATGCTTCAACGGGTTTAGAGGTTGACGGAGTTGAAGCGATTTCGCCTGTGGGTGTCAAGAGTGCTGTTTCTGCGGTCAAGCCTTGACGATCGAGTCCGAGCGCGATCGCTAAACTCTCATAGGTTGCTGAATTATCTTCAGGCTTGGTGGCAAGTTCAGCTAAAGCAGACTCTTTTCCAGTCAACGCGGCTAGCTGAGGAAAATTCACAAACACTAAGCCGATGCGCCCTTGATTGAGGTGGGCGATCGCCGTCTGATAAGTCTCCGAACTGGCTAATCCTAATTCTGTCGCCTGAACTGTGTTAATCGCATCTCGCAAAACTTTGGGACTATTGGCGAACAAGACAAACTGATTGCCGACCACTGCGCTGGCAAACGAGATCGGGCTGGCAGCGTTTTGCGTCGATTGGCTAGAAGATTTTGAACGATCTTGAGGATCTTTTAAGTCACTTCCGTAGATCAGCTTGGTGCCTTTGTAGGATTCAAATATCAGATCTGCCCCAGCGATCGCCCGTTTTTGCCAAAACACTTGCAGAAATTCTCGCGATCGCTGCGAGTTTTGGGTGCTCATTGCCATTAAATAACCGGGTTGTTGACCGTTTTCGAGGTCGCGGTCAATATCCAGGGTCGTCACCGCTACCGTAATTTCGTCACCCAGCCAGGGTTGCAAATCGTGACGATAATCAAACCCCAGCGCACCGACAATGCCTTGTTTGAACTGATCAAGCTCTGCCCGTGCCTGTCGGCGATCGCTAGGCTTGACGATAATTTGGCGTAAAGACGTTAACCGATCGGGGTTAACCATCAACGATGCCATTACAGGAGCCTGCTTAGAGACAAACATGGCTGCTGACGGTTGTTCTCGGCTGCCGTTAAACAACCCCAGTGGACTTTGAGCAAACAGCCAAAAAAACGCGATCGTGCCCGTTAACAAAAGTCCGGCGACGATGGTTGCCAAGAGATAGAAAAATGAGCGAAGCTTCATGGATCAGCCCAGACGAAGGATTGATAGCGACGGGTCTAACCCGATGCCTTGTGGTAATTAAGGATATCGACAAACCTGTCTTTACCCAAAATCATTATTTCAGCACAATGCCACTGCTAGCTATTAAGATGTCCGCAGGCAAAGACAAAATTAGAAAGAATAAAAATTCCTATGTCTGAGCCTAAACCATCTTCTGAATCTCCAGAGCAGAATTTAATCGAGTCTCTTCCTGCCATGACGCTTGAACAATGGCTCGAAAAACTTCGTCGCTCCGATCGCGCGTTTTACAACATCATGGCTATCGAAGTCTGGTCGATCGCCAAGACAATGGATGGCTTGATTCCGGGATTTTGGGGACGCTTTATGACCAATCGCCGCCTTGCGATGAAGCAGTTTGTCGAGCATCGGCGGTTAGAGCAGCCAACGTCTGAAACGCCTGCGCCTCCCTCCGAATCTTCACCCAACCCCTAAGTATTTAAAAAGAACGCAGGTGTAACTGAGACAGCTTGTAGTCAAGGTCTCGCTACAGTAGGATCGCTGGAGTGTTGGGAATCGCATCCACTCGCCGATCGCCTTCGGCTTAATTAACGTCAGTTCGATGAAGCTTTTCGCTTCATCGAACTGACGTTAATTAAGCCGACTTGCATCACTCTAGCCCTGACAGAGTAATAGTCTGCACTCACTTCTAGGTCAATCATGAAAGCTCCTAACTCCAGTCTCTCTGTTTGGCAACAATTAAAAAATCGTGAGCTGACGTGCGAACAAGCGCTTCACCTACTCGTCGATCTCGATGGCAACGTCACGTTGGAATTGCTCGATCGCGAAGTCAGCAACCGCTTTTTAAGAGAATTTCCCGATCGTAACTCGCTGCCGCCTCTGATTCCGCTGCTGCTGTGGCGAAACTGTTTTTATCTGGGTAGCCCCGTGGCGCTCTCGGAGGCGATGATTCAAAGCTTGAGCGATCGTACTTTCACCGATGTCAAAATCATTCCAGTTTCTGACAAAAGCTATCGTGCGTGGTATCACGTCTCAAATCTAGACCACACCCAAATCAGTGCCTCTCCACTGATCAATCCGCTCACAGGCGAACTAGAGCAAGAAAACATCGGGGAAGTCACCGAACTCTATCTGACAAAAGCCGCAGACCAGATTGGGCGCATTAGAACGATTATCTCTGGGGCGCTGCGAAACCGCGCCAGCGATATTCACTTAGAGCCAACTCCCGATGGGCTGCGAGTCCGCTATCGCATTGACGGCATTTTGCGAGATATTACCACTCTGCCGATCGAGATCAGTCGTCGTGCGATCGTCGCCCTTAAAGTCATGTCTAACATGGATATTGCTGAAAGTCGTCGCCCTCAAGATGCCCGCATTGGCGAGAGCTATGCCTCTGGTCAAGAAACCGATTTAGGATTGGATCTGCGCGTTAGCACCCTGCCTTGTGTCGGCGGTGAGAAAGCGGTGATTCGGCTTTTGCCGCGTCAAAACCCGTTTACTGATATGCACGAGCTAGGGTTTTCAGATGCCAGTCTGGAGATCTATCAAGGCTGGCTGGGTCAACCTCAAGGCATGGTCATTTTCACGGGTCCGACGGGTTCTGGCAAAACCAGCACGCTCTACACCAGTCTGCAAGCGATCGCCACCGAATATGTGAATGTGATCACCGTCGAAGATCCGGTTGAATATGTCTTGCCTCGCATCACCCAAACCCAGGTGCATGAAGCGGCGGGAATGACATTTGCGGCGGGATTACGGGCCATTTTGCGTCAAGATCCCGACATTATTATGCTCGGAGAAATCAGAGACAGCGAAACCGCAGAAACCGCAGTTCGTGCCGCGTTGACTGGGCACCTCGTGCTGACAACGCTACACACTAACGATGCGGTCAGCGCGATTCCTCGCCTCAAAGATATCGGGCCTGATCCGGGTTTAATCAGCGATGCGTTATTGGGAGTCGTCGCTCAACGACTAGTGAGAAGAAACTGTCCGCACTGTTCTGAGCCTTATCAACCGACTGACAAAGATCTCAAAGCTTTAGGCATCGATCGCGATCATGCCCACCTTGATCACTGGCGCAAAGGGAAAGGATGCAATCGCTGCTATGGCTCTGGCTATTTGGGGCGCGAAGCCATCATTGAGTTATTAAACGTCGACGATGCGGTGCGTCAAATCATTTATGAAGGCACGATGACGCAGCTCAACCGCTACTTGATGGACGGCAATTTTGAGTCGTTTCGATCGGCGGCGATCGCCAAAGTAACTCAAGGCATCACCACGATTCAAGAGATCTTGCGCGTTTTGCCTCACAGTGCGCTCTATCGACGAATGCCCGTCGGCGAAGTCAAACCCACTTATCCGATGAAGACTCTGATCAATACTACAGGCGGCTGATGCCAGTACAATGATTTCACTCAATCAGTCTTTAAGCAGCGACGATGACTTCAAATAGCGAACAATCTGATTTCCCCATTCAACGACAGTTAAGCCATCTGACTGATCAAATCGGTCGTCTTACCGAAGGCTTAACCGAACTCAGGTTTTTGATGCAGGAGCAAACAGAAAATGCTCGACAGCAAACCCAGTCAATTCGTGAAATTAACGAAGGATTTAAACAAAGCAGAGAAGAAATGAAAGAGGGATTTCGAGAAATGAGAGAAGAATTTAAAAATAGTAGAGAGGAGATGAGAGAAATTAGGGAGGAATTTCGAGACATCAAGGGGGAATTTCGGGAAATCAAAGAGACCACCAAGCAACAAGCAGCAGTCGCCCAGCAACAGGCAGAAAGCATTACTCAATTGATTGCGCTTTATGGGCAAAATCGTCAAGCCGCTCAGTGACTTGTAGATTGGGAGGAGGGATTGTAAATTCAGTCGTGCTTGTTGACCCGAAAGCCCACCCGGAAATTAATTTCTTGGCGGACTTGACCGCAGCGAGTCGCGACAACTGACACAGGATTTTGAACAGACTCCAGGAGGAATCGCTTAAGCTGTTCTCAATAAGCCGTACGATCGCCGCCCCATGACTGACTCATTTTCTCGCCAACCCTTGCCCGAAGTCACCGTTAGAGAACTTGCTCAGATGTTGACAGACGCTTCAAACACTCTGCAACTCATAGACGTGCGGGAATCGTGGGAGATCGAGACCGCTAGCTTATCCAATTTTGTGAATTTGCCGTTGAGCGAGTTTGCCCAGTGGTCTGAAGCGATCGAGACCCGGCTTGACCGTGATCAAGAAACGCTAGTCTTGTGTCATCACGGAGTGCGCTCTGCCCAGATGTGTCAGTGGTTGATCAATCAGGGCTTTACGCAAGTCAGAAATATTGCAGGCGGCATTGATGCTTACTCGATCGTCGTTGATTCCAGTGTTCCACGCTACTAGAGCAGCGATTTGAATCGTTGATTTTTGATGTGTGTGTTACGACAGTGATCCTAGATAAAAGACAAAATTAAGAATCTGCTATCTTGAATTCAATCCCAATGTGCATCTGTGTCTGAATCCTTTATTGTTCTTGAATTTTGAAAGACTGCGATCGTAATCTCGTTTAATAAAAATGTCCCTACCCATCAATCTCACAAACCGTCAGCAGCAGGTTCTTTGGGCAACGGTGCGCCACTATATCGCGACTGCTGAACCCGTTGGCTCAGAAGCGCTAGTTAAAGAATATAATCTTAGCGTCAGTTCTGCCACGATTCGCAATGCGATGGGGGTGTTAGAAAAATCAGGTCTGCTTTATCAGCCTCACATTTCAGCCGGGCGAGTTCCTTCTGATTCTGGCTATCGAATTTATGTAGACAAGCTGATCAAACCCTCGACTGAGGCGACCAGTCAAATTGAGCAACTGCTGGCAGGTCGCCTTAATTGGGATGAGTGGAGCTTTGAGGCGCTATTGAGAGGGGCAGCCCAGATTCTGGCGACTCTCAGCGGTTATATCACTTTGATCACCATGCCCCTGACGCGCACAACCGAGCTACGCCACTTGCAGCTTGTGCAGATCGACCCTGAGCGAATCATGCTGATTGTGGTTACAGACAC
This sequence comes from Phormidesmis priestleyi ULC007, assembly GCF_003003695.1. Taxonomy (NCBI): domain Bacteria; kingdom Bacillati; phylum Cyanobacteriota; class Cyanophyceae; order Leptolyngbyales; family Leptolyngbyaceae; genus Phormidesmis; species Phormidesmis priestleyi. The sequence continues at coordinate 39,465 of NZ_PVWG01000010.1, forward strand.
CTATGAAACGCGATCGGTGCTGATGGAGTTGCCCAAGCTTGAAGACGATGCCGAAATTGATGCCGAAAAGGTCGATCGTGAACTCCAAATTCTCTCAAACTTTCTCAACGAGCAACTAAAAGGACGATCGCCCGCCGACATCGCTACCCTTGATTGGAGCGAGTTGGGACGCGAGTTTGAACGCTATAGTCATTCGCTCACGTCGCTGCTTGCCGATTTGACTCGTCGCTTTTCACAATCGTCTGCGGTGCCGACGCAAATTTTAATTAGCGGAGTCTCAGAAGTGTTGAGACAGCCCGAATTTTCGGAGCTGCATCACATCAAAACCATCATGCATCTACTCGAAGAAGAACAGCACCAGCTAATGCCGCTGATCTTTGACCAACCCGACTTAGATGGGTCGGGGCGACGAGTTACCGTTCGCATTGGCTCTGAGAATCCTTTAGAACCGATGCGAACCTGTACGCTGATTTCTTCAACCTATAATCGTGGGTCTGCGGCGGTGGGAAGTGTGGGCGTTTTGGGCCCGACGCGGATGGTTTATGAAGATACGATCGCGCTCGTTGAAGCCACAGCAGATTATCTATCAGATGCGCTGGGTTAGTTGATCGGCTTCAAGATTGCTTCTAGCAGCAGATCTGCCCCAAACCGAACGGGATCGGTGCAGGGAAGTCCGGTTTCTTGTTGGGCGTGGGCGATCGCATCTCTAGCGGCTTCATCATCTAAATGGGCGGTGTTGAGCGCAATGCCCACTACAGGGGCAGGTGCAAATGAGCCTCCAGCAGCGGCAACGGTTTCATAGACGTAAACCGCGTTTTGAAGTGACGGAATTGGCACATCGGGAAAGGTGCGAATGTGATTCTGTCCGGCTCGATGCACCAGAATCAAATGAGTGGGCTGACTGCCTCGAATTAATGGCAATGTCGCTGTAGAAGCAGGATTCATCAAAGAACCCTGTCCTTCAATCAACAACATCTCATAGTCATGTCCATAGCGCATGACGAGTTGCTCGACGGCACCTGCGGCAAAATCAACTCGAATTGCATCTAAAGGGATGCCATCACCCGCGATCATGATGCCTGCCTGACCCGTGCCGAGAAACTTCGAGTTTATGCCTCGTTTGTGAGCCGCTCGATCGAGTTCTAACGTCGTCGCCATTTTGCCCACGCCCATATCAGTGCCCACGGTTAAAACTCGCAAACAGGGCAACGATCGCGCTTCACCGCTCCCAACTTTTAACCCCAATGGCTCTTGCCGAATATCCCAAATCCACTGCCCTGCTTTGAGCAGATCTTTGAGTTCGGGAATCGCAGACATTTGCGTGTGCAGTCCATTCATGATCGACAGTCCTGCGGCGGCAGCTTGCTTGAGTTCGGTCAGCCAAGCCTCAGGTAAGGCTCCGCCAGAGGGAGCAATGCCGATCGCTAACACCGTTGGCTGATAGGCAAGTGCTTCGGAGACAGACGAGACGATCGGAGCGTGACAAGAAATTCCGGTGAGGGCGGTTAGGGATTCTCCGGCACATTGACGATCGATGACAGCGGCGATCGTGTCAGGTCGATAACGCAGCAGGGCGAGTCCGGTTTTGCCTTGTGTGCCGCGAATTCCTTCTTGAAGAAGAACAGCAATTCGAGAATTTGACGTGAGCATGGTTTAACTCTGATCGAGAAAGAACTTGAAGCGAGGAAAGCCTTCTATTGATTCGACTCTCCAACAAGTATTCAGACTCTTAACCCAAGCATGTCGTTTTTGACAAGACAATGCAACTGCATTACCATTAGAATAAAGTTTCATCAATGGGTTTTGAGATTGCTATGGACGTAACCCAAGCTCCATGTCCAGAATCTACTTTGACCGATCGTTATCAAACTACAGTCCCTGAACCCGTTCGCAGAGCGCTTGGCTTGAATAAGCGTGACAAAATTTGTTACACCATTCAAGCTAACGGTCAGGTAGTGATTTCTCGCGCTGATCAGACGGAGAGCGATCCCATACTTGGGCAGTTTCTAAATTTCCTTGGGCGAGATATCGAAAAGAATCCTCGGCACCTACAAGCGATTAGCTCTGATTTAATAAGTCGTGTTCAGTCACTGGTTGCTGAAGTTGATCTTGATCTTGATGCACCCCTCTCTGAAGAGGATGAATAAGTTTGTCTGTCAATCCGTCACTAGTGATTAATGGGTGGAACATATTTGCTCATTCTCTCTTCCTCAACCAGGTTGAAGAACTTTTGACGCAGGTTGAACAGTTGCGTCAGAAGCATCCTAAAGACTACAAGAAAAAGAACGCCACGAAGCGTTTGGCTGCTATGGCAAAGCTGGCATTTGATGTGATTCCTCAAGACCCAACCCGCAGCGATTATCGCCAAGGCACTACACTCGGCGATGAGTATAAGCATTGGTTTAGAGCTAAATTTTTTCAGCAATACCGACTGTTTTTTCGATGCCATCAACAGAGCAAAATTATTGTTTTCGTTTGGGTTAATGATGAAAACTCTAAACGAGCCTATAACAGTAACACGGACGCTTATCGAGTTTTCAGGAAAATGCTTGAAGGAGGTCACCCTCCAGACGATTGGAATGATTTACTCAAAGACGCGAAAGGTGAAACTAATCGTTTAGCGAAAGTGGTCAAAGTAGAAATTTAACTGACTCTGACGATGTGGAGAATTTAGCGTTGGCTTGTTAGCGTTGTAATAGAAGATCGCTACAACGATGACTACTTAAATGGAGTCTAGCAAGCTCACGCTCGATCGCTTCACGTCTACCGATCGATTAACTTTTGAAATGGAGCAGCAGACCAGCCCACGATCGCAGCAATCATCAACAATCCGCCGCTTAGACCTAATACTGTCTCGACGCTGCTGAGTTGGGTGACAGCGCCCGCCAACAACAAGCCGAGTGGGACTGCTGCAAAACTAATGGCGATGAGGGAGGTGAAAACTTGTCCCGCCAGCATTTGGGGTGTTTCTTCTTGCAGAATCGTTTGTTCCAAGGGGTTGCCTGCCCCCAACAATAAACCTGCGAATGCGGACAAAATAATGATGATGCTAGGTTGCGTTGTGAAGAACCCACAGAGCGCGATCGCGACTCCACTAACTAGCAGTCTGCCGTAAAAAATTAGAGAGCGAGAACAGAGACGACTCAGCCACGAAAACGACAGAGCGCCCAAGGTTGCGTTGATGCCAAAGGCTGACAGACAAGCGCCTAACAAGGTAGGGTTATTGAAGACTTGAGTGGTCAGCACAGGAAGCAGCAGCCCTAAAAAAGGCAGAATCACAAAGTTGGCAATCATGCCGATGAGTGCTAGCGATCGCAGTTGAGAATTACCAAAAATGAAGCGTATGCCCAGCAGAATATCGGTATGGAAACTTGCTGGTAATCGCTTCTGTGTCTTGGGAACTGCCAGGATGAAGATGATGGCGCAGAGCAAAAAACTGGCAGCATTGACGAAAAAGGCATTGATAGTTCCGACGGTTCCGATTAAACCAACCCCGACGATCTGGCCCACAAAATCAGCCCCATTCTCTAGTCCACCGCGCAGCGTATTCACTTTTTCTAACGGCTTTCTAGCAAACCTGGCAAGTCTGGGTACGAGTGTTTGTCGGGCAGCAATGCCGGATGGATCGAACAATGCGCCAACAAAGACTAGTAGAAAAACTAGGCTGGGTGAGACCTTGCCGAGGTAGATAAAAGCCAGTGGCAATGTTAATACAGAAATGCAGCTTAACAGATCAGCTATGATACTCACCGACCATGCACCCAATCGGTCGATCGCTCTACCGCCTACAAACGCAGCCATTAGGATGGGAATAATATTTGCTGCACTCGCAATGCCAGTCATCAGAGGCGACTGAGTTTGTTGCAATATTAGAATAGGAATGGCGATCGCCGCAATCTGATTGCCCAACAACGAGAGGAACTCAGCACTGATCAAGCCAAATAAGGGGATAGTTGATGTCCTGAGATTTATGAAATTGTTCATATAGCAATTCCTGGGTAGATAAAGTACATCTTGGCTTGTTAAACAAGAGACTTAAGCCCCTTGTTTGTATCTCACCGAATTGGGAAACGCTATAGAATATGAATCATTATGTTTAAAGTTATTTCTCCTGGTTTTTCACAAGAGTGCGATCGCTGGCTGGATGCGTTAACAACCGCTAAGTCGCTGATGCCCCAATGCAAGTGGATGCAGGATGTCCGCATTTTTGAAGACGGACATTTGGTGTGGATTTATAGTCGATCGCATAAGTATCCGCAATTTGTAGGAGCAGGGACTTACGATCGATTGGCAAAGCGATTTTTGTTAGAGACGATCGTAGACGAAAATGCGGTAGAAATTAGAAACGATGAGGAACTCTCTAACTAGGAAAAACAATGGCTGAACAAACAATAATGGGCGCGGTTCGCACAACTGTAAAACTAACCAATGCGGGTGACGAAAGTATGGTGAGCCGGGGAGTCCTTGCTCCTCGTCATCTCCGCGAATATGAGGGGCAGGCGCTTGTCGATACGGGCGCAGTTATGCTGGTGATTCCGCAAAGTGTGGCAGAGCAGCTTGGCTTGCGAATTCGAGGTCAGCAGGTGGCTAGATTTGCCAATGGTGCTGAAGAACTGGTAGGGATTACAGAACCGATCATCGTCGAGTGTGAAGGGCGGATCACGGCCGATGAAGCACTTGTTGTAGGGGATGAAATTCTGATTGGGCAGGTGATATTAGAAAAGTTGGATTTGCTGCCAGATTGCAAAAATCAGCGATTAATTCCTAATCCAGCTAATCCTGATTACCCGGTTGCGATGATTAAATAAAAAACGATCGCTCCTCTCAAAGAACGATCGTTACTCAACAAAACAATTCAACCGCTAGTTTCGTGAATTAGTCGGAGATTGATAATAAATCTTTGAGCCGTCATCTGAGACGAAGTGACACGCTAGATAAGAGCGGAAGAACCCCTTCCAGATTGGTTCGCTCGACTTGCGATAATAACCGCCCAAAACTGGCTTAATCGCTTCGGTCGCTGTCTTGAGATGATAGTGAGGCATATTTGAGAAAATGTGGTGCGCCACATGCGTGCCAATGTTGTGATGAATTGAATTGAACACGCCATAGTCACGATCGATCGTAGACAGTGCCCCTTTCAAAAAATACCAATCAGTGCCGCGATACCACGGAATATCGTCTTCGGTGTGGTGGAGAAACGTCACTAAATCTAGCCACACGACAAAGCCGATGTAGCCCATCAGATAATATTTCACCAAAAACAGCAGCCCGTGCTGATAAGTCAAAACGCCCAAGAACCCGACCATCAAGATTAAACAAACCGTGCTGGTGATCACGCCGTTTCGTTCGGAGGGCTTAAAGAGGGAACTGCTCGGCATAAAGTGAGAACCCTGCTTGCCCGGAGAGCGACGAAACAGATAGAGCGGATATGCCAACAAGGGCAGATAAAAGCGCATTAGCTTTTCTGCATGGCCCATCTGCTTGTATTGGGTCTCGGTGACTGGATACCAGCTTTCGTCAGTTTCAATGTTGCCCGTGTTGGCGTGGTGAGTGCGGTGGCTGATGCGCCAACCGTGATACGGCACCAAGATCGGGGTGTGAGATAAATGACCGACGAGATTATTCAGCCATTTGTGTTTTGAGAATGAGCCGTGTCCGCAGTCGTGCCCAACCACAAAAAGCGCCCAAAACATGGTGCCTTGAGCAAACCAGAAGATTGGGTAAAACCACCAGGAATCGAGATAAGCGGCTAGGGCATACAGCCCTGCCAAGATTCCTAAATCGAGAAAGAAGTAGGAGAGCGATCGCCCAGTAGATGGCTCAAAACAAGAATCTGGAATCGCCGATCGCACATCTTTGAGAGTAAAAGGAATCTCACCTGATTGTAGAGAAGGGTCTACTACAGCAGACGAATCGAATGAAACGGAATGAACTTGCACGTACTTTTGGGTCTGCCGAAAACTTAGTTAGCTCGGTCATTTTAACGTTTAGAGGTGTCTATTATCACAACTAGAGCTTAACTTTGTAAAGAATTTTCAAGCGTCTGCCTAATTTAGTAAGGATATGGTAGAAAAATTTGCATCTTAGAGTAATCCCCTGCCATTAACTTTGTTCAGCAAGATCCCCAGATTAAGGATCTAGGTGTTCTTTTGCTCTAGTTTGCGGCTTACTTGTGACATCGTGTAACAAAACATCCAGTAGATTAAACCAATAAACAAATAGACTTCTGCATAACGTCCTAAAAACTGAGGTTGCGCCAATATAGAACGGGTAATGCCCGTTAGTTCAACCAAGGCAAACAATGAGAGTAATGACGTATCTTTGAATAGCGAGATGAATTGACCGACAATTGCAGGAATCACAGTTCTTAACGCTTGCGGCAACACAATCAACAACAAAGATAAAGGCGTGTTTAATCCCAATGCTTTAGCGGCCTCGATCTGACCTCGTGGAATGGACTGCAATCCACCCCGCACATTTTCTGCAAGGTAGGCAGCGTTAAAGAGAACTAATCCAGCGATCGCTCTGACCAATCGATCGAGTTGCACCTGACCCGGCAGCACTAGAGGCAGCATCACCAGTGCCATAAACAAAATTCCGATCAGTGGCAACCCGCGAATTAGTTCAATATAAATCGTACAAAAACCTCGCAAAACCGGGAGAGCGCTCTGTCTTCCTAATGCTAATAAGATTCCTAGAGGAAACGCTAAAGCAATGCTAATGCTTGCCGCTAATAACGTGAGTAATAATCCATTCCATAAATTAGTTCCAACCGGAGTGAGAATAAATCCGCCTCCGATCAGCCATAAGATAATTAAAAAAGAAACGGGAATGATAATCGCTAAAAATCGTCTTTGTTTAGGGTTGAGAATTCCATTCGCGATCGTGCCTACAACGATCGCCAACGCCAGCCACAATCGCCAAATCTGATCGGTTGGATACCGTCCCACAAAAAACAACGGCAAATTGGATGTGACAACCTCCCATTGCGCTTTGTTGAATGCCCAGTTAATTACTCCATAGCCAACCCAGATCGAGAGAGCGAGACAGACGATCGACAGCAGACTGTTATACCAGGTGTTAAAAAGATTTTTGCGAAGCCAACCGATCGGGGAGTTTTGAGTTTTGGGTTTTGAGTTCATCAGCGTTCTATGATTTGGACTGAACGATTATAGAGATTCATTAGAGAAGAAATCACAAGGCTGATCGTGAGATAGGTTGCACAAATGAGAATCATGACTTCGACAGCCCGACCTGTTTGATTAAACGTTGTGGATGCGATCGCGTATAAGTCAGGATAACCAACGGCGATCGCTAAACTCGAATTTTTTGCCAAGTTCAAATACTGATTAGACAACGGCGGAATAATCGCTCGCAGCGCTTGCGGAAAAACCACCAATCGCATCAGCAATCCGGGTTTGAGTCCGAGCGATCGGGCCGCCTCCCACTGTCCTTTAGGCACCGATTGAATGCCCCCGCGCACAATCTCGGCAATAAACGTCCCGGTGTAAATGGTTAGCCCAGCCAGCAGTGCCGAAAATTCTGGTGAAAGCTGTAGCCCAAACAACCCCACTCCGCGATTACTAAAGTTAATGAATCCTAAAGAGATGGCATCTTCGGGTTTGGGCAAACTCAGAAATACTGCAAAATACCAGAAAAAAAGCTGCAAGAGTAAAGGCGTATTTCGTAGCCCTTCTACATAAATCGTCGCCAGCTTTTGCACAAGCCAGTTATCAGACAGACGGGCAATTCCAGCCGTGACCCCGATCGCCGTTGCGATGACAATTCCTGCAATAATCACCCGCAAAGAGTTGAGTAACCCAACTAACAAAGCCAGATTGTAGCTATCAGAGGGCTTGTAGGCGAAGGGAATATCTCCGATCGTAAACCCAGCTTGCGATCGCAAAAAATTAAACCCAAACTGAATGCCCAGTTGCCGCAGATTACGAGTGAGATTATTTCCTAAAAATGCGAGGGAGGACACGATCAAGACGACGGCGATCGCTTGTCCTGCAAACCGCCAAAATCGAATATTTCGCCAAAAAGGAGTCATTCTTTAGCGTCAAGAGAAGTGATCAACTCAGCTTAATGCTTTATAGGTGCGATGGCGCAAAGCACTAACAGATTTCTGCTATGACATTAGAGAAGTCAATCAACTAGCTGCTACTTTGATTAAAGCTAGAAAAATCTAATGCCTAAAAAAGCATCGACCCTTAATTTCAACCATTCCAACGATCGGTTCTAATTATGAATCTGAGTTTCTGCATCATTGTCAAAAATGAAGAGGCAGCGTTGCCCCAATGTCTCGCGAGTGTGCGTGATGTCGTTGACGAAATGGTTGTGTTAGACACTGGATCAACAGATAACACGATCGCGATCGCGCAATCTTTCAACGCTCACGTCTATTCTTTTGAATGGTGTAATGATTTCTCAGCCGCCCGCAACGAATCTCTTAAATATGTGCAGGGCGACTGGGTTTTAGTGTTAGATGCTGACGAAGTGTTAGTGCCAGAGATCATTCCTGAACTTCGGCAAGCCATTTGCAGTCCGCATCATCTTCTGGTTAATCTCGTCCGTCAAGAAGTTGGAGCCGCTCAGTCACCTTACTCGCTGGTGTCTCGGTTGTTTCGTCGCCATCGAGATATTCATTTCACTCGCCCCTATCACGCAATGGTAGACGACAGCGTTGAAGCGATCGTGCGCCACGAACCCGGCTGGCAAATCGGCTACTTACCCGATGTCGCAATTTTGCACTATGGCTATCAGGCAAGCGCGATCGCTGCCCGTGACAAATTTGCTAAAGCCCGCACCATCATGGAAGGCTTTCTGGCAAATCATCCCACCGATCCTTATGTGTGCAGCAAGTTAGGCGCACTGTATGTTGAAATGGGAGCGAAAACGCGAGGGTTACGATTATTAGAATGGGGACTGCAATCGATTCAAAATCAGTCTCAGATCGAGGCTCCGATTCTGTATGAATTGCATTATCATCTGGGTTGTGTTTATGGCGAACAAAATTCACTTCAAGCAGAGCAACACTATCAGTTAGCGGTTCAACAATCGATTTTGCCTAAACTAAAATTAGGTGCCATCAATAATTGGGGAAATTTGCTCAAAGAAAAAGGCGATTTAGTCGGTGCAAAAGCTTTATATGAGCAAGCGTTAGAAATCGATCCAGCGTTGGCGATCGCTCACAACAATCTCGGCATCACCTTAAAAGCTCTCGGACAGTTTGGAGACGCGATCGCTCATTACCAAACCGCGATCGACTTGCAGCCCAATTACGCCGAAGCCCATCAAAACCTCGGTGTGGTTTTCTTAAAAGTGGGTCGTGTTAGCGAAAGCTTGGCGGCCTTTGGACAAGCGATCGCGCTGCACGAACAAACGGGATCATCAGAAGGCGATCGACTCAGAAAAGGACTCCGAGAAATGGGATTTGAATTGTGATCAGAGATAAATTTGTAGTCTGCTTCTACCAAATCTTCGCCATTTGCAGAATAAATCCTGGTAATTCTGGATCACCACTCACCGATTCTGGATGCTGTAAAACTTTAGGCGATCGCAGGGGACGATAAAGATGAACGGTCTGATTTTTGCGATCGATTAAAAACCCCAGCATTGCCCCATTCTCAATATATTCCTGCATTTTGTTTTGCAAACTTTTTAGAGTGTCGCTAGACGATCGCAGTTCAATCACAAAATCAGGACAGATCGGCGCAAACGAGGCTTTTTGTTTGTCGGTGAGGGCATTCCAGCGATCGGACTTAATCCAGGAAGCATCGGGCGATCGAATGGCTCCGTTGGGTAGAGTGAAGCCTGCACTAGAGTCAAAGGCTTCTCCCGTGCCGTCTTGATCTGCCCAATTCGTCACTTGTTGGGTCAGCCTGGTATTACGATTGCCCGTATCTGAAAAGGCTGGCGGCATAATAATCACTTCCCCATTCACAGACAACTCAAGTCGCAGCTCAGAATTCAGTTGACACAATTCATAGAATTGCTCGTGAGTCGTTTTTCCCATAGAAGGGAGATGAACTGTCAGAGGAATGGATTCAGATTGAATGAGCAGCGTGGTCATTGTGCTCTTGGGTTGAGAAATTAGTAGCCTTAATTCTAGTATTACTTCAGTAAAACTGTGGAAAAGCTTGTTTTTTGGTATGACGGCCACCTGATCAGAGGGCAAAAGCTGGAACTGGCGATCGACGATCCCGCTTTAATTTATGGAGCCACCGTCTTTACGACTCTGCGTGTTTACCAATCGCTCGATCATCCGCTTACAAGTTGGACAGAACATCTCACTCGACTGCGATCGAGCTTAGAAGCCTTTCACTGGTCACAGCCCGACTGGGAGCGAACTCACCAAGGGGCAACATTGTTAGCCACCCAATTTCCAGTCCTCAAAATTGTGATTTTTCCTGATGGGCGCGAGTGGATTACGGGGCGATTTTTGCCGCAAGACTTAGCCCAACGACAGCAAAACGGAATTGTTGCGTGGGTCGCAGATTCTCACTTGCAGCGATCGCTCCCCAACCACAAAACCGGAAATTATCTCGCGCCTTGGCTGGCACTCCAACAAGCCCAGAGAGCAGGCGCACAAGAAGCTATTCTCACTGACGACACAGGCAACTGGCTCGAAACCAGCACTGGAAATTTGTGGGGTTGGCGAAACGGATCTTGGTGGACACCTCCCCTAAAGGCAGGAATTCTCCCCGGAATTTTGAGAAATCACCTCATCCACAAACTGAGATGGCAGAATGAAGAAGTAATTGAGAAATCCTGGAATGCTGAGTTGATCGAGACATTTGAGGCGATCGCTTACACCAATTGCGTGATGGAAGTGATTCCAATTCACACAATTCTGAGAGATGCTGACTCACTGCTCTATGACCCAGCCCACCTGAGTTTTCAGAGATTGCGAGGGCTTTTCTTCACCTCACCCCTCAGAAGATTCTCAGAGTGAGTTAATATTAATTAACATTAAAAAACTGAGAATATCATCCCTAACGCTAGGAGGACTATCACTGGTGAATAAACGCTGGAGAAACGCAGGACTGTACGCGCTCCTGGCAATTGTTGTCATTGCATTGGCAACCGCATTTTTTGACAAACAGCCTGCCCCAGGCACCACTTGGCGCTATAGCCAATTTGTCCAAGAAGTTCAAAGTAATAAAGTTGAGAAAGTCAGCATCAGTGCCGATCGCAGCATCGCACGGGCGCAGCTTCAAGATGGCACTTATGTTCGGGTCAATTTACCCAGCGACCCCGACCTAATCAATATCTTGATTAAGAATAATGTTGATATCTCAGTGCTGCCTCAACAAGATGAAAGCTTCTGGCTGAGAGCGTTGAGTAGTCTATTCTTTCCCGTTTTGCTGCTGGTGGGTCTATTCTTCCTACTGCGTCGTGCCCAAAACGGGCCGGGCAACCAGGCAATGAACTTTGGCAAATCAAAAGCCAGAGTGCAGATGGAGCCACAAACCCAAGTTACGTTTGGCGATGTCGCAGGCATTGACCAGGCAAAACTAGAACTCAATGAAGTTGTAGACTTCTTGAAAAACGCCGATCGCTTTACCGCAGTCGGTGCCAAGATTCCTAAAGGCGTTCTGCTCGTCGGGCCTCCTGGAACGGGTAAAACCCTTCTAGCAAGAGCCGTTGCGGGTGAAGCGGGCGTTCCCTTTTTCTCAATCTCTGGTTCTGAGTTTGTTGAAATGTTTGTCGGCGTGGGTGCGTCCCGCGTCCGTGACTTATTTGAGCAAGCCAAAACCAACGCGCCTTGCATCGTCTTCATTGATGAAATTGATGCCGTCGGTCGCCAACGGGGTGCTGGCTTAGGCGGCGGCAACGATGAGCGAGAGCAAACCCTCAACCAGTTGCTGACCGAGATGGATGGTTTCGAGGGCAACACCGGAATCATTATCATCGCAGCCACCAACCGTCCTGATGTCTTGGATGCGGCGCTCCTTCGTCCCGGTCGTTTTGACCGTCAAGTCGTCGTCGATCGCCCCGATTATGCAGGTCGCCTCGAAATTCTCAACGTTCACTCTCGCGGCAAAACGCTGTCAAAAGACGTTGACCTTGAGAAAATTGCGCGTCGAACTCCTGGCTTCACAGGTGCTGATCTCGCTAACCTGCTCAACGAAGCCGCAATTCTAGCCGCTCGTCGCAATCTGACCGAAATTTCGATGGATGAAGTTAACGATGCGATCGATCGCGTCTTGGCCGGCCCTGAGAAGAAAGATCGCGTCATGAGCGAAAAGCGCAAAGAGCTAGTCGCTTACCACGAAGCAGGTCACGCATTAGTCGGTGCTTTGATGCCCGATTACGATCCGGTGCAGAAAATCAGCATTATTCCTCGTGGTCGTGCGGGTGGTTTGACCTGGTTTACGCCTAGCGAAGACCGCATGGATTCTGGCTTATACTCCCGCTCTTATCTGCAAAACCAGATGGCAGTGGCTCTGGGCGGTCGGTTGGCCGAAGAACTCGTCTATGGCGAAGAAGAAGTGACGACTGGCGCTTCTAATGACCTTCAGCAAGTGGCACGAGTTGCTCGTCAGATGGTGACTCGCTTTGGGATGAGCGATCGCCTCGGCCCTGTCGCGTTGGGTCGTCAGCAAGGCAACATGTTTATGGGGCGCGATATCGCTGCTGAACGTGACTTTTCTGATGAAACGGCTGCCACGATCGATGACGAAGTGCGGAGCTTGGTCGAGCAAGCTTATCGTCGCTGTAAGCAAGTTTTAGTCGAAAACCGTCACATCTTAAATCAGCTAGCAGAACTGCTGGTTGAGAAAGAAACGGTAGACGCTGAAGAACTGCAAGAATTGTTGGCAAGCAACGATGTCAAGATGGCCTCGATCGCTTAACCGCATTCCTCTCTAATTATCGTGAAGGCAGTCCAGAACTTAATTCTGGGCTGCTTTTTTAATTCAGCCGATCGCATCTTTAAGGAAATTACCCAATAAACTGACTGACGAAATTAAGATAACCTTGCCGTCCGCCCTTTTGTGTCCAGAGTTTGATCGAAGATTGAATTCGTTTTAGGCAAGCCACGATCGTATCAACTTCGACCGTCGGAGGTGCTTTAGCAATGCCTTTAGGGTTAGCTATGGTTGCCCGACCTAAGCGCCATTCACACATCTGCTGTACCGACTCCATAACCTTTCTGCTAACGCCTCGAATAGGACGAGAACTAATCGATTTTCCTTGTGCTTCTGCACCATAAATTCGGACTAGGGCTTCGAGTGCGGTCGCAACTTCTGCATCAATCAGATCAGGGTTTTCTTTATAGATCTGGATGATGCCAGATTCGATGTTTTGTAGCACGTCTTCGTATTCTTCTTCGATCGCCATCAGATCTCCCTCCCAAATTGACTCTGCGAGAGTTTTGGCGTTGCTGAATGCAAACATGAATTGCCCCTCTAGCCCCCCAAGTTTGAGGGGAAGCAGAATTTTAAAGTCCCCCAAAATTGGGGAATTTAGGGGGCGAAAGGATTCAGCCTTGATAGACAGATTCATACTTGCATTCAGCAACGCCAGAATTTTTAACTAAGAAACTTGTTTAAGACTACCAAGTATTTTTTGATTTACTGCCGTAAGTTCCTTTGATCGCTTTTAGCAACTTTTTGATCGTCACATTGCCCAATTTTAATAACCGATACGGCGGTTCCAACTCCTTTGATCCAGAATCCTTATCTTCTGGGCTGCCTCTGACAGAGGAGATGTGTCAAAGTGGAAATATATAGAAATCGTAAAATATGGCGATCGTCGCTTCCCCTGCTGGAAGTCCTTATTCACAATACAAAAGAGTCAGGATTTTGTCAGCACGCTATTTGAGTTCTTTACTTCGTCTTTAGTTGCCTTATGAACAGTGCTTTTCTCACTCGTCTTCACAGCCCCGATCGTCCTGTGCTTGTTTTTGATGGCGCAATGGGCACCAATTTACAAGTGCAAGATCTCACCGCCGCCGACTTTGGCGGAGCCGACTATGAAGGCTGTAACGAATATCTGGTACACACCAAACCAGAGGCAGTTGAGAAAGTTCACCGAGATTTTCTGGCAGCCGGGGCGGATGTGATTGAGACCGATACTTTCGGCAGCAGTTCTTTTGTGTTGGCTGAATATGACTTGGCGGATCAAGCCTACTCTCTCAGCAAAACCGCCGCAGAATTAGCAAGACGAGTCGCCGATGAGTTTTCAACTCCAGAGAAACCTCGCTTTGTCGCTGGCTCGATCGGTCCTGGCACCAAACTTCCCACATTGGGCAACATCGACTATGACACGCTCAAAGCCGCCTTTGCAGAACAGGCAGAAGGCTTGTATGACGGGGGCGTAGACCTCTTTCTCGTCGAGACGTGTCAAGATGTGCTGCAAATCAAAGCGGCGTTAAACGGCATCGAACAAGTGTTTAAGAAAAAGGGCGATCGTCGTCCTTTAATGGTGTCGGTGACGATGGAAATTCAGGGCACGATGTTGGTGGGATCTGATATTAGTGCGGTGTTGTCTATTCTGGAGCCATATCCGATCGACATTCTCGGATTGAATTGTGCAACGGGGCCCGATCGCATGGCAGAACACATTAAATATCTGTCGGCTCATTCGCCATTCATCGTCTCTTGTATTCCCAATGCGGGGCTTCCTGAAAACGTCGGTGGACACGCTCACTATAAACTAACGCCAATGGAATTGAGAATGGCGCTAGGTCACTTTGTTGAAGATCTGGGAGTGCAAGTCATTGGAGGTTGCTGTGGCACTCGCCCCGATCATATTCAACAGTTGGCAGAGGTCGCGTTAACGCTGAAACCCAAAGAGCGCCAGGTTCGCAGCAATGGACAAGTGGCGGCGCGTCCGGTTCTACACTATGTGCCTTCGGCGGCTTCAATTTATAGCGCCCAGCCTTACGAGCAAGATAATTCGTTTTTGATTATTGGCGAACGGTTGAATGCTAGTGGCTCTAAAAAGTGTCGCGACTTACTGAATGCAGAAGATTGGGATGGCTTGGTAGCGTTGGCACGATCGCAGGTCAAAGAAGGAGCACACATCCTTGATGTCAACGTCGATTATGTCGGACGCGACGGCGTGAAAGATATGCACGAGTTGGTGTCTCGACTCGTGACGAACGTCAATCTCCCACTGATGCTCGACTCGACCGAATGGGAAAAAATGGAAGCCGGACTGAAAGTTGCCGGGGGCAAATGTCTGCTCAACTCCACCAACTATGAAGACGGAGAAGAACGCTTTCTGAAAGTGCTAGAACTCGCCAAAGAATATGGGGCGGGTGTGGTGATTGGCACGATCGACGAAGACGGCATGGCACGAACGGCTGAAAAGAAATTCGCGATCGCGCAACGTGCCTATCGTCAAGCCGTTGAGTTTGGCATTCCATCTTACGAGATTTTTTTTGATACGTTAGCGTTGCCGATTTCAACCGGGATTGAGGAAGATCGGGCGAATGGGAAGGCAACGATCGAGTCCATTCGGATGATTCGCGAACATCTGCCGGGATGTCACATTACCCTCGGCGTTTCTAACATCTCGTTTGGCTTAAATGCGGCGGCGCGACAGGTGTTGAACTCGACGTTTTTGCACGAAGCCACTCAGGTGGGAATGGATAGCGCGATTATCAGTGCTGCCAAGATTTTGCCGATGGCGAAGATTGCCCCAGAGCATCAAGAAATCTGTCGCAAACTGATTTACGATCAGCGGCAATTTGACGGTGATATTTGTGTCTACGATCCGCTTGGAGAATTGACGACGGTGTTTGAAGGCGCAACAACAAAGCGCGATCGTAGCGAAGATGCCAAACTTCCGATCGAAGAACGCCTCAAGCGCCACATCATTGATGGTGAGCGCATCGGACTCGAAGACGCGCTCAAAGTTGCGTTAGAAAAATATCCGCCTTTGGAGATTATCAACGTCTACTTGCTAGACGGGATGAAAACAGTCGGTGAATTATTCGGGTCGGGTCAGATGCAACTGCCGTTTGTGCTGCAATCTGCTGAGACGATGAAGTCTGCGGTCGCTTTCTTAGAGCCGCTGATGGAGAAAAAAGAAGCCGGACAGTCGAAAGGTGTAATGCTAATTGCTACTGTCAAAGGTGACGTTCACGACATCGGCAAAAATCTGGTAGACATCATTCTTACCAACAATGGCTATAAAGTGATCAACCTGGGAATTAAACAGTCCGTAGACAAGATTATTGATGCTTACATGGAACACAAAGCCGATTGCATTGCGATGAGCGGCTTACTCGTAAAGTCAACGGCTTTCATGAAAGATAACCTGGCAGTCTTCAACGAAAAAGGGATCACAGTTCCGGTGATTTTGGGAGGTGCAGCGCTAACGCCAAAATTTGTCTATGAGGATTGTCAAAAAACCTACAACGGTCGAGTGGTTTACGGTAAAGATGCCTTCTCTGATCTCCACTTCATGGATAAATTCATGCCCGCTAAGAACAACGGCGAGTGGAATGATCTAAAAGGTTTCTTAAATGAAGCATTAGCAGCCGATTTAACAGAAACTGTAACAGACGAGCAAACGGTAGATGTAACGGATGCCGAAACTGTTTCTGAAGTGTTGCCGGAAGATTTAACCCGATCGGAGTCGATCGATCCCAACATTCCCCGCCCCACACCTCCCTTTTGGGGCACCAAAATTCTGCAACCGTCTGACCTTCCCTGGCAAGAACTCTTCTGGCATCTAGACCTGCAGGCACTGATCGCCGGACAGTGGCAGTTCCGCAAACCACGAGAACAGACTCGCGAAGACTACGACCAATTTCTAGCAGAAAAAGTCTACCCGATTCTAGACATCTGGAAACACCGCATTGTTGAGGAAAACTTGCTGCATCCTCAAGCGATTTACGGCTACTTCCCCTGTCAGTCAGAAGGTAACTCGCTGCACCTCTATGACCCGAACACACTCGATATATCGGCTCCTGTTGCGACGTTTAACTTTCCTCGGCAGCGATCGCTGCGTCGCTATTGCATTTCCGACTTCTTCGCCTCTAAAGAGTCGGGGCAAATCGATGTCTTTCCCATGCAAGCGGTGACAATGGGTGAAGTCGCAACCCAATTCGCAAAGACGCTGTTTGAGGCGGATAACTACACCGATTATCTCTACTTCCACGGCATGGCGGTTTCGATGGCAGAAGCCCTTGCTGAATGGGTTCACGCTCAAATTCGCCGCGAGTTGGGCTTTGGCGACGCAGACTCCGACAACATCCGCGATATCTTGGCACAACGCTATCAGGGTTCTCGCTATAGTTTCGGCTATCCGGCGTGTCCCAACATTCACGACCAATATAAGCTGCTAGAACTGTTGGGCAGCGATCGCTTAAATCTGCACATGGATGAGAGTGAACAACTCTATCCAGAACAATCGACAACAGCGATCATCGCCTACCATCCTGCGGCGAAATACTTCAGCGCATAGGATTCAACTTATAAAACTGGTTAGGCGAGATGTGAGCAATTGCATCTCGCTTATTATTTAAGTAGTCGATCGTGAGTGATTGCCATGCAAGCCACAGAAGTCAAAAAACGCTACACCCCAGAAGAGTACCTTACTCTCGAAGAAAAAGCTGAATTCAAAAGTGAATACCACGATGGAGAAATTATCCCGATGACAGGCGGATCTTTGAATCACAACCGAATCATCTTGTCAGTTGCTGCATTCCTGAAATATGCTCTGCGGGGTAAAGGCTATGAGCCGTTTAGTAGCGATGTTCGTTTATGGATTCCTAAGCATCGCAGGTTC
Organism: Phormidesmis priestleyi ULC007; assembly: GCF_003003695.1. Classification (NCBI taxonomy): domain Bacteria; kingdom Bacillati; phylum Cyanobacteriota; class Cyanophyceae; order Leptolyngbyales; family Leptolyngbyaceae; genus Phormidesmis; species Phormidesmis priestleyi. The sequence goes on from NZ_PVWG01000010.1 coordinate 57,216, forward strand.
ACGTATCCCGATGTGATGGTGATTCAGGGTGAGCCTGTGCTTTACGAAAATCGTACTGATACTGTTCTCAATCCTCGATCGATTGTCGAAGTATTATCTAAATCAACACAAGAGTATGATCAGAACGAGAAATTTAGGTACTATCGATCGATTCCTGAACTACAAGAATATGTATTAATCAATCAATACCAATTAGAGATTCAGCAATACACTAAAACAGAAGACAACCTCTGGATTTATCGCGTGTACGAATCGACGGAAGACATCGTAAAGTTTGCCTCAATTGATGTTGAAATGAACGTCGCTGAAATTTATGAGGGTGTGTCTTTTGAAGAAGTCATTGCATCAGAGTCGTAACGCTTTTTGGGCATAAATCTTTATGATTCCAGCAATTCTTAATCAGTCAGAGTTAAGTTTTGAAATGTTTGTTGATCGCTACCTAGAGAACGATCGCTATGAATTGATCGATGGAGAATTAATTGACTTGGAACCTACGGGACTTCATGAACAAGTAACAGGATTCGTGATCATGATTCATCAATTAGTAAATGGGGAATATTAGAGTCAGCAGTTTCGAGGGAGCGATCGATTAGTTTCTCCAACATTCTCAGAATTGCAAATAGCAGCAGCGCAAATTTTTGCGGCAGGAGATTTAGATTAGCTCAAGCGATTTGGTATACTGCCTCGCAAAGCTTTCTATAGCTGTAGCCACACAGCTTAGGACGCGGTTCAGCACCCTAAGTACCAAGAGATCTAAGCCCCTTAGTGATTTCTTGCCGCAGCATTTCTTCTAAATATCGACTAATTCTGCGGTGCCGATGAGTCGCTGGGGTCATTTGAATCAGTTCCCCATCGATAAACTCATATCGATAATTACTTCCGTCGTCATAAGTTAGATAGTCGCCAAAGCTCAGTTTGACAGAAGCCTGGGGCATGCTTATGGATCAGAGACGCGGGTGCTGCTCTTACATTAACGACTGTTGCTTTATTACCTTCGGGTCAAATTCAGTTTTTGCTTGATGATCAGCCAGAAGAACGGGAGATCGTCTATGAGATAGCGTTTCCAGAGGCGAGTAGGTTCACACCACAAGCAATAGAGCCACTCTAAGCACAAGTTGCTCATCCAGTCGGGCGATCGCGGCTTGTTTCCGGCTTCAAAGTCGATCGAGGCACCCACCGCCATAAAAATATCGATCTGGGGAAGCTGGTTTTTGTATTTAGAAATCCAGATCTCTTGTTTGGGTGCGCCGACCCCAATCACCAAAACAGTTGCGGGAGAATCGTTGATCATCCGCACGATCGCTTGACACTCGATCTCGTCTTTCTCAAACCCAAATGAGGGAGAATGCGCCTCGACGATAATTTCTCGGCCAGTTTTGCGGTTGATGCGTTCTTTTGCCCGATCGGCAATGCCCTCAGAGCCTCCTAGCAGAAAGATTTTGATTTTTTCGTTAGTTTTATGATGTTCACAAAAAATTGGGAAAAGTTCAGAGCCGGAGATTTTGGCTTGCAAAGGAGAGCCTAAAAACTTAGAGGCATAGAGAACAATTTGACTATCGCAAATCTTGTAATCGGCGACTTCATAAGCTTGTCGGAAGGTGGGATCATGTTGCAGCTTCATCAAATGATCGACGTTTGGTGTAAAGACAACCCCTTTTGTGAGTCGATCGAGCAGCTCCTTTCGCGACAAGTTGTCGATTTGAACGTTGAGAACTTCGACTTTCTCGCGAAGTGACGTGCGATTTTCACGGATGATTTCGTTGGCAGTCGAAGCGAGGACGGCTTTTCTAAAATCTCGATAAAGCCGTTGAACCTGTTCTTTCCTGACAACTCTTGGAGTTTCTCGAGCCATAGTGATCTACTCGCAAAGGATCGGATGCGACCTATCTCGACTGAAATAATCGCATCCCTACCACTAAAGGCGTGTCAGCGAATCATGTTCGCAGCATTTACCTCTAGCTATAGAGTGATTAATATGACTCAAATCGCAGTGTTTATATCGGCTCATCGAAAAGAATTCATCAAACCTAAATCACTATGAGGCGTTTGCTCACAAAACTTTTGCTCTCAGCCAGGCGATCGGCAACGCCACCATCTTTTTCGGCTTTGACACATAAGCCCGTTGGCGAAAATTATCGTAATCGTTGCGCTCAATCACATCCAAAATCTGGCTATAGAGCATCAAGGCCGACCAGACGGGCCATCGAGCATCCTCGCTCAGGGCACCGATTCCACTTTCTGCTAAGGCATAAAACTTGCGCGCCCGTTGAATTTGAAACGCCATCAATGCCCGCCACCGATCGTCAACGACCCCTTTAAGCAGATCGTCTTCGGTGTAATTAAAAAGTGCCAAATCTTCGAGAGGCAGGTAGATGCGACCGCGACTGGCATCTTCGCCGACATCGCGGAGAATGTTAGTGAGTTGATTGGCGATGCCGAGGGCGATCGCTTCGTCGATCGGATTATTGGTTTTGGGCTGATCCCACGGGGCGGTGGGCAGAGTCTCATCTCGACCCATCACCGTTGTAGACATCAACCCCACGGTTCCGGCGACGCGGTAGCAGTAAAGCTCTAGCTCATCAAAGGTCTGATAGCGACTGCGGTACAGATCCATCCGCTGCCCGGCAATCATGTCTCGGAATGGCTCGATATCGAGCGGAAACTGCTCTAGCGTATCGACGAGGGCAACATCATAGTGATCATGAGGGTAACCGACAAAAATCGCTTCGAGTCGTCGTTCCCACTGATCTAACGTCTCGTTGGTCGTTAAGCTGGCGTTAGGCCCATCGACAAGTTCATCGGTGCGACGGCACCAGACATAAATTGCCCAGATTGCTCGACGTTTCTCCGCCGACATCAGGAGCGTTCCTAGATAGAACGTTTTGGAATACTTTGCCGTGATTTTGCGGCAAAGCTCGTAGGCTTCTTCTACAGAAGCCAGGGTTCTTATGCAGGAGGTAGTTGGTTCGGGCAATTGCAGCATTCTGTTGCAGTCTGGAGGGTTGACAAAGCGCTACTTGCTATGGGGTCGAGACTAGGCTGCGCTGCTCTCCGGGAGAGACAGCAAGCGATGGATAGTTTTCGATCGCTTGCGCTGTCAGCTTACCAGAAAGTACGGCACCTTCCATACTGCCAAGATATCGCTGCATTGTATAGCTACCCGAAAGGAAGAAGTTTTTCACGGGTGTGGTCTGGTCAGGACGAAATGCCTGTCGCCCTGGAGACGCGGTGTAGACCGATCGAGGGGTCTTCACTACCTTATATTTCCGCAGTGTGACTGGGCTGTCGGTTTTGAAGTGCTGAGGGAAAAGTTTTTCAATCTCGATCAGGGTTGCTGCAATGATTTCTTTATCGGATTTATCGATCCAGTCTTTGGCGGGGGCAAGCACGAGTTCTAGCATTGAGCGATCGGGGTCTTCATAGCCTTTGCAAGTTACGCTCATGTCTGCGTAGACGCTCAGGAGATTCGAGCGTGAGAATAATAATTGGTCAATGTCGGTGAGCTTACGATCGAACCACAAGTGCAAGTTGATCACGGGCACCCCTTCTAGACCGTCTAGCTTTTTAAAGAAATCCATCGATTTCCAGGCATCGGGTCTAAGGACTTTCATCACATCGACCGACATGGCTGAAACGTAAGCATCGGCGGTGACCACTTCATCAGGTGCGCCATCAATGCCCCGAATTGCAAATCCACGAACCGTATTATCTGCGTTTAGAAGAATTTCTTTGAGCGGTTTTTTGAGATGAACTTCTCCGCCGTGATCGGTGATGTAGTCAACGATCGGTTGACACAAACGCTCAGTTGGTGAGCCATCTAAAAAGGCAATTTTAGAGCCGTAACGCTCTTGCAAAAAGCGATTGAGCGCCGTCAGAAGAATTGTAGAAGACACCTCATCGGGATTGATGAACGTCAACGCTTTTGTCGCTGCAATAAAAATATCGCTGTTGACCTTCTCATCAATGCCCTGCCGCTCCAGCCATTCTAGAAAGCTATATTTGTCCATCTCTTCGACATATTTTTGACCGCGAATGATGGCGGGAAGCAGCCCCCACGCAAACCGAATCTTCTGCTCCCAGGTCAGCATATCGTTGTTGCGGAGAATCGATGCAATCACGTTGAAGGGCGCAGGAATGTCAGGCACATCGAAGCGAGACAAAACTCCTGGCTTTTCGGGCTGATTAAAGATCAGAGTGTGCTGTTTCCACTGAAGTCGATCGGAGATGCCCAGCTCTGCCATCAGTTGCAGCATGTTTGGATAAGCCCCAAAAAAGGCGTGTAGCCCTGTTTCATACCAGTCTCCGTCTTCATCCTTCCAGGCAGCCACTAAGCCACCTAAAACGTCCCGACTTTCTAGCACGATTGGGGTATGCCCTGCATCGACTAAATATTTGGCGCAGGATAGCCCTGCTAGTCCGCCTCCGGCGATCGCAACTCGCATGTCTTCTCTTAAAGAATGATTGAACGTTAATTCGTTCTGATTATACGTTGCAAACCGTTACATTTTCAGCCTGCTGAAGAGAATTGTTGTTTCAGACAAAAAATATGCAGGAAGTAATGAGGATATATCCAAAGCTTTACAATTCTTTACATCATCTGAAATAGGCGAGGTCGTCGTGCATCTTCTCGATTGATCAAAATGAAAAATCTTCGCGAATCTATCTGTGTGTATAGAGGTCTAAGTTTCAGTTGCCAAATATTCTTGAATAACTTCTGCGGAGAGCATTTTGACTTGTGTCCAAGTAGAGGCGATCGTGACTCAGTGATCTCAAGTTTAGTGTTGTCAATAGTGCTGCAACCGGATAATATTTATCCCAATCTCAATGTTCTAGTCTCATTTGGGTTTTGTGTTCCTGCCTTCACCCTTTGCAAAAGCGCTACTCTTTCCCAGATCTCGACTGTCCAGATAGCAGAATTTCATCTGTCAGCCAAACTTTAGTAGCTTTTTGCAAAATCCCTGTGGTCATCAATTCTGAGAGCTTGCCCACCCAAAGACTCGGCTAAGGGCAGTTTTCAATTCTCAGAGGAAAAATCATTGTGCTAGATTCCAATCTCGCCACCCAATCTTCTGCTGTGGGTGTAAGTTCTGATGCGCTTGCTCCGCAGACTTCTTCCGGGATCACTAGTTCTAGCAGTACCAGTTCAACCTTTCCAGAACTCACTTCAACATCGGCAGCAACTTTGATCCCCGTGGGGACGACAGGATTATCTGCTCAATATTTCAACAATCAAGACTTTACAACTCCCGTTTTGACTCGCACAGATGCCACAGTAGACTTTGACTGGGGGCAGGATTCACCCGATGCGACGATCGCCGCCGACCATTTCTCAGGGCGCTGGATTGGGCAAATCTTGCCGACTCAATCAGAAGCCTACACGTTCTATACTCACTCAGATGATGGGGTGAGGCTGTGGGTGAACGGACAACTTTTGATCGATCACTGGACTCCTCACGCGCTGGCCGAAGACAGTAGTGTAATCAATCTCATCGCCGGACAGAAGGTTGATATTCAGCTTGACTATTATGAGCAAGGCGGCGATGCCGTGTCTAAGCTGCTGTGGTCTAGCCTCAGTCAAGTTAAAGAAGTGGTTCCTCAAAGTCAGCTTTCTACGGGCGATCGTGTTGCCCGCAGTCAATCGGCTGATTTCACCAGCGCTCTAGACTGGGGTCCACTGGCAACCAATGAGGTTAGAGATAGCGTTAGTTCAACTAATCTCAGTGATTATTATCGCTTTAGTGTAGACACACCCAGTCACTTAAACTTGAATTTAAGTGAGCTAACTGCCAACGCTAATCTGAATATATTAGATAGCCAGGGCAACGTGCTCAACTCTTCAGCAAATGATGGAACAATGTTAGAGACGATCGACGCACTGCTCAACGCTGGCACCTATTATCTTCAGGTATATACGAGTGGAGATGTGCAGACTAACTATCTACTATCGGCGATCGGGCGATCGTTAACTGAGCAAGCCCAGAGCGCTGACTCATTTGTAGACTCGATGGGAGTCGCGACGCACCTGCGCTATACCGATACGAGCTATGGGCGCTACAGCGATGTCGTAGAACCCAGACTGCGAGAGTTAGGCATTCGCCATATTCGAGATGGGGGTAACAATGCTGGTATGTTTGAGAAGCTCAATCGGCTGGCAACTTTTGGGATTCGATCAACCCTTGTAATGGATCCCCGCGATGGCATTACTCCTGACAATGCGGTTGACTTACTCAAAAAAGTGTTGCCATCAGTGACCGCGATCGAAGGTCCGAATGAGTGGGATGTCAATTCGACGCTGACTTACAAAGGCAAGTCTTTTCCAGAAGGGGTGGCTGACTATCAGACAGACTTATACAATGCGGTGAAGGGCGATCCGGCTACGTCATTTGTGTCGGTCTTAGCTCCTTCGCTGGCGTTTTCTGAAAACGGCTCTCGCATGGCTTCTCTGGAATCGGTGGTCGATCATGGCAATATGCACAGCTATGCCGGGGGCAACCAACCCGATCAGGATTTAGATACTAAGTGGATTCCTAACACGAAGAAAGTTTCGGGAACTCGCGCGATCGTGGCAACTGAAACAGGCTGGCACAATGCTGTCAATGATCCAAATCCTAGTCAAAAAGCAGTCTCAGAGGGTGTTTCTGCGAAGTATCTTCCTCGAATGTTTTTAGAATATTTCAACCGAGGAGTGAAGCGCACCTTCTCGTATGAATTTATGGATGAGCGAGCAAAGTCCGACATGGAGAACAACTTTGGGCTAATTAGAGCCGATGGCACTCCTAAGCCCGCGTTTTACTCAATCAAGAATTTAATTAGTTTGCTGCAAGATTCTCAAGGCGCGGCGGTTTCGGGTTCTCTAAGTTATTACCTGACTGGCAACACCAAAGACCTGCGGCATACGCTGCTGCAAAAGAGCAATGGCGATCGCTACCTAGTGATGTGGTTAGATGTAACTAGTACAGATGCGCCCGTCAGCCAGAAAGTTACCTTAAATCTGATCACTCCGACTCAACAAGCGACGACTTATTTAACAAATAGCTCGATCGATCCGGTGAGTCAATATACCTCTCCAACCCAAATCGTGTTGGATGTTCCCGATTCGCCATTAGTGGTGAAGTTGACCCCACAAGCGACGGGTTAAGAAGAAACGCTAAAGTTTTTGTATTGAATCGGAGTCATAATCGGTGATTCTAGAAGTTGCGGTCTTAGATGTTAAACCCGGTCTAGCTCCTGAATTTGAGACTACTTTCAAAGCAGCTTCAGCGATCGTTGCTAGTATGCCGGGTTACATTTCTCATCAACTCCAACGTTGTATAAAAACGGCAAATCGCTACATTCTGCTGGTGTACTGGAACACTTTGGATGACTACATTGTTGGATTTCGGTCATCAGCCCAGACGGAAAGCACATTATCACAGCTTCAGCAGATAAAACGGCTCGTGTGTGGGATTTACCGGGCACGCAAATTATCCAGATCAATGGGCATCAGGGAAATGTATTGAGCGCTCAGTTTAGCGCGGATAGTCGTTTTTGAAGACAGGAAAAGTTCAGGCTTGGAACTCTGCTCCCCTGAGTCAACTAATTACACAGGGATGTAGTTGGCTGTCTGACTCCCTGAAGAATGCGCCCGATTTATTAGAGAGCGATCGTCACCTCTGCGACAACGAATCGGCAACCGCACAGAAACCGAAATAAACTAACGTCAGTTCGACAGAAGTGGTTCGCTCCGGTTGTGAATTCGGGAAGCCCCCTAAATCCCCCACAAGTGAGGGACTTTGAAACCGAAAGTATTGACTCAAAGTCCCCCAGAATGGGGGATTTAGGGGGCAGAAGCTGCTGAGAACGAAGCGAAAAAACTCGTCGAACTGACGTTAAACTAGCGTTCTGAAAGCTTGAATTTTCTGCTTGCATCTATGCCACGAGAATACATGCAGTCAAGGCAAAGCTTTTGTGGCAACGTTCACCCAGGATAAAGCAAAGGTGACACTGCTGGACACCAGACAAGTTTTAAGGATGCGTCAGGTTCGATCAGGCTCTGGTATCCAGTATGTCAATGCTGGTTATCACTTGTTCAGTAAGGGAAAGGAAGCCAGAATCGAGATCAACAACAAACCTGCTTATGAAAATTGTGTCACCCCATAGCCTGAATCCCTGGCCTGAGAAATGCAACAGGGCGATCGCTGTATCAACCTCTTCTCGACACACAGGTGAAACTGACTACTCACCTCCCTAATCAAGAGCCGATGCGAAGGAGCATTGTAGAACCCGTTGTAACCGGGAGCATCTCACCTTTGTGATGAGTATTCATCCTCAGTGTCAATCTTGCTGAAGTCCAGCGACGGTTTCTAGTTGGTCGATGAGTTGGCGGAGTTTAGCCGGGTCAATGGAATTGCTATCTAGGAAGGTGACGAGAACTTGAACACGATCGCCCGCATTTTGGGGTTGTTCGGCAAGTTCAACCTTGCCATCTTGGTAAATTCCTTCAATAGCTCTAAGCACAGGGTGTTGAGTAGAGACTCTTTGATAATAAGAGAAATCCGCGAAATAAAAGCCGATTGTCAATTGACTCTTTCACCATCAGAAGAGCGACTTTGCTCGACTTGCCGAATCTCTCGTTCGAGAAAATAGTTGAGTAGCGTTCTGAGCAACACGATCGCGCCTAAGTTAAGAATGTCTTGACGGTTTGGAGCGACAGCAGTTCGCAAGATATCACTGGCCACACTAAATTCTAGCCCCAACGCCAAAGCTCGCCCTAACTGGAGGCGAATCAATTCTGTTGAATCAAAATGAACGCGCGATCGAGACAGCACTTGTTTCAAGTAAGTCAAAAATCCTTGAATGACCGCTAACCCGATGACAATTGCTGCCGAGATCTCTGCCACCGCTGCTAAATATCCGATCGTGACCTTTAACCATGACTCTAAAAGATCGTTAGAAGTGACGACTCGATCGGCTTGCTCAACATTAAGACTGAGAAGCAGCACTAATCCTAAAATCAGCGCAAAGGGCAATAAAAGCGTGACCAGCGAATCGCGATTCTGTTTCATTGAATAAATCTCTGTGTTGCTCTACACATTCAAATAGTTTGGTAGGTGCGTTATTAAATTAACGATCGTCACTATTAAAGACCCTATGCCTGTTAGAGTCGCAGATTGAGACTCATCGTAAATAATTAATAGCGCTCCACAGTAAATTAATTAGCCCGATCTAAGCTCTGCCTTCAGATAGACAAATAATCTAAATAACACCCTTTAGGATTGAACTTAAGAGGTAGTATTGATTTTACTGGGATAGCCTTTGAGTTTGAACAAACTCCAGCAACCTTGAACTGATGCTTCGCTGTATAATTGCAAGACTAATGGAGAGTGAGCGATGAACGCGATTCGTGTAGCTTTAATTGAAGACCACGATCTGACACGATTTGGCATTCGTGCGATTTTGCAGCAGCAACCAGAGATTGAAATTGTGGGTGAAGCAAGAGATGCAAAGTCAGGGCTAAAGCTGCTAGAAACCACCCGACCTGACGTGGCGATCGTCGATGTAGGCTTGCCCGATATGACCGGAATTGAGCTAACCCAGCGCTTTAAAAAGTCTCAGGAAGCTGGAGAGTCTGCATCTAAAACTGGCGTGTTGATCATGACGATGCAAGATGACGAAGCTGTGGTGCTGGCTGCATTTGCGGCTGGGGCAGATTCTTATTGCATGAAAGACACGAGCTTTAATCGGTTATCTGAAGCCGTCAAAACCACCGCAGAAGGCAACGCTTGGATCGATCCGGCGATCGCACGCATTGTGCTTCATCAGGTGCAAACGTCTCCCGATCAAGCGGCTGCATCTCCGGCTTCTAGCACGATCAACATCAATCGGCTATCTGACGAAGATAACGAAATGATGCTGACTTACCCGTTAACTGAACGTGAGCTAGAGGTGTTGAGGCTAATCGTCGATGGATGCAGCAATGCCCAAATCGCCGAGAAGCTTTACATCACGGTGGGAACAGTCAAAACCCACGTTCGGAACATTCTCAACAAGCTGTGTGCGGACGATCGAACTCAAGTGGCCGTGCGCGCCCTCAGAGCCGGGCTGGTTCAGTAGCAGGTTTCAAGCTTTTTGATCGAGACGAATTGCCTGTTCTAAGGCTGCTTTTTCTCTGGCTCGATCAACGTAAGGTTGGAGTTTTTCGGCGCTCCAACCCGTCAAAATCTTCAAGTCGTCTACCCTAATTCCTCTCATCAGCATGTCGATGCACCAGGTTTGTTGAGGCTGCTCGATCGTCGGAGGCCGCCCGTCTGGCGTGAGAAACTCTTGCGTTAATTCTCGCCATTGCTGCCGCAGTTCGCTTTCAGAGAGGGAGCTTCCGACCTCATTGATGAATAAGGCTGGCTGGGGGTCTTTGCGACTTTTGAGCCACTGAGTTAACGGATTTTTTGTGTAAGAGCCATAGCGTTTGCCCAGAATCCACTGATTGATCGGCACTTGGCGCACCGTTCCTTGGCTAACTTGCACAAGCTGCTGGTGAGCGTCATGAATATAGTGCGATCGCTCTAATCTCACGACCTCTGTAGGACTCAGCCCTGCCCCAAACAGCACATAAACCCAGGCGTAGGATTGTAATCCCTGCTGTTTGGCCCGCTGCAAAATTGAGTGAACCACTTGAGTCGGGAGATCCGCGATTCGCTCGATCGCCGTGTTCTCGACTCGCACTAAACTGCTGGAATCTAGCGAAGATAGCTCTGCTGGTGAGACTGCGCCATGTAGAAACAGCGTCACCAAGTTTTCTAAAAAATCCTGTCGGTCTTGCCAGAGGTTATGAAATTCGCTCGTAAACTCAATCACGGCGTAGCCTAAAAGCATTCCATTCAGCAAGCTGGCGAGTCGCTCGGCTGACAAATAGCTGTGTAACTGTCCACGATCGATAACGGTCTGAAAATATTCAGCCACATAGCGATTCGCTTGCGTAAAGCCTTGCCCTAACGCCTGTCGGTTTTCAGAAGGATATTGCCCCGCTTCGCCGACGACCGATCGCACGACTTCGGGCACTCGCTCCAAAGCTTGCAGACAGGCGATCGCATATTCGTTAAGCGCTTGATGCAGACTGCTGGTCTGATTGGCTTGCTCAACGAGCGCTTGACCCAAAGTGGTAAAAACGGCTGCCTCTTCGATCACAGCTAACAGCAGCCCGTGTTTATTGCCAAACTGACGAAAGAGCGTCACTTCGTTGACATCGGCTCGTTCTGAGATTTGCCGGGTGGTCGTTTCGGTGACTCCCTGTGAGGCAAATAGCTCTAGTGCAGCCGTGATTAACCGTTGCCGGGTGGGGTTTCGCTGAGACGACATAGGCAAAATGCAAGTAACACTTGCAGAAATAACGAACACTTGTTAAGCTGATCAATGTAAGTAGCACTTGCATTTATTCCTCTACTGTAACGGTCTTCTAGCGGAAGCGTGGATGTTTACTCGTGCGTCGAGGAAGTTTGTTGATCGGGCAACCCGATCGAGCACAGATTGATCTCGTCATCTAAACAAAGGATTTTTATGACCTCTACTTCGATTAAACCTAAAGCTGCGAGTGAACCGCCATCGCTGCAAGAAGAACCCAAACTAGATTGGGTGACTGTAGGATTTTTTGGAGCGTTTCACGCGATCGCGCTGTCGGCTCCCTGGTTTTTTTCGTGGTCAGCGCTAGGAGTGGCGGTGGTGCTGCACTGGCTGTTTGGCAGCATTGGCATCTGTTTGGGATATCACCGTTTGCTGACGCACCGCAGCTTTCAGGTGCCCAAGCCGTTAGAACGATTGATCACGCTGATTGGTGCTTTGGCGTTGCAGGGTGGGCCGATTTTTTGGGTAGCAGGGCACCGTCAGCACCATTTGCACACTGAAGATGTGGATCTTGATCCCTATTCGGCAAAGCGCGGGTTTTGGTGGAGCCATATGCTTTGGTTGTTCTATCCGCACCGTCAATTTTTTGACTATGACTCCTGTAAGAAGTTTGCACCTGACCTCGATCGTGACCCGTTCTATCGCTGGTTGAATAAGAACTTTTTGATGCTTCAGATCCCAGTTGGGGTAGCGCTCTATTTAGCGGGTGGTTGGTCGTTTGTGATTTATGGGGTGTTTGTGAGAGCCGTTTTGCTATGGCACAGCACTTGGTTGATTAACTCGGCAAGTCACATCACAGGCTACCGCACGTTTGAGATAGACGACAATTCACGAAACCTATGGTGGGCAGCGATTCTTACTTATGGCGAAGGCTGGCACAATAACCACCACGCTTACCCTAACGTGGCAAAAGCGGGCTGGAAATGGTGGGAAATTGATATGACGTGGTGGGCGATTCAAGGTCTAAATCGGTTGGGTTTGGTGAAGAAACTTGTTCTGCCGCCAAACGACTGATAAACGACACAAAATTTGAAAAGGTCAGGGCAAACGAGGTTTGTTCTGACCTTTTTAGCTTTAAAGATTACGTCAGTTCGACGAGTTTGTCCGCTCCGATTGTGAATTCGGGAAGCCCCCTAAATCCCCCAATTTGGGGGACTTCAAGCCAGAATTTCGGTTCAAAGTCCCCCAGAATGGGGGATTTAGGGGGCAGAAACCGCTGACAATGAAGTGAACAAACCCGTCGCACTAACGTTAAAGATCAAAGAACTGAACAACAGCTAATCCATAAAATAGAGATAGTTCCGTAACAGCTTCATCAACGTTGTAGCTAAGTTTGCTGAACTGACTGAGTATTGTTAAACTTAATTCGTCTCGTGAGAGGTTAAGCATATGTCAAATCCTGGATGGTCTGCTCCGACTCGTCGCCCTCTGCCGATCGTTCTGGTGCGAGGGTTTGGGGGCACCGATACCGCCGATGAACGCAAGATGACCTATCAAGGATTCAACGATGGCAGTGTCTACCCACAAAAGCGGGGCGAAAATTATATCTATGAAGGGCTGATTCTGCGGTTCATGAAATCGCACTGGAGATATCAAGACACCACCAATGTGATTGGCTACTATGCCCATAATCTGTCTGCTCTTCCCTTGATTCCGGCAGAGCTTGAGGCGTTTGATCCGAGTTTCTTTCAAGGAAAAATCATTATCGATCCAGCAATGGCACTGCGATTATTGCAATCGGACGATGACCCGTGTCATAGCTTGTGGGTGTTTCGCTATTATGATTTGTGCGATCGAGAGTTCTCAAAATATGGCGAAGCGTTGGTGCGGCTGATCGATTTCATTCGGGCTTTGGCTGAAGTCAAACACGGCATTAAACCCAAGGTAAACATCATTGCTCACTCAATGGGTGGGCTGGTGGTTAGAGAAGCGATTCAGCGCGCTTACCCAAAACGAAGCGTCACGGCTGCCGATGAAGCCATCAACAAAGTCGTCACGTTAGGAACGCCGCACAAGGGCATCGCGTTTCAGGTGCTTCGCGATCTACACTGGTTGGGCATCGAGTCTGCCGACGAGTTTGAACACTTCAATCCTGACAATCAGGGCCCTGCTAACAGTGCAGGCTATCAGAATTTTGCTCAGTGCTTTCCGCTCGATCGCTTGCTTACCGTCGTGGGCACCAACTATAAGGCTTATAACAATCTTGCTGCGTCTGCCCTGAATCGGGTGTTTTCAGTTGCAGGAGAATTTGGCATGAACTACAACCGCAGCGATGGTCTAGTCAAGCAAGATTTTGCTCAAATTCCAGGGGCACCTCGGACGTTTGTGCACAAGCCTCATGGCGGGTTTGATTCGTTAATTAGCGCTCGTGAGTCGTTTGAAGTGGCAACCCGATTCTTTTTTGGCGATGTGCGGGTGCGGCTGCGTCAAGTTCGGGCACGAGTTAAGCGCGGCTTTGACTTATTTGGCAAAAGCGAGTTTTTCTTTGGCGTATCGATTAAACCGCGTGGCGTAGATTTTGAGTTGTTCCACCAAAGCAAAGAAGCCGAAAATTGTTACGGGCCGTTTCGCACCGGGGACTTTAGCGATAGTCAGCTTTCTTTTGGGTGGGCAGACGATCGCAAGCTGATTTGGGAAGGGTTTCTCAACAGTGCTGCCAGTTTGACCCAAACCGATCTCGTAATGCGAATGGAGTTTTATGTCGGTGAACGTGATTTGTTTGGCGTGGGCTTCTCCGATAACATTGTGTTTGCCAAGCAATATTATGTGCGGGCGATTTTGAAGCCAACCCTTCAGCTTTATCTGTATACGGGTGAAGAGTTTGCTGATGGGGATGACTCGCTAAAAAGTGCAACTCCGATGCGAAGAGTCAGCGATGGCTGGGAATTTGATATCGTTGGAACTGGCTTTGTCGGAACGTATCACATTGAACTCGATCGGATGCCCGAAGAAGGAGCCGCGATCGGATTCTGAAGGCAAAGACCTCTAACTTTTTGAAAAAGTCGGAGGTCTTATGGTGTCTAGCTACTCAACCGAACGAATTAACCCGTCGAGAAAACAAATCGACCTGTTGAGAGAGCGCATTAATCGGTTGAGAGAAGGCATCAACCTGTCGAAAAAACGTATTGACTCGTCAAGCGAATGTATTGACCCGTCGAGAGAACGAATTGACCTATCAAGATAAAGAAATGGTAAACCTTGCGTCTCTACGTTCCCCTATTTTCCGTTCCTTTTTGAAGAGTCTTTAAAGACGATCGTTGGTTTGTTCTGGCTTGGCTGCGATCGGGCACCTTCGCATTACCAAGATCAATTCTCAGGGAACGCATGATGACGACTCAAAACACGAACAACCGCTTAACTCCCAGCATTTTGGGTGCAGACGAAGAGGTGTTCCAAGGATTGCAAACCATTGCTGAATACGCGCCCCAACGCCAAGAAGCTTCAGTCTCCAGGCTCGAAGCGACTCAGGCTGAGATGGTGAGATTGCAAAAGCTCGAAGTTCAGCTTAAAGCCCAATATCGCGCTGCTTTGGATGCCGCCCGTTTAGCTGAATGGAATTTTCACAATGGCATTCTTGAAGCCAAGACTGCTGTAATTGCTCAATTTGGGTCTGACAGCAGCCAAGCTCAAACGATCGGACGTAAGAAAAAGTCGGCTTATAAGCGCCCTGCGCGGAGGCAGAAAGTTGCTGTGGCATAACCGTGCGGTTCTGTCGGAGACTTGCGTGAATGGGAGTTTGACGAGTTTTGTCGCTGCGATTGCGTCCCGCCCGTGAATAAATTCCGGGCTAACGGTGCGAAGTCCGTTGAAATGGACTGAAGACCTCCAGATTCGGTTCGGAGTCCCCTTTAGTGGACTTTCCTCGGTTAGCCTGGATTTCAATCACGGGTGGAGCAACATCGAAGTGAAATAGACCTCAAAGACTCTCAGACATTCTCTTAGACTGAGAACAAAGCGGGGAGCGATCGCATTAAAAACGATCGCTCCTCGCTTTGCTTTTTCATCAAGCCCGATCGTCGTTTCGCATTGGGTGCGTGAAACTCTCAATTGAGTTGAAAGGTTTTAAACTAGACTAAATGGCAACAACGATGGAGAAAGATCACATGGGAACCATTTCAATCCTTTTGGAAAGGGAGATAAACGGTTTTCGCGCTAGTGTTTTGGGGTTGCCTGACTGTCAGGCTCAGGGTGTCACTCGTGAAGATGCCTTGTCAAATGTGCAAAAAGCATTGAGCAAACGTCTAGAGTCTGCGGAAGTGGTCACGATTCCCCTGGATTCATTCTCTCTCCCTAAGCTAGCTGGACTTTTTAAAGATGATCCGCAGTGGAATGAATTTCAAGCAGCAATGGCTTCTTATCGACAAGAGGTAGATGCTGAACTGGAAGCTGAGTATCTTCAGTCAGATCAGCCAAGTTCAGTCGCATGACATTGTGGATATTGGATACAGATCATGTGTCGCTGTGGCAGCAAGGGCATTCACAGGTGAGTCAGCAGATTGCCGAAAGAGGAATGGGGTCGATCGCGATGACGGTGATTACGGCTGAGGAACAATTGCGAGGACGATTAGACGTAATCCGACGGGCAGAGTCGGGAACGATGCGGGTGTTGGCTTACGCTCGCTTTCGTGAAACGTTGATTTTTCTGGGGCAGAGTCTGCGGTTGTTAGAGTTTAGTGCGGAGGCTGATATTGGCTTTGCTAAGTTGAAGCAGCAAAGAATCCGCATCGGTGCCCAAGATTTGCGGATTGCTGCAATTGCACTTGCAATAAACGGGACTGTAGTTACTCGAAATCGGCGCGACTTTGAGAAGGTGCCGAGTCTAACGATTGAAGATTGGACGATCGAAAGAAATAGCTAAATTGGCATTGCTGAATAGAAATGATTGGTAGGGGCAATCCCCCCGTGGTTGCCCTCCGTCAGGGTAGGCACGGGGGCACTACCCCTACAGGCTATTTAATCTGATTCTGCAACGCCGCTAATTACGATCGCTGGTTTAGTTTGGAGTTCGCTGAAGTTCGATCGGAGTTTTACATTCGGCGGTGTGTCTCATTAGATTGCCCAATCTTCGAGACACAAACCTTCTACTAGAGAGAAGTCGCGCTGATTTCGAGTAGCTACTATTGCTCCAGTTGACAGTGCGATCGCAGCAATCTTTAGATCTTCTTGAAGTCGCTTTTTTCTCAGCGATCGGTCGAGTTGAAGAAGCTGCGTGTATTGAGTATTTGCAGAGTCATCAAAGTTCAGAATTTGAACTTTTTTCAAGAAATCTAACGTCAGCGAGAATCGCGTATACAACGAGACAAGCTCACCTGCTAATCGTGGATCATTAATGCGAGTTACCCAACCATTGAAGAGTTCCTGGGCTGTGATCACTGTTATTGCCACTTCCGAATCTCGTTGCTTGATTCGATCTGTGACTAGCGGATGTCCTTGCAAAGCGAGTGAAACATGATCAGTGTCTAAAATCCAGAGGCTCATGCGTTCGGTTCAATCCACTCGATCGAGATCTCTTCGTTATCTTCGACCTGCCGCTTTGCCCAAAGCTCGTCTGCTAATTCTGCAAAATAGCGATCGTCTTTAAACAGTCCTAAGAAGGGCGGCCAAGACTGCTCTTTGGAAGAGGCTGAGTCAGCAGTGGGTGAAATGTGGACGGGTAGCACTTCGACGGAGGCTAATCGGTCTGATAAAAGTTGCCGAATTGCCGCTAACGCTTCCTCTCTGCTTGAGCGTTCTAGTGTGCAGTTTGGCAAAGCTGGAACGGTTGCCAACACACAACCATTTGCCTGTTGCTCTAACAAAATGTGCCACGTAATATCTGTCGAGGATTGGGAAGCGGCATGAAGGTTCATTGAGCTAGACTCCTTTACAGCGTCCTCATTTTAACGTGCGAAGTGGCTAGAGTGCGATCGCTGCTTGCAGAGACTCATGCTCGTGATTTTTCATTCCGAGGTGAGCATTGCAAGTGCGATCGCATTCCATCAAGCCCGATCGAGGCTTTGCACTCGACATAGCCCAGCTTTTAACTTGAAAGCCGATCGAGACTCTGCTGGGCGATCGCTGCACGATATTCATCGCCAAACTCAACAAAGATCTCTAGTGCTTGCTGTAGACAAGTTTTTGCTTCTGCTTGGTTTCCCTCTGCCTCTGCGAGAAATCCTAGCTGACCATAAGTGCTGGCTTGCGAGTAGCGATCGTTGAACTCGATGAAGATTTGCAGGGCTTGTTGGTAGTCGGTTCGTGCCTGCTCAAACTCGCGCAACTCCTGCGCCACAATGCCTAAGTTGTGGTAGGTGCTGGCTTGCGAGTAGCGATCGTCGAACTCAATGTAGATTTGCAATGCCTGTTGGTAGTTTTGTCGTGCCTCCTCAAGCTCGCGCAACTCCTGCGCCACAACACCTAATTGGTGACACGTACGGGCTTGAGCGTAGCGATCATTGAATTCGATGTTGATTTGCAGGGCTTGTTGGTAGTTTTTTCGCGCCTCCTCAAACTCGCGCAACTGCCGCGCCACTGTGCCTAATTGGTGGTACGTGACCGCTTGAGCGTAGCGATCGTTGAACTCGATTTTGATTTGCAAGGACTGTTGGTAGTGGGTTCGCGCTTGCTCAAACTCGCGCAACTCCTCCGCCACAACGCCTAAGTTGTGGTACGTGCTGGCTTGATTGTAGCGATCATTGAACTCGATTTTGATTTGCAGGGCTTGTTGGTAGTTGTGTCGTGCCTCCTCAAACTCGCGCAACTCCAGCGCCACCACGCCTAATTGTTGGTAGGTACTGGCTTGATTGTAGCGATCATTGAACTCGATTTTGATTTGCAGGGCTTGTTGGTAGTTGTGTCGTGCCTCCTCAAACTCGCGCAACTCCAGCGCCACCACGCCTAATTGTTGGTAGGTACTGGCTTGATTGTAGCGATCATTGAACTCGATTTTGATTTGCAGGGCTTGTTGGTAGTTGTGTCGTGCCTCCTCAAACTCGCGCAACTCCAGCGCCACCACGCCTAATTGTTGGTAGGTGCTGGCTTGATTGTAGCGATCATTGAACTCGATTTTGATTTGCAGGGCTTGTTGGTAGTTGTGTCGTGCCTCCTCAAACTCGCGCAACTCCAGCGCCACCACGCCTAATTGTTGGTAGGTACTGGCTTGATTGTAGCGATCATTGAACTCGATTTTGATTTGCAGGGCTTGTTGGTAGTTGTGTCGTGCCTCCTCAAACTCGCGCAACTCCAGCGCCACACTGCCTAACTGGTGGTAGGTGCTGGCTTGATTGTAGCGATCATTAAACTCGATGTTAATTTGCAGGGCTTGTTGGTAGTTGTGTCGTGCCTCCTCAAACTCGCGCAACTCCTCCGCCACCATGCCTAACTGGTGGTAGGTGCTGGCTTGATTGTAGCGATCATTAAACTCGATGTTAATTTGCAGGGCTTGTTGGTAGTTGTGTCGTGCCTCCTCAAACTCGCGCAACTCCTCCGCCACCATGCCTAACTGGTGGTAGGTGCTGGCTTGATTGTAGCGATCATTAAACTCGATGTTAATTTGCAGGGCTTGTTGGTAGTTGTGTCGTGCCTCCTCAAACTCGCGCAACTCCTCCGCCACCATGCCTAACTGGTGGTAGGTGCTGGCTTGATTGTAGCGATCATTAAACTCGATGTTAATTTGCAGGGCTTGTTGGTAGTTGTGTCGTGCCTCCTCAAACTCGCGCAACTCCTCCGCCACCCTGCCTAATTGGTGGTACGTATTGGCAAGAACCTTTCCTTTAACTTCTTTTGGTATTAGTTCTTCACGTTTTTGAATAAGGTCTAAAGTTATTTTGTAATACTCTCGTGACTTCTCATAGTCTTTTGCTTCTAAGTATTCACGAGCCAAACAATCAAGAAGCCCCAAGATAATTAGTTCGATTTCAAAACTATGCTCTTCGATAGGATAAGCAGCAAGTTTGTCATAAACTGACTGTGCCAACGCAAACTTCCCTTTTTTATCCTTAACTAAACCTAAGTATTGATTGAGACAAGCATAAATTTGAATAGTTAATTTGTCTTTTGCATTCAAGGAAATCTGCAAGGCATTGTAGAGATTCTCATACTCTAACTGGCAGAAGTCAATTCCCGTTTGTCGCTCTTGCGGCTCTTTCGAGTCCATTAATCGATTGTAATGCCTTGCTCCCCCTAGATAGTGGTTCTTAAAACCCTCAGATAGCGCCTTACGAGTTGCCACATCCAGTTGATTTAGCTTCGTTTTCAAGAAATAAGGAAACACAGGTTGGATCGTGAGCAAGTGCGGGTTATCTACATTGATTGGCGACAGCAAGCCCCAATCGATCGCTTCCTCTATTGCTCCATCAAACTGCTCAAACGGATACCTCTCAAACGGCGCTAACTGCCGCAACTGTTCTGCATATTGTGGCAACGCTGAGTGAAAAAGAAACCCGCTAAAGGTCGCTAAACACACCAGCAGCTTTTGAGCATCGGATGACAAATTGCTGTGCGAATACTCCACACATTTCAAAATACTCGCCGTCTTATCCGCGCTCCCCGAATCCAACGTCACATCCCCCGAATCCAACCCCGCCAAAACCTCCGCCGCCGACCGGCACCGCAGGTTTTCCAACACCCCCTCCATCGCCAACGGATGTCCCGCCAGCAGCTTCATCAGCTTCTTAAAGTCGTCACTTTTCCGCAGCCGCTCAATCTTGCCCTCGTTTTGCACCTGTCGCGCCAAAATCTTCTCAGCCAGTGCCGTGCGCGACTCCTGATCTAACCCCCGCAACTCATAGACCGCTCCCTTTAGCACTCCATCTAGCCACGCCTCCCGACTGCGAGAACCCAACACCACCTTTGTTTTGCCCCCCACCAATCGTCGCAAAAAGTCCCGCAGCTTCTCCTGCTCCTGCAAGTCCAGCGTGTTTTGAATCGCCAACGCCTGCCCCGTCACCGACTCCAAATTATCCAACATCAGCCCAAACGGCTGCGAGTTGAGCGTCGCTGCCAGCTTTTGCACCTGCGCCCCCACCGACATCACCTGAAACTGCGCCGCCTCATATTTGTCATAAACCCGCTGACCGATCGCAAACAAAATCTGCTCCAGCGTGTGCGCCTTTTGGTCATAGCCAAAATAAAACACCTCTTTGACAAACTGCGTCGTCTGCCACCACTCGCGCAAATAGTTGAGCAGCGTCGTCTTGCCCGTGCCCCCCATGCCCTGCACCAGCAAAACATTTTGCCGCAGCAGCGATCGCTCAATCTTCAAAATCTCCAAATCGCGACCCACAAACCCATAGGGCGGCGCTTCAAACCGATAGGCAAGCTCCTGCTGCTGCCAATACGCCTCCTCTTCTTGCGGCGTAAAGCTCCGCAGCCCAAAATCGACCTGACCGCGCCGATAGACTACAGGCAACAGCCAATCCTCTAAGCTAATCGTCTGATTAAAATATGCCTTGCGCTCCTGACGATCGCACAACGCTTTTCGCCCTAGCCTAATCGCCTCATCCAGCGACTTTTGGGCAAACAACTGCTGATAGAGCGTCGTCATCAAAATCTTCGCCGCCGTCACCGTGACGCTATAGCCCATCGCCAACACCGTCTGCATCCCCGCTGCCATCAACGCCGCGCCTAGACTCGTCTCCCGCTCATCGCCTCTGACTTGCTTCGCCGACTGACACGCATTCAAAATGCACACCGGGACATTCTTGCCAGTCAGCAAATCTGCCAACTCTGCCGCAACTCGCAGATCCGATTTCCCTGGAATGCCGCTCTCAAACGACAGAAACCCTTTCACGCCCTCAAACGACTCAACCTGCTCCCCAAAAGCTCTAAACGTAAAGCGATCGCGCGGCATCGACTTCAATTGCTCATAGCTCATCACCGCCCCGTGCATATCTAAATGAACGATGTGATAGAATCCCGCGCCCTTCTCCTCCAAATGATTTGATAACGCCTCAAACGTCGCAGGACGAAGCAGATCAACATTCACCCGCAGATTGCTTTGTTGAATCAACTCAATCAACGGACGCGAAATGGTGCGATGGTTGACATCGTTTTCTTCTCCCGGTCGCGCCGTCACCACCAGCAAATTAATCACCGCAGAAGGAGCCACGATCGCCTGTTCCGCTCTAGCCTCCACCAGCTTTCGCACCATCACCCGATCGACCGCCAACGGTCTGGGCATCTGAGGATCATGCAACGCCTCCCAATGCAGCGCCTGAAACTCTGGACTGTTGCCTATAATCTCAATCTGCCTAATCGAACTCCGAATTCCCTTGTACTCACTGTAAGCATCGACATCCCGCTTAAACACTTGCTCAAACAGCGATTCGCCATACGATCGCACACTCACTTTTGCCGCCTCTGCCTTCACCGTATCCAAACCGGGAAACACTAACCACCGCTCAAAATACCATTCCAGCCGCTCTTCATCTAAAGGCGTAAACGGGTCGCAAACCTCGATCTGATACTCATTATCACCGTCAAACTTTAAGACCGCTTTGAACCCAGTTTCCGTCTTTTGCTGCTCTCGAATGGTAATGATAGACATGGGCGATAATTTCCTGTCTAGAAGCGTGCATTAAAGACTACATTCTTCTAACACAAGCTCCCAGAAAAATCCGCAACAAACCAAACGTTGGAAGAAAACTCTATGCAGCTTAGTGAAGCCGAACTCTTGCAAGTGCAGCAAACCCTGCATGACTATGAGCCGTCGCAGAGCGCGATCGCAACTCTCATCGACCACGAAGGCGATTTAGATGCCAGCTTAGAAGCGATGCTGCGATCGGAAATGGGCCAAGCGGCATTTGGAGAGAAGCCGCTCAAACAAGTCGTGTTAGACGTGTTGCGAGAGCAGATTTGTGGCGATGACGGCTTTCGGCAAAGGTTGACAGAATACACCAAAAAAACAGAAAGTACGCCCCTATTGACCGGGCTGATTGTGTATCTAACCAGTCAAATTGTGTTGCCATTCCCCATCAATCCAGGATTAGCAACGTTAATCGTTTTGTATATCGCTAAGTTTGGCTTTGATGTTTATTGTCGCTACACCGAGCCAGCTAAATAACCTACGTTTACCGTTCCTTCGTGCGGATGTGTCGCATAAATCAACGTGAGTTCGACAAACGTGGTTCGCTCCGATTATGAATTCGGGAGAGCTACCTAAATCCCCCAAAATTGGGGGACTTTGAACCGAAAATTTTGGCTTGAAGTCCCCCAATTTGGGGGACTTAGGGGGCAGAAGCCGTTGAGAACGAAGCGAAAAACTCGTCGAACTCAGGTTAAATCAACGCGATCGCAGCGTCCCAATTTGCGTCAACAATCCCTGTTGCTCTTGCGTGTCGTTAATCCCTTGAGCCACAGCAAACGCTTGTTGATAATAGCTGTCTGCGGCAGTCAAATCGCCCTTTGCTTGATAGAATTGCGCCAACCCCTTTAGCGATGCAATCACCTGTCTAGAATCGTTTTGCTCTAGTGCCAGTGCCAATCGTCGATCGAGCATTTCTGAAGCGTTGGAGTTTTGCCCTAATCCATAAAACGCACGAGTCAGCCCTTCTAAGGCGCGAAATTGACTAGGACGATCGAGGCTATTTTCTGAGATAAACAACGCTTGTCGATAGCTAACCATTGCCGTCCGATAATCGCGAATCGCTCGATAGGCATCGCCCAAATTATTTAGCGTATTTGCTGCACCCGGATCGCTGGCTTGTTCGCGCAATGGCTTTGCTTGCTCGTAGTAGCGAATCGCATCCTGATATCTGCCTTGTGAATAGGCAACGAGTCCCAGGTTGCTCAAAGACAAACCTCGCCCAGCAGGATAGTTAATGTCTTGGGCGATTTTTAAGCCCTCTGCAAACGTTTTTTGCGCCTCCGAAGCGCTGCTACGCTGCATTAGCAAAGTTCCTAAATTGTTAGCCGCATAGATTTGATTTTGGAAATTTTTAGTGTCACGAGCGATCGCCAAGCTGCGCCGCACCGCATCTTCTGCTTCAACAAAACGCCCCAGTTGCGAATAGGCTTTACCCAGCGCTTCATAGGTAGTGCCTTGCGCCTCAACTTCTTTGATGTCGTGATAGATTTCTAGCGCTTGCAGCCAAGACCCGATCGCTTTGTCAACAAATCCAGCTCGCTGTTGTTGGTTGCCTAAGCGTATGAGGCGATCGGCTTCTGTTCGAGCAGTTCCACGAGTGCCGTTGTTGAGGTTGATGGTCAGTTGATCACTTAGTTCTGATGCGATCGCAACCGGAGTCAGCGCAATTCCACCTGCCAGAAGTTGAGCAACTCCTAACCCAACTGCAAAAGGTGCTACCATCCAACGCATTTCAGAACCTCCACCCAGAATCATTGAGCCAAAGAGACGTGACTAATCCAGACTAGCCTCTAAAGGCGCTGAATCCAATCCGTATCCTTGAACACTATTCCCATCGAGATAGATGGCTCTAATATCTTCTGGCAAAGTTGTTTCTAAAAGCTGATAGCCTTCTCGTAGTCGCGCTTTGACCTCAGCCGGAGGAATCTGTTCGCCTTCAGCTTGCAGGTAGGCAGAAATTCGCGTGTCGCTCCAGTGAAAGGTTTGCGCCAACGTCACCATCAGCCGCAGCGTAGGCGGAAGCTGGTCTAATGCCCGATCGATATAGCACCAAAATGGCGGCGACATTGCCCGGAGGTTGTAGTGAATCTCCTCAACGGGCGGCAGTTCTGCCTGATTGATGCAGAGTGCTGTGACATTAATCAGCCAACTCTGAAACGTGATTTCTTCTGACCCAAAAGCCCGCAGGTCTAGCCCGTCCATTTCATAAAAAATGTGTCGCCACAGCCGCGCAAACAGATAATCGGCTTGAACAGGCGATCGCGCTCGGTGCTGAATCAACGTATAAACCATCGGGCTATAACGGCAAAAAATCGCCGTAAAGTATTGCCCAGCCTCAGAATATCGTTGAAATAGCACCAATAATTCTTGATCACTGTAGTGAGACAGCGATTTGACGATCGGGTGATTGGCTTCAGGAAAAGTTGGGATAGCCACAGCTTGGGTTCAAACTATAGGACATGCACTGTAACTATATACAGCGTCTTTCTCGATCTGGAGATCTTTTTTTTCAAAATCTAGCGCTTTAGAGCATCAGTTGCTCAAATTTCTAAATTTTTACTAAGTTCGTTACGGATTTGCTCAAACTGAGCTTGATAGAATGAATAGAGTCAGGGATACTAACCAATAGGTTTGTCAACTTGCTACGATCGTCCACCCTTTTTGGTCTTCTATGGGATTAGATAGCTTATTCTCCACCCAGGGAATCATGGTCATGCTGCTGGGTGCCTATGCGGTTGCCATGTGGATGTTTTTGACCAGTGCGCCCAAGGTGCATACGGTGATGGTGTCAGATGTGGAGTTGGCACGAGATTTTTATGAAGGAATGCTAAATCTGCCAGTGGCGGATGTGCCCTTGCACTATTACTACAACTACGAGCAGTCACTCGGCACCGCAGGCATCAGCCCCATGTATCTGTCGGGCAATATGGGCAGCACGACAGCACGAGGCAACGGCAACGACGGGTTGTGGTATCAGCTTAAAAAGAACACGCAGCTTCACGTCATTTCGGGCGCGAGTTTGGGCGAGAAGGAGCGTCAGCGTCATGTTTGCTTCGATCGTGACTGTCTAGACCAAATTCTGTTACGCGTTCAGGCATCCAGTCTGAAGCATAAGATTCGACGTGAGAAACCGCTTAACTTTTTAGTTAAAGATTTCTCTGGTCACGTCGTCGAGCTTGCAGAAGTCTCTAACTAAAACTCTCTGTACGCCCCATGTGACTAAGAACCCTCACCCCAACCCCTCTCCCGCAGGAGAGGGGCTTTCAAGCGATCTCTAGTTCCCTCTCCTTGGGGAGAGGGCTAGGGTGAGGGCTGTATTTTCAAACATTTTAGAAAAGTCACACATCACGTATCTGTAGGCATTCAAGAGAGCGGATACTCTGTTCGCTCTTTTTGCATTTTGAGGATTTTATTCAAAAAAATAGCCCCCTCACGGAAGCTATGTTTATGGTGATTTGACTCTAGGACACAGACTATATTTACCGATACAAAAGGTAAAAACTGTATAGAGCATTGCTGAAGGCGGAGTCTAACTTAAAGAGTGGGTGAAAAATTCAGTGTTTTGACCAGAAACGCCCACTTATCGACAATCTCCTCAATCACTTTGGCAGTCGGTTTGCCAGCACCATGTCCTGCTTTCGTCTCAATCCGAATTAGAACCGGATAAGCGCCTGAATGAGCCACTTGCAACGCTGCCGCAAACTTAAAACTGTGAGCAGGCACCACGCGATCGTCGTGGTCTGCCGTCGTGATTAATGTTGCCGGATAAGCCGTTTCTGATTTGAGTTGGTGCAGAGGTGAATAGGCATAGATCGCTTTAAATTCTTCTGGGTCTTCAGGAGAGCCATATTCCGCTGTCCATGCCCACCCGATCGTAAATTTGTGAAACCGCAGCATATCCAACACGCCAACAGCAGGTAAGGCTGCCCCAAACAAATCGGGGCGCTGAGTCATACACGCACCAACGAGCAGACCGCCATTGCTGCCCCCAGCGATCGCGAGTTTCTCTGATGATGTATATCCATTTGCAATCAGCCATTCTCCAGCCGCAATAAAGTCATCAAAGACATTTTGTTTCTTCAGCTTCGTCCCGGCTTGGTGCCAGTCTTCGCCATATTCACCGCCGCCGCGCAGATTAGGCAAGGCAAACACACCGCCAAGCTCCATCCAAACGAGATTGCCGACTGAAAAGCTAGGCGTGATCGAAATGCCAAATCCACCGTAAGCATACAGATAAGTCGGATTGCTGCCGTCGAGTTTTAAGCCCTTTTTGTGGGTAATAAACATCGGCACTTGCGTCCCGTCTTTGCTGCTGTAGAAGACTTGGCGAGTCTCATAATCATCCGGGTTAAAGTCTACTTGCGGCTGACGAAACAAAGTGCTTTCATCCATTAACAAGTTATATCGGTAGATTGTGGGCGGAGTGGTAAAGCTAGTAAAGCTGTAGAACGTTTCGGTGTCTTCTCGCTTTCCACCAAATCCTCCCGCCGAGCCGATTCCAGGCAGGGCAACTTCTCGAACAAAGTCACCCCTCAAGCCGAAAATTTTGACTTGGCTACGAGCATCTTTGAGATATGAGGCGACGAATTGCTGATTGAGTAAACCAACGCCTTCGAGGGTTTCTGCCGATTGAGGAATAACTTCTTGCCAATGTTGACGATCGGGCTGTGTCACGTCGATCGCGATCACTCGTCCGCGTGGCGCATCCAAATCAGTCTGGAACCAGAACAGATTCTTCTCGCTGTCGATAAAGCTAAAGCTTGCCTCAAAGTCGCTGATTAGCTCGACCACAGGCGCATCAGGGTTTGATAAGTCTTTGTAGAAAACGAGATTACGCGGATCGGTGCCAAGCCAAACCGAGACAATGAGATACTGTCCGTCTTCGCTCACGCCGCCTTGAAAGCCCCATTCTTTGTGATCGGGGCGATCGTAGATCAAGCTATCTTCAGCCTGATCAGTTCCGAGCCGATGATAGTAAAGTTTTTGAAAATAATTCGCGTCTTCTAGCTTGGTTTTTTCGTTCGGTTCGTCATAGCGAGAGTAGAAAAAACCTTTGTGATCATGCGTCCAGGATGCGCCAGAGAATTTAATCCACTGCAAGCGATCGTTCGTGTCTTCCCCCGTTTCAATCGATCGCACTCGCCACTCTTGCCAATCTGACCCAGACGTAGACAATCCATACGCCATCCATGCTCCGTCTTCGCTGATCGATAGCCCAGAAAGCGCCACCGTGCCATCTTCTGAGAGCTTGTTGGGGTCGAGCAAAACTCTCGGTTCGTCTTCTAAAGCATTGAGCGTGTAGAGAACGCTTTGATTTTGCAATCCATCATTTTTGAAATAGAAATAGCGATTTCCTTCCTTAAACGGAACGCTGTATTTTTCGTAATCCCAAAGTTGCGTCAGGCGCTTCTGAATCGCTTCTCGCACTGGAATTTGTTGCAAATATCCGAACGTGATTTGATTTTGCGCCTCAACCCAGGCTTTCGTCTCATCAGAATCAGGATCTTCTAGCCATCGATAGGGGTCAGAAACCGAAACGCCATGATAATCGTCAGTCTGCTCGATTTTGTGAGTGTCGGGGTAACGCAAAGCTTGATCAGAATGGGACATAATGCAGAATCCTAGAATGTGAATCACCTTCTAGTGTGCGATCTTTGGCTTAAAAATTCTATTGGGGAGCGATCGAGAATCCATTTTTCAGCCTCAAATTCTTTCTTTAGAAACTTTGTGATGTGAATTCAGCGATCGGTGAGAGATTACCTTGAGAACTTTTCTGAGATGCGATCGGATAGATAACGGTTGTATAGCGCGATTCCGTGGTGGAGGCGCAACCACAAACTAGTCTATTGACATTCAAGGTCAAGTTAGCGAAAAATTGATAGTAAGACCAGCGTTAAAGTTCATCGGTTGAAAGTATATGGGTAGGTGGCTTGGAAACGTTATTTATATCGATAGAAACCCGAACAATCCAGACGAAGGGTGGGGATGGGTGGAAGTTACAACGGAGGACATGAAACGTTTTGGTATTTCCAACAAACATCCCTTACCAAGAAGCGTGACGAAGACACAAGAAATCACGACTACACGATACGAAGATTCAATCCCATATACAGAAACTTACACCAACACCTATGAAGATTCTGTTCGTCCTCCGTCTAGAGGGAAAGCTGGTGCAAAGAAGTTCACGCTAAATATTGATGGAGAACTTGTGACGATCAGAGCACAAAAGTCTCTAACTATCCAAGCAATCTGTGCATGGCTCAAAACTTGGGCAAGCCCAACTGCGAAGATTGTTACTCCGGGCAATAGGACACATTCTCTAGATGGTGAAAAGTTAGCCCATCAAGCTCATTTCGTTTACTTTATTCTCAACCAAGACAGCAATGCCATCAAAATAGGTCGAGCAAGAGACTTGGCAAAGAGAATGAATGCACTTCAAACGTCTAGCCCAGCTAAGTTAAAGCTAGTCAAATCAGTACAAGTTGAAGGCATTAAAGAAGCTCAAGATTTAGAGCAATCACTACACAGACAATTCAGTGAAATTAGGCTGGCTGGAGAGTGGTTTAAAGCTGAAGCAAATCTTCTGGAGTATATCAGTCAGTTGTGACAGTAGCGACGGCATAACAATCCGGCTGGCTACGAGAGCGATCGTAAGCTTATTCGATGATTGCAAACAAGTTGAATCGAGAGGTTCCACGACGCTTCTCAAACCGTTGCTTGCCGTCGCCACCACGATCGCACCAGGCGAATTTCGTCGTAGCCATAAACGTCGCCCAGGTAATCGCGAATTTGGGTCAGTGAGTCATCGCCTACGGCAGCGATCGCCGCCAAAATTTTGTCTCTGCGATCGCTGACCACCAACTGATCGATCTCCACGGCATAGCCCATCTCTAGCAACTCAGCCAGATGACCCGTCACAGTGTTGAGACGAACATTTCGCTGTTCGGCAATCTCAGCAGGTTTTAAACCCTGGTTAAATAGCTCCAGCGTGTGAAGCTGCGTGTAGGTTGCCTCACTCAATTCGGGCTTAGGTGGGGGAGAAACCGGAGCGCTAGGCGTGGCAAATCGATCGGTTTCAACGGGCAGTCCTTTTTCTGCTCGAAAGTCGCGAATCTCATCCAAAAATGCGTCGCCATATTGGGAAAGCTTACGATCGCCCACACCCGAAATTTCTCGAAACTGAGCGCGGGTTTGGGGCTGCTGTTGCGCCATTAATCGCAAACTCGAATTCGAGAAAATCACGTAAGGCGGCACCGCTTGTTTGTCTGCCAACTGTTTGCGGAGTTTTTGCAGAATCTCGTAAAGTTCTTCAGTCTCTGGTGTGTTGAGATCAGGTGCTTTGGTGACACTAAGTTTCTGCTTGAGTTGAACCACGGCGATATTGACGGTTCGCTGTTTGCGTAACACTTCCCAACTGAGATCATTGAGTTTTAGAACAGAATAACCATCCGTTGCTTCTTCGACTAATCGTTGATGAAGTAGCGATCGTCCCAGCATTCGCCATTCTTCGATGCTGCGATCTCTGCCGATGCCATAGGTTGAGAGTTTGTCGTGTCCGTTTTTAACGATGCGCTCGGCTTTTGAGCCACGCAGCACATCGATCGTGTGCCCCATGCCAAAACTTTGCCCCCGTTGGGAAAAGCGGGCAATGCACGAGAGAAATTTTTGAGCGTCGATCGTCCAGTCTTCGATCGGTTTGGGATAGCGACAGTTGTCACAGTTGCCGCAGTTACCCGGAAAGTCTTCGCCAAAGTAGGCAAGTTGAATGGTTCGACGGCATTCTGTGGCTTCTGCGTAGTTAATGACTCGGCGTAACTGCTGCGTTGCAATTCGCTGTTCGTCTTCTAATGGTTCGCCCGATATCGGATCGACTTTTTGACCGATCAGAAACTCGATCGTCTTAATGTCACCCACGCCAAAATAAAGCGTACAGTGCGACGGTTCACTATCGCGTCCGGCTCGACCTGATTCTTGATAATAGCCTTCGATGTTGCGAGGCAAATCATAGTGAACCACAAACCGGACATCGGGTTTGTTAATTCCCATTCCAAAAGCGACAGTTGCCACCATCACGCGCACATCATCTCGAATGAAGCGAGTTTGATTTTCGCTGCGGGTTTTATTATCTAACCCTGCGTGATAGGGAAGGGCAGCGATGCCGTCGAGCTTAAGTTTTCCCGCAATTTCTTCGACTCGCTTGCGGCTGAGACAATAGACAATGCCTGATCCTTGACTCTGCCGAATTTGCTGCACTAATTCTCGATAAGAATTACTCGTTTTTTGACGAACTTCGTAATACAAGTTGGGACGATTAAAACTCGCAACGTGAACGCTAGGAGCACGCAACTGTAACTGCTGAATGATATCGTGACGGACCCGCTCAGTCGCAGTTGCCGTCAACGCAATTACAGGCACCTCTGGATAGTGTTCACGTAAATAATTTAACTGCCGATATTCAGGACGAAAATCATGTCCCCACTCAGAAACACAATGCGCTTCGTCGATCGCAAATGCCGAAATGCCGACGCGATCGCGAATATGCGGCAACACCGAATTTAGATAATCTTCACTCAACAGCCGTTCAGGAGCGACATATAGCAGCTTGATTCGACCTTCCATCACAGCTCTGCCGCGCGATCGTAGCTCATCTACATTTAAGCTACTGTTCATAAACGTTGCCGAGATGCCATTGTCTTGCAGCAACGTCACCTGATCTTGCATCAGCGCGATTAGCGGCGACACCACGATCATCAATCCCGGTTTCAGCAGTGCCGGAAGCTGAAAGCACAGCGATTTACCGCCCCCGGTCGGCATCACCACAAGCTGATCGCGATTCTCGATCGTTTGCTCAATAATCTGACGCTGACCAGGACGAAAGCTGTCATAGCCAAAGTAGTGTTTGAGCGCCTGCTCTAACGAAATAAAGTCGGTGGTGGCGATTGGAAGGCTGGCTGACATTAAACTCACTCGTGATGCGCTACTGTCATGGTTCCCGTTAAGATTATCTTATTCTCTCAAAGGGAGTAGAGGCAGAAATTGAAGCAACTCGCATCGTATCAGTTTCTACTAAAAATCGTAATACTTCTGATCTAGTTGATGGGAATTTTTGAGCCGCGATCGTCCCTTAAAAAAGCGATCGCTCCCTTTCAAGAACGATCGCCCCTCTAATTTGATTTGTAGGGACATTACAAGTAGTGCCCCTAATGGCGATTAGTAGTCGAAGTCGCCGCCGCCACCCATGCCGCCGCCACCCGCAGGAGCGCCACCATCTTTCTCAGGCTTGTCAACGACAATGCACTCAGTGGTCAGCACCATGCCCGCGATCGAGGCTGCATTTTGCAACGCCGATCGAGTCACTTTTGCAGGGTCAACAATGCCCGCCTCGAACATGTCTACATATTCGTTGGTGGCTGCGTTGAAGCCGACGTTAAACTCTTTCTCGCGCACTTTCTCAGCAATCACTGCGCCGTTTTGACCCGCGTTTTCAGCAATCCGCTTTAGAGGAGCCGCTAACGCCCGTCCGACAATTAACGCACCTGTGAGTTCTTCACCTTTCAGGTTAGCGTTTGCCCAAGTCTCTAACTCAGGAGACAAATGCGCCAAGGTGGTGCCACCGCCGGGAACGATGCCTTCTTCAACAGCCGCTTTGGTAGCGTTGATGGCATCTTCTAACCGCAGTTTGCGATCCTTCATTTCGGTTTCGGTTGCTGCGCCAACTTTGACGACTGCAACGCCACCCGCGAGTTTCGCGAGACGCTCTTGCAGCTTCTCTTTGTCGTAAGAAGATTCGGTTTCATCCATCTGACGACGAATCTGCTCGACGCGAGACTTGACTTGAGATTCGTTGCCTTCAGCCACGATCGTAGTGTTGTCTTTGGTGATCGTGACGCGACGCGCTTGACCCAGCATCTCAAGCTTGACCGCATCGAGCTTCAGACCTGCATCTTCAGTGATCAGTTGTCCACCTGTCAGCACAGCGATATCTTCGAGCATTGCTTTACGACGATCGCCAAAGCCAGGAGCTTTCACCGCTGCCACATTTAACACGCCGCGCAGACGGTTGACTACGAGGGTTGCGAGAGCTTCTTTCTCAATGTCTTCGGCAATGATCACCAGCGGACGACCTGCACGAGCGACTTGCTCTAGCACGGGTACGAGGTCTTGCACCAGGTTGATTTTTTTGTCGGTGATCAGAATGAATGGCGTTTCAAACACCGCTTCCATCCGCTCCATGTCGGTGGCGAAGTAGGGAGAGACATAGCCTTTGTCAAAGCGCATCCCTTCGGTGACTTCGAGTTCGGTGGTCATCGACTTGCCTTCTTCAAGGGAGATTACGCCCTCTTTGCCGACTTTATCCATTGCGCTGGCGATCATTTGACCGACTTCATCGTCGTTGCCTGCCGAGATCGAAGCGACTTGAGCGATCGCTTTAGAGTCTTCAACCGGACGAGCGTGCGCCGCAATTTTTTCGACTAGAAAGACGATGCCTTTGTCCATGCCGCGCTTGAGGGCGATCGCGTTAGCACCTGCGGCGACGTTTCTCAGACCTTCTTTGACCATCGCATGAGCCAAAACGGTGGCGGTGGTAGTGCCGTCTCCAGCCGCGTCGTTAGTTCTGGATGCAGCTTGACGAATCAAGGCAACACCTGTGTTTTCAACGTGGTCTTCGAGTTCGATTTCTTTGGCGATCGTTACGCCATCATTGACGATTTGAGGTGCGCCAAACTTCTTCTCTAGCACAACGTTGCGACCTTTAGGCCCAAGGGTGACTGCCACCGCTTCGGCTAAAATGTCCATCCCGCGCTCTAGGGCACGACGGGCGTTTTCGTTGTAAATAATGCGCTTTGCCATGATGATAATCTGAGGTGTGGGGACAAAATGAGAGGGTTGAATTCAGACAGGATTACTGAACGATCGCTAAAATATCTTTTTCGGACAACAAAACATACTCTTCGCTGCCGAGTTTGATATCGGTGCCAGCATATTTTGAGTAGAGAACTTTGTCGCCAATTTTGACTTCTGGATCTTGACGAGAACCATCGTCGTTGCGCTTGCCCGGCCCGATCGCTGCGATTTCGCCGACCTGGGGCTTTTCTTTAGCGTTGTCAGGCAGGAAGATGCCACCTGCGGTTTTTTCTTCAGCGGCACTGACTTTGACGAAGACGCGATCGCCCAAGGGTTGAACAGTGGACACGCTTAGAGATACGGCTGCCATAGAAATTCTCCAAACTATCTAGATAAGGGATAACAATCGAAATGTCTTGGTGGCTGGAAAGGCAAATCTGAACCGTTGCCTTTTGACCAGCAGCAGCCCAGTCCAGAAGAGTGTGGACACTTAACTGGTTGCTTACGTTTACCATTCTACAGGACTTTGAGCATTGAGTTAGCACTCTCGGCTCCTGAGTGCTAATTTAGCGGAGGTTCACCCCAGATGCAACTTTCTTTTGGGTACGGGTTTCCGAACTGGTGCCAAGCAAAACCCCGTAGAGGCACGACATGTCGTACTCCCACAGCGATCGTCCGATACGATCGCAATTGTTTTTGAAATGGTTATCTGAAGTCTGCGGCGGCTTTCGCGATCGCGCCCAACGGCAACCCTGGCGGGTAAATTCCTTCGTCTTTGATTTGTTTAATCGCTGTATCTGAGATCGGCAAATTCATTTTTTTAGAGAGCGATCGCACCACATCTCCGCGATCGATCACGCCCGAAATTGCCCCAGCAGGAGACAGCACCGTCACACGAGGCAGATTTTGGGTTTCCATCAGGCGAATCACATCAACCAAAGCGGTAGACTCTTGCACCGACGGAATCTCAGACAAGGGTTGCACAATGCTAAACACCGTTTTCACCTCCCACTGACTGCGCTCAATGGCTTGCAGGGAATCAGCATCAACTCTGCCGCGATAACGACCGTCCGATGCCGCAAAATAAACCGGAGCACGAGTCGCACTCAGCAAATAATCATCGGCGAACTGGCGCAGCGTCAGATTAGCATCGACGACCCGAAACTCGCGAGTCATCGCAGCTTCAGCGTTGAGTTTGAGCAGAGCTTCTTGAAGGGCTGTTTGCTGATCGTAAGCTGTGGCATTTTGCACCACAAACCAACCAATCAGCGCCATATAAAACCCTGTAAAGGCTGGAATCGCTCGTCCAAAAACGCCTAGAATTGCTAAGGCGATCGCCAAACTACCCAAAGTTTTGCCCACTCTAGCCGCCCAGTGAACGCCTTGAAAGTGACTTCCAGTGATCTTCCAGACGATCGCTTTAAGCACTAGCCCACCGTCAAGCGGCAACCCCGGAATCAAATTAAACAGTGTCAAGACTAAGTTGATGGCTGCTAACCGCTGAGTCAACACTGCAACCGGAGTGCTATCTCCAGGAAACACTACGGTCAATAGGCTGAGTAGAATAAACAGGCTAAAACTGACGATCGGGCCCGCGATCGCGACTTGAAAGGCTTTACCCGGGGTTTTGGGTTCTTGCTCGATCGCAGCAATACCACCAAAAAAGAACAGGGTAATCGACTTGACCGGAATGCCTTGTGTCTTTGCAATAAAACTGTGACCTAACTCATGCAGCAGCACTGAGGCAAATAAGAGCAGTGCCATGAGTAGCCCAGTGCCCCAAGCGATTGTCGCTCCCCATTCGGGGTGAACTTTTTGGAACACTGAACCATCCGATAAGGTGATCAACGCCAGCACCAAAAACCACGATGGATCGATTAGCAGGGGAATGCCAAATAAAGAGCCTGCACGCCAGCTTGACTGCATGAACGGTTTCCTAACTCAGCTAGACCCAACATTTATTAGAAATGTCAGATTCTCCCTTCAGCATAGATGATCTCAATGTTAGAAAAACGAGATGAACAGTCAGGGCACTGCACTGTTATGCCCTGACGAGGCTCTGTCGTATCGGTTCTTAGAGAACGCCTGCGTTGCTCAATCCCAAAATCACGCCTGCTCCTAAGACGTGTCCAAAACTCATGGTGGCTAAAAGCTCAGGAATGCCAAAGCCTTCAAATAGAGCAGGGTTGTTAACAGGCAATTTAGGCCCGGTGCCGCGATTTTTGATAGCGGTTCGCCCGATCGCCACTGCAAACAAACAGCAAAGGGTCATTGTTAAGCCAACAAGCGGCGACCATTCAACCGTTCGGGACGTTACCCCTAGTAAAGTAGAGTAAATCAAGAATTTTGCTCCTGGTTCTAACTGGACAAGTATAAATACTCAGTGATTATAGAATTTTGAGTTTCCAGTGTCGAGATTTGAGCGAATTCTGATTTAAAACTTAAACTTGCAAAAATCCGACAGATGAGTCTACGAGTCAAAATTTGCGGCATCACTCAAGCAGATCAGGGACGTGCGATCGTTCACTTAGGGGCAACAGCTTTAGGATTTATCTGCGTCGCTGACACTCCTCGCTATGTTTCGCCTCAGCAGATTCGAGCCATTGTGGATCGGTTACCCAAAGATTTGACGACTGGGCAGTCGATCGATCGAGTCGGGGTGTTTCTCGACGCATCACTGCCAGAAATTTGTCAAACAGTGGCGATCGCAGGACTAAATAGCGTCCAGCTTCACGGCAGCGAGTCGCCAGAGTTTTGTCACAAACTGCGATTCGCGTTGCCTGACGTTGAAATTATCAAAGCTTTGCGGATCAGGGTTCCTGAAGCATTGAGTCAGGCAGATTTCTATCAGGGTTGGGTCGATGCCTTGCTGCTAGATGCCTATCACCCTACGCTCTCAGGTGGCACGGGTGAAACGCTGGATTGGTCAACGCTGCGATCGTTTCGTCCCCGATGTTCCTGGCTTTTAGCAGGTGGACTCAATTCTGAGAACGTCTTAGATGCATTGTCAGCCGTGACTCCAGACGGAATTGACTTGTCTAGCGGCGTTGAAAATGCCCCAGGTGACAAGAACCTGGAGCAAGTTGCAAAATTATTTGAGCAGTTGAGACAGATTTACCAGAAAGAAGGCTGATGACGAATCAGATTGAGGAACTCTTCACGCGTTTTTTGATCTTCTTGAAAAACGCCGACCATCGCACTAGTGACCGTCCAAGAACCGGGCTTTTGCACCCCACGCATTACCATGCACATGTGACTTGCCTCCATCACGACGGCAACCCCTCTCGGCTCCAAAATTTCTTTAACCGCCTCAGCAATTTGTCGGGTCAGCCGCTCTTGCACCTGCAAACGACGCGAATACATCTCGACGATTCTCGCCAGTTTGCTCAACCCAACCACCTTTTGGTTTGGGATATAAGCCACATGCACTCGACCCATAAAGGGCAACATGTGATGCTCACACAAACTGAACGCATTGATATCGCGAACCAGCACCATTTCATTATGACCTTCGTCAAAGATGGCACCATTCACTAACTCTTCTAACGAGGTGTCATAACCACTTGTCAAGAACCGCATCGCCTCAGCGACTCGCTTTGGTGTCTTTAACAACCCTTCTCGATCGGGGTCTTCACCCACGCCCAACAGCATCGTTCTCACGGCAGCCATCATCTCTTCTTGACTAATCTCAGATGGAGAGTGCAGTTTGGCTTCTTGACCATTGAGAGTGTTGCGATCGGGTCTCGGTTCTATGTTGGCAACCTTAGCAGGAGACAAATCAGAGGTGTTTAAACCGTTCGGGGAAGCAGTAGTCATGATAAATCCAGTTAAAGTTTGTGAAGTAAAGAACGAACAACGCCCAAAATCGACGCGCAGCTTAAAAAGTGCCAGCGTTGGGCATCAAAATTAACTCCTCAACCACAGCTTGATGAGGCACAAGCGTTGCGTAGAGAATGGATTGGGCGACAACTTCTGGGGTCAACATCATCGAGCGATCGAAGTCAGCGTTAACGGTGTCGGTGTCCCAAAGGGAGGTGTTGACCGAGCCAGGAGACACGGTGATCACCCGAATGCCGTTGGCACGCTCTTCTGCCGCCAGAGTTTTTGACAACGCCAGTAGACCAGATTTGCTGACGCAATAAGCGCCCCAGCCGGGAAACGTCTGATGCGCGGCGATCGAGGCCACGTTAATAATCGTTCCCTGCTTGCGCTCACGCATTCTTGGCAACACTCCCTGAATGCACTGCAAAACGCTGGTCACGTTGAGATCGATGACTCGCTGCCAGTCGGTGAGTGACATCTCCATCAGAGAGCCTGTGTAGCCCATGCCAGCGTTATTGACGAGAATATCAAGCGGGCTAAACTCAGCCGCGATCGTCTCAATCTGCGATCGCACTTGAGCGACTGCTGACAGGTCGATCGGATAAATTTGCACCTTGACACCAAATTGACGGGCGATTTCTGCCACTGCTTCTAACTGAGGTTGAGAGCGGCTCACCAATGCCAGGTGAATTCCAGCTTCAGCAAACGCGAGGGCAGTTGCTTTGCCAATTCCGCTACTCGCGCCAGTAATCAGGGCGCGTCGTTCTGAGTTGAGGGTCATGCAATACTCGTGTTAACTCAAATGTGAGCAGGCGTTCTGAACGTTAGCTACTAACTTTAGGCAACTCGCTTATAAAGAAGATAGAAACGAGGATACAAGCCGGGACATTAGCGCACCAAAAACAACAGAACACCGATAAAAACGAAGAACTCTCTAAGCGTGGTTAAACCTTTATTAGAGCCGTTTGAAGAACTCGGTCGCCACCTTCGATCATAGTCCTCACTAGAGCTAAAGCATCAGTTCTAGCGAAGACCCACAAATTGAAGAATTGTAAACAATTGTTACATTTAATTATGTTAACGCAAAAAGGAGAGTTTTCTCTCAGCAGCTCATTCTCTTCTGGTCACGCCGTCACTTCTGCAAACACGCCAATGCTCCGGAACTTTTGATAGCGAAGTTCGCGGCGCTGTTGTCCACTCATCTGATCTAATTCGCTGAGATTTCTGAGAATGGCTTCTTTGAGAATCTCAGCCGCCTTTAATGGATCGGAATGGGCACCCCCGATCGGTTCTGTTAACAATTCGTCTAAGATGCCTAAACCCATCAGATCGGCTGCCGTAATTTTTAACGCTTCGGCTGCCTGATGCGCTTTTGCCGCATCGCGCCAGAGAATTGCAGCACAGGCTTCTGGCGTGGCAACCGTGTAGACAGAATGCTCAAACATCATCAAGCGATCGCCCACCCCGATGCCCAGCGCACCGCCTGAGCCGCCTTCGCCAATCACAGTGCAGATAATCGGCACGTCTAGCCGAAACATTTCTCTGAGGTTATAGGCGATCGCTTCGCCTTGCCCTAGTTCCTCGGCACTCAAGCCTGCATAGGCTCCGGGAGTGTCAATAAACGTCAGAATCGGCATCGAAAACCGATTGGCATGTTCCATGAGTCGCATGGCTTTGCGATAGCCTCCAGGCGATGCCATGCCAAAGTTGCGCGTAATGTTGTCTTTAGTGTCGCGCCCCTTTTGCTGACCCAACATCATCACGGGTCGCCCATCTAGACGCGCTACGCCGCCCACGACTGCCGGATCGTCATAGCCGCCGCGATCGCCGTGTAGCTCCATCCACTCGTCGCTGATCGCCTGAATATAGTCAAAGGTGCTGGGTCGTCGCGGGTGTCGGGCAACTTGCAGACGCTGGGCCGCCGATAAGCTGCTAAAAATTTCTTGACGAAGCTGCACTGCTTTTGCGTCAAGGTGACGAATCTGTTCGGTCACATCGACATCATTTTCTTCCGCAAGCTCACGAATTTGAGCGATGCGGGATTCTAGCTCTGCGAGGGGCTTCTCAAAATCGAGGAGAATCGGTTTGCGATCGGGGGTAGACATAGCTCAGGGGCGCTTCGCGTTTAGTAAAAGTTCAAGCTGATTAAGGAGTCGAGCTTTCTAGTATCGCACTCAGCATGGGTTGTCCAAGGTGTGAAGACTAAGCTCTAGCCTACCGACAACCCACAGAGATCACAACTCCTAATGCCCATTCATCGTAATCTTTTCTTTATTGGCCTGATAGTTTTCAGCAATTCGTCGTTCGGGGTCAACGCCGCTAAAAGTAGGGGGCAGCCAAACCCGCACAATTAACAGCAGCGCCATTACCATCAAAAACGCACAGGTTGCTAATACTTGAGTCCATTCCACTTCTAAGACTCCACGCACGATTACTTCTCGCAAAACTGACACGATCGCCACTTCAACCGCTACGCCGATCGACACTCGTTGTTCTTGTAAATAAATAATCAGCAGTCGAAATAGCTCAACCAAAATCAGCGAAAACAAAATGTCTGCGGTGACTTCTCGAAAATTTAGGGGAGGCAGCAGAGAAATAAACAAATCTCTAAGCTGAACTACCATGACGCAAAACAAACCAAGGCACAAAGAGACAACAATTCCATCTTGAACCGTCTCTAAAGTCCGAACTAGATGACTCCGGTTCAGCGTCTTAATCCAGGAAGTTGAGGAGGATTCTGTAGTCTGCATAAAGGATAAGTCTCGATCGCTGGGCAGTTCTATTTAACAATGAGCCAAACTTATTACACAAGTCTTTAACTATCAGTTTATTCAATGATTCTCATTGTTAGACCACTTGGGTCGCTCAAATACAAAACCGGGGTGAACTCTCTGATCCACCCCACACAAACCCTTCTGGACGTTGCTGAATCACAGTATAGACCCCTGAATTTACCCTCACCCTAGCCCTCTCCCAAAAGGACAGGGGACAAGAGTTCTATCTCTCTCCCAGGGGAAGGGTTAGCGAGAACTTCGCCCCACTGCGTGAGGAGGGCAATTCATCTCTGTATTCAGCAACGCCCAATTCTATTTAAAACTTCTAAATCATTTCAGAAGGTTACATCGACATCATTTTCTTCGGCAAGCTCACGAATTTGAGTGATGCGGGATTCTAGCTCTGCGAGGGGCTTCTCAAAATCGAGGAGAATCGGTTTGCGATCGGGGGTGGACATGGCTCAGAGTCGCTTTGCGTTTGGTAAAAAATTCGGGCTGATCAACGAAGACTTGAGTTCTCTAGTATCGCACTCAGTGAAGGGTGTTTTGGGTGTGAAGACTGAATTACGCTTTTAGGATCGTGGATTAAATAATATCGGTTACTTGCAGCGTCAACGTGCATGGCAATGCTGTGCCCTTACAAAAATTCCGGCTTTACACAGCTATGTGAAAGATCCTGATAGTACGTGGCTGGAGCTAGTGGAGTATCGCGAAGCTTACGCATTTTGGTAGGTGAACGAGGCTGCTGAGAAGTTTTTAACGTGCTAGATTAATTGCGTGAAGATCGAAGGATATTGGGTCAGGCTATGAGCTTTAACGATGTAGTAGAAGCAATTAGAAGCCTCTCACTTGAGGAAAAGCAAGACATACAAAATCTCATGACTCAATACCTAAGAGAGGAGCGACGAGATGAGCTATACCAAAGCTACCAGAAGAGCCTCCTCGAAGAGCAGAATGGTGAATTGAAGTTTTCCTCAAATATTAATGAATTAAAGCAACTGATCGAAGAGTGAAGATGGAATGTACTGGACTTTATTCAGGGAGACGAACCTGCGTTTTGCGTTGAGTAATGCAGGTTGCCTTCAGAAGAGTTAGACTCTGACTCTCGAAGGCTACACACTCGTTTACTCGGCTTGACAAGGCTGAGATTTTTCCTTGCTGCAAACGAGTTGAAGCTTCGTTAAACGCTGGCTGAAAGCTTTGAAGCCAACTTTTGTTGAGCAGATATTCAGGGGTGAAGGCGGTGCGATCGAGCAACCAAAAATCAATCCCATATTTCTCGATCAGTTGCTGAACAAGTGCCAAGTCTGGACTGTATTGAGCCTGAATCAACTCGATACTTCGCTGACGAATCTGGCGATAGTAACCTAGATGAAAAGGGAGGGCATATTCTTTGCCGATTAAGACCGATCGTCGCGCAAATGTCGGAATACTATTTGCCTCATCTGAGAGGGTTGCAACCAAGCTATCTTGAGGCTGCTTGTGTAGGAATTGATAGAGCGCTCCTTCTCCAGAGATTCGATAGTTTGTGGCGGGGAAACTGGGCGAAAAGCTTGGAAATAGAATCAGTAACGCCCCGATTAATCCGGTTAATGTCAGTCTCCAAAACAAGGGTTTCCAACGGTCAGCCCTCGCGAGTTCTTCGCACTTGAGAAGCACAGCGTCTAGCAGGACGGTCAGCACAATGGCAGCGGCGATCGCCAAAACAATTCGCCAGGTGTGGGTGGTGTATCGAGTCGGAAAAAACAGCTTGAGCAGCAGCGCGTGAGCCGCAAGAAACAGTCCCAGAGACGCTAGTGCCGTTTGAGCTAAGACTACGACTTCACGGTTAAGCCGTTTGATTAATGGGAATCGAGACAGATTTTGAGCCACGATCGGCAACCCTAACCCTACCCAAATCAAAGGTGGTAACAACGGAGGCAGAATGCCGCTATGCTGTCCGGTCAGCCAAAACCGCCAGAGATTGGGATCAAAATAAGGATGCCGTCCACCAGGATACAGTTCTGGCATAGTCAGTGCTTCAGCTTTGGTGACGATCGGGTTAAACTCCGCCGACAAAAAAGCATAGGGTAACAGTGCCAAAAATCCTAATCCTGCTGCGAAGACAAAATCGGGAATGCGTTCTCGATGAAGATGCCAGTGATCCCAGTTCCACAACCGTAGAAATAGGACTGCGATCGTAATCAAAACTAAGGGTGGATAAATTAAGGCTTGCAGGACGATCGTGATCATCACACCGAGCCGAATATGATGCAGCAAATAATATAAAAACGCTAAAAATAACGGATATACAAACGCTCTAGGAGTCGCAGAACTTAAGTCATCTCTAAACCATAGGCTTTGATTGAGCAACAGCATCGCGATAAAACCAGTCATCGGAATTGGGAACAGTTTTAAACAAACTCTAAACCCGTAAAGAGTCGTCACAACACCAATCACAATCGGCAAAATTTTACTCAGCAAGAGTGGCTGAATACCGAGGTTTGCCATCAGGTGATAAATCGCGGCATATCCAGGCGGCGTAATCGATTTGAAGTAGTCTGCAATCAAATCGTGAGGGAACAATGTTGGATCGACAAATTGCTGCATCCAAAACACATACTCTCGCGCATCGTCTTGAACAACGTATTCGGCTCTAAAGGCTTTTTGCAGCCCTAAACTGCCGTAATAGAGTGCGAATCCTAGACTTAGACTTAGCCAAAGTAAGATCGATGTAGACCGTTTGGAGCGATCGCCAACCTCATCGATCGGAGTGGTCAAAAGCTGGCGCAAGCGAGAGATTATCATTGCGAGTTTATCCTGTCAAAACTTGCTCATAACATTGTCCGGCACTCTCCCAGGTATAGTCGGTTTCTACGAGGGCGCGTGCCTCACGAGAAAGGCTTTCTCGCAGCGAAGCATCTTCAAAGAGCCGAGCGATCGCGCCTACATATTCTTCGACCCGATTTGCCCGCAGTGCTCGTAATGGAGTATCAACCCCATCGACGGCTAACCCTTCTAAGCCGCGATCGCTGGACACGATCGGGGTTCCGGCTGCCATTGCTTCTAGTGTTTTATTTTTGATTCCAAACCCAGTTCGCATCGGAATCACGCAGACGGTTGCTTGATGTAAATAATCTGCCATTGCAGGAACGCGACCTGTGATGGTAATGCCGGGACGATCGCCCAGTTGCAAAACCTCTGAAGGCGGACGTGCGCCCACTAATGCCAGCGTTGTGTCAGGATATTTTTTCTGCAAAATCGGTAAAATTTCTAAACTTAAGAATTGCACAGCATCAATGTTTGCCAGGTTATCCATTGCGCCAATAAAGATTAGTTTATGTCCTTCTGGCTCTTTAGTGCGATAAGGAAACTCAGTGAAGTCTACACCATTAGAAATGACTTGAAACTGAGCGTTTGGATTGAATGCGTGTAATTGTGCTCGATCGTCCTCCGTAGTGACTACGATATTCGAGAATTTATTGCAGTAGCGTTGCTCATAGCGTTTTAGAAGCGGCAAATTTAAGCGATCGCGCCATTGATTTTCTGATGTTTGGGTCTGTAATTGATTTTTACAAGTCCCATACACTGAGCTATGTACGTTCACGACAGTACGGAGTTGTTTTTGAAACTCAGGACGCACGTAGATTTCATTGACGCTGTGTTCGCAAGTGATCACCTGATAGTGATTAGATTGAATTGCTCGATCGACCCAATCCTGCATTTCTGACGAGTAGGAAGACAAGACGCTAGGCGGAATTCCCTGCTGCAAAAATTGGCTAAAGCGCTGAAT
Source organism: Phormidesmis priestleyi ULC007 (assembly GCF_003003695.1). NCBI lineage: Bacteria > Bacillati > Cyanobacteriota > Cyanophyceae > Leptolyngbyales > Leptolyngbyaceae > Phormidesmis > Phormidesmis priestleyi. The sequence continues at coordinate 100,369 of NZ_PVWG01000010.1, forward strand.
TTTTGAGAAAATGTCCGACTGAGAAGAAGGATTAAGACGATCGAACACGACCAACTCGGCAACCCATTCTCGTAACGCTTTGATTTCAGCGTCAGTCACCTCTGGCGATTTCAGCGTTGCCACCGTGACTTGATGATCACGACTCAAATATTTCAGCAAATTGAATGTCCGCACCTGAGTGCCTCCCTGAGTGGGCGGGTAGGGAAAGGTGGCTGAAAGCATCAAAATGTTCATCACGGCGGCTAAGAGGACTGAGTTAATGTACCCGGTTTAGAGGTTTCAGTGATTGTCTGTGCAAATCTCGCCTCCTTGGTCAATATTAGAGGCAGTTGAGTGAGTTGGTTTTTTATGTCGATCGTCAGCGTTTGCATTCCGACCTTTAATCGCAAAGAATTATTGGCGATCGCCATTGACAGCGTTCTCCAACAGACTCATCAAGACTTTGAACTGATTATCTGTGACGACGGTTCGATCGATGGCACATCCGACATGATGGCTCGGTTACACGATCGTCGGATTCACTACATCCGACATCCTCAAAATATTGGCAAAAGTAATAATATGATTTCTGGCTTTAAAGCCGCAACTGGAAAGTATTTTATTAAATTTGACGACGACGATCGCTTAACTCCCAGCTTTTTAGAAAAGACAAGTCAACTATTAGATAAAAATCCTCAAATTGATTTTGTCGGCACCGATCATTGGGTCATCGATTCAAACAATGTCCGTAATGAGAGTTTGACTCAGTTAAATTCTCAAAAATGGGGAAGATCAGATCTGCTTCAAGGAATGGTTGAAAACTTGATAGAAGTGACATTTGTTAAACAAAGTTTTCAGATCGGGGCAACTCTCTTCCGGCGAAAGGTTCTAGATGAAGTTGGATATATGCGATCGAACATCCAAAACTGCGAAGATAACGATCTTCTCGTCCGACTTGCATTGGCAGGAAAACAAGCTTATTATCTGCCCGAAAGACTAATGGAATATCGAGTTCATGCAGAACAACAAGGACTCGATCGCGCCATTCCCTACTTAAAAGATAAATTGAACTATCTAGAAAGCTTTCACTTTGAGTCGGAGAAAATAGAGAAAGTGAGGCGAGATCGTCTCTTAGAAACTAAGCTTCTGCTCGGACTTCGGCTCATTCAAATTGGAGACACTCAAGCAGGTCGAAATCTAATTAATCAAGGAAAACTAGCTTCACCTAACAAGGCACGAGTCGGACTTGCATTGTCTCGACTGCCGATGAGTTTAAGACAAAAGGCGTTTACGCTTTTAAAGCAGATTAAAGCCTCTTAAAGTAATACATCACTCTTTGGCTAATCGGCTTACTAGGGACAGTCCCAATTGTATAGAACGTTTGAAAAGTCAAGCTGACTCAGCGCCGACGCTTTGATGAAGAAGTTGCAAATACCAATATCGCCCCATTGAATCTCAATTTTCTCCCTTGCACTGTCGTCAGAATTAATTTGTAATAGTAGAATCCATTGTTCCTTATTGTCATTGAAGTGAGGTCGAGGATCTTCTTGAGTGAAATGTGGATATCCTCCTAACTTGTGTGCCTGTATATCTGATATCTGCCCATACTCATCCAGAAGCAAACAATCATCTTCATCGCTATTGATCAGATTGTAAAACTCACTGCCAAGCAACTCTTTGCACTGGTAATCATATAGAGTAATCGGTGCAGATTTCGATTGGAACGTTAACGCAAAACACTCATCTCGCTGCGGAGAATATCTGGGATGAACCGAAAAAGGAGTATTGTAAAAGTCTCTATCCCACAACGTGGGTAGAAAATCAAAGTTTGTAACTAGGTTTTCTTCATTAGGATCAGGATCAGGAAAATAGAGAACGCGAAAATAAGCCTGACAAGTCGGTTGCTCAAAAATTAATCCATAGAAGCTCTCGTTCCAACCGTTTGTAACATCAACATCTGAAATATAAAACTGAAGAATGCCTTTCTCAGGGTAGTTCTCAAGTCTAGGTATCTCCACAAAATTAATTTGAGCAAGCAAGTACAGGTATTCTCCTTGTAGAGTTTTAGGATAATCATAATTCTTAGGCATATAGGGAAAGCCCGCAAATTTACTTTGCCACAAGGTTGTTTCGCTTGTTAACTGAGTTTGAATTGCAATGTATGGTTTGACTGTTGCTTCGAGCTTACTTCTAAACTTCTCTAAACCAACTGGGAGATCAAGACTAACCATATTTTTCAATGCTCACAGGGTGTTTTTGCACGTAAGTTTAGCTTGGCGAAGACTGATCCATTTGCTGTCGAAGTTGCTGCACTTCCTCGATCGATAAACCCGTTCCATGAGCAACTGCTTCTACTGGAAAGCCATCTCTCAGAAAGTTAATGGCGATCTCCCGTTGTTTTCTTGCTTCTCCTTCTGCCAGGATAGAACGATAGACGGTGGATTCCTGCATAATGTCTCTCCGCAGTAAACGATAAATAACCTCATCTTCCAATTTTATCCCAGCTAGAATCGCTGAGGCTGCGATCAAATTGGCTTGCATTGTTGGGTCTGAAATTTGGTTCACCATTTGGGCAACCTGACGCAACATTGCTTCTGAATCATCGGTTTGACCGAGGGCAGCAAAGGGAAGCAGTCCGGGATATTGGAGGAAGAATGCTGCGGGTTGCTCCCACAGACAAACCACATCGAATTCGTGACGAGTGCGCTCCATCGAAAAGCTCGTTTGCCGAACAAGATCAGATCCAGTCGGCTGAAGGTAGACTACGACCTGTCGCATCATTTTGTCGGGATATCGCCTGTACACTCGCACGCGGTAATCCAACATGCGGAACGGAATATCCCGTTTGGGACGGGTTTGAAACTCTAGGTGCAAAACAGACTCATCCGACTCCAGCAAAATCAGGGCATCGGCTCGAATCGGTTCGAGGGAAAGTTCGGAAGGTTTTAGCTCCGTCAGGGTAATAGACTCTCCTAGCAGCCAACTGGCAAAGTCGGCGGAGAAGTTTTCGGCAAGAAATCGGCAGGTATCGTCATACATGGAGAGATTGTATGGCGTATCACACCGATTTGATTTCGGTTAAACCCAAAACTTATGAACTCCAAGATTGTTAAAGATGAGGTTGTTGCTGCAATTTTTGCCAGTCTTTGGTTAAAGCTTGACCCCATTTTGCCGCTAGATCTATCTGAGTAAATGGGATTTGTAGGGATGGTGGCTGATTGAACACAAACTCAAGCCCGATCGCTTTACCCCGACTCGGAGGCAACTGCAAATCCACCACTTGCCCATCGACTAACAGATGAATCTCTCGCACATCTTGCAGCGAAAACGTTTGCAAATTCACAGGTGCTTTGCGGGTTGGTTTGCCCCAAGTGAGCGTGTCGCCCGTTTGACCCAACACTGCATACACGTCATATTTGGCACGATCGAACGGTTCTGCCCAAACGCGATAGGCTTCTATTTTTTGAAATTCGTTGCGACCCGCCCACGCTAGACCGATAAACGCCGCCAATAAAGGTAGCCAGAGAAGTCCGTGAATCATAAGAATTTTGAGTTGAATAACCTGCCTCTATCCTATCGAGGTCTTTCACGCAAAACTTAAAACTCAAACCCCAAAACTCACCGAACTCTGAGCTATGTTGGTAAACAAGCAAGACCTTGAATAGAGATTTTATGAGAAAGCTAGTGCTGGCGGGCTTATTTGTGGTTGGGCTGGTTTGGGCGATCGCCAATTTTTCGGGCTTGGCAGCGCACGGCACCTATGACAGCATCGTCTTAGACTTTAAAGAAGACGTAGATTCTGCCCAGATTGAGCAACAGGTGCAGACGATCGCGCAAAAATATAACGTTCGTCCTCGTCTAAACAGCGAATTCTCACAAGCCGATCACCTTTACACGGTCAAAGGCGACAAAAATCTCTTAAACGCCCTCAAACGATCTGACCTCAAGCAATACACCGAATATATCGAGCCAGACTATATCTATAGCATTCCAGAATCTCAGGATTTTAAGGTGATTGTCCCAGTTAGCAAAGAGGCGCAGCCGATTCAAGCGACGGGTCAAGCACCCAACGATCCGCTTTATAGTCAGCAGTGGAATCTGCACAGCATTAACGTCGAATCGAGTTGGCAAGACACGAAAGGAAAGGGTGTAACCGTTGCGGTGATTGACACCGGAATTGCGGAAGTCCCTGACTTGAAGGAAACGAAATTTGCCAAAGGATACGATTTTGTCAACGATCGCGATGATGCCAGAGACGATAACGGTCACGGCACTCACGTCGCAGGCACGATCGCCGAATCGACCAACAACGGTTTTGGGGTTGCCGGAATTGCTTACGAAGCAACGCTCATGCCGTTAAAAGTTCTCAGTGCTAGCGGTGGCGGCACGGTCGCCGATATTGCAGAATCGATTCGATTTGCGGCAGATCACAATGCAGATGTAATCAACATGAGCTTCGGCGGCGGGGGCGAAAGCTCGGCAGTGTCAGAAGCGATCGACTATGCTCACAAAAAAGGTGTTCTGATTGTCGCCGCCGCCGGAAACTCTGGTCAAAACTCGGCATCCTATCCGGCTCGTTATCCTCATGTCTTGGGAGTCGCTGCGCTCGATTCTTCAGGTCAGAAAGCTCCTTACTCTAACTTTGGGGCAGGCGTTGATATCTCGGCTCCAGGCGGCTCTATATCAGGAGACAACCCTGCTGGCGGAATTTTGCAAAACACGATCGACCCCTCGACCGGAGAATCGACGTTTGCCGCGTTTCAAGGCACCAGCATGGCGGCTCCTCATGTGGCGGGGGTTGCGGCTCTCGTCAAAGCATCGGGTGTAAAAGACCCTGACGAAGTTGCGGCGGCGTTAACGCAGTCTGCTCGAAAGGTGCAAGACGACGGACTTAACCACTATGGCGCAGGCAAACTCGATGCTGCTGCTGCCGTAACCTTAGCACTCAAAGGCAAAATCACCTTCAACGATTTCTTCCGGTGGTTGCGCGATCGTGGCTATCTCAATCCGCTTTTTTGGATTGATGGCGGTGTGATTGGGCTGGCTCCTAAACTGGCGATGGTAGTCGGTTCCTACTTACTGGCGTTCTTCTTACGCAACTACTTTCCCTTTGCCTGGGGTTGGTCAATGGCATCGGGTTTGGTTGCTGGAAGTTCGGGTTTGTTCTTTCTCAAGGGCGTTTATATCTTTGACTTGCCGCAGTTTCCGTTTCGGGTGATGGGTAGCTCGATTCCTGAGCTGGGTAGCTCGATTCAAGGAAGTAGCGCCCTCAACCCATTTTTTGCAAGTGTGCTGATTCCCACGGCGCTGATCGTGCTGCTGTTGGGTCATGCTCAGGGGAAATGGTTTGCGATCGGGTCTACGATCGGAGTGACTGCCTGTCTCGCGGTGAGTGCGGCGATCGATCCGCAACTCATGTGGTTGGGCGATGGTTTACTCGCTCGTGGATTTCTGATTGTGAATGCGCTTTTATGCTACGGCTTAGTTCGGCTTGCTATTAAACCAGGAGATGAACTTACATGAGCATTACGGTGAAAGGGGTGATCGATCGCAAAGGCTTCGGCGCTGGAACTTGGGCGATCGACTCCGAACAGGGCGAAACCTACGAGATTCACAACCCACCCAGTGAGCTACAAAAAAAAGGTCTGAAGGTCAAGATCGAAGGCAAGATTCGAGATGACATCATGACTCTAGCGATGATCGGCCCTGTGTTAGAGGTCAAGAAATTCGAGATCGCGAAATAGATGAACGTTCGTTATCGAGAATTTCTGATTCGTGATTGGGAAGACCGCGATCGCGATTCGGCTGCTCAGATTATTGGCTCAGTGCTGGCAGACTATGGGCTGAGTTGGGAGCCTCTGGGAGCCGATCGCGATGTCTTAGAAATTGAACAGTTTTATCAAGCAACAGGCGGTGAGTTTTGGGTGATTGAGCGCTCAGGTCAGCTAGTCGGCACGGGCGCTTACTATCCGGTGTCACGAGGCGAAAACGCGGTCGAGATCCGCAAAATGTATTTTGTGCCAGAGGTGAGAGGGCAGGGTTTAGGGCGATTCTTGCTGAAGGAATTGGAGAGGGCGATCGCCGATCGTGGATTCGATCAAATTTGGATCGAAACTGCCAGCGTTCTCAAAGAAGCCGTCAAACTTTACGAAACTAGCGGCTATCGATCGGCAACGGGTGTTGAGACAGAACGGTGCGATCGAGTTTACGTTAAACATTTGTCGCAAACAGAATGATTGTTTTTCCCTTGCAAGGAATGTCGTCCAAAAGTTTGTTATCTGGATTAATTACCAAGATTAGAATCTATTACTGTCGTTTGACGATAGTAACGCTGTGCAGTAGTATAGTATTGTGATCGTAAATTTCAAGTCTGACGAGACAAAGCTGGTCTTTGACGGCTTTATATCTCGCTATTACCCAACTGACATCCAAAAGATTGCTCTACGTAAGCTTCTCCTGCTCAACGCTGTGACATCAGTTAATGACTTGCGTCCACCTGGAAATCGATTAGAGAAATTAGTGGGCGATCACAGGGGGCAGTATAGTATCCGTATCAATAGTCAGTGGCGAATTTGCTTTGTCTGGACAGAAGAAAACAATGCGGCTCAAGTTGAAATTGTAGATTATCACTAAGAAAAAATTGTTATGGACAACGATCGTCTGCCAAACATCCATCCTGGTGAAATTCTGCGACTAGAATTTCTGGAACCAATGGATATCACTCCCTATCGGTTAAGCAAGGATATCGGGGTATCTCAGACACGAATTAGCGAAATTTTATCTGAAAAGCGTAGTGTTACAGCAGACACAGCTTTGCGTCTGTCACGCTATTTTGGTAATAGTGCTCAGTTCTGGCTGAACTTGCAGACACAGTACGCCTTACGTCAAGCTGAGAAAGAAAACAGTTCAATTGGCAGCGTCGGGGCTTCATGCAGTTTGAATGGGACGAAGCGAAAAATCTAGAAAACATTCGTAAGCACGAAATTGATTTCGCGGATGTTCCCGAAATGTTTGAGGGTTCAATGCTGATTGAGCCGGATGAACGTTTTGACTATGATGAAGATCGCTGGATCGGAATCGGCTTTTTAGGCAACGGTATCGCGATCGTAGTTTGGACAGAACGACAAGGTGACACAATTCGAGTAATTTCAGCACGACGGGCAAATCGACATGAACGAAAACGATTTGAGCAGTACCTCTCGTACTAATTGGGCAGCACTAGAAGCCATGTCAGACGAAGACATTGATTATTCTGATATTCCACCCTTAACGGATGAGTTTTTTGAGAAGGCAGTGCTAAGAGTTCCAGCGACGCAAGCCAAAAATTTAGTCCAACTTGACCCCGACGTGATGGCATGGTTTCAATCGCAAGATGAAGAATACAGGATGCTGATCAATTCGGTGTTACGCCATCATATTGAGCAGGATAGCAATCAGAAAACTGCATAAACGCCTTGGAGCGATCGCAATTAAAGTCTTTTCACTTCGATATCTTTGCCCTTGATCGCGATAAACTTCACGGCTGCTGATCTTCCGGAGGAACACCATCCTCCTGCGTCGGCGGGGTAGGCGTTGTTTGCTGGCTGGGCGTAGTATTGCGAGAAGGTTGAACCTGCGTTGGAGCAACGGGAGCCACAGCGGGGGTGGGGGGAGCAGTTACCGTCACAGGAACCGGGGACAGTTGCTCAAACCCCAACAGCGCCGCCGACGTTTTGTAATAAGTTGCCCAACGTCTCGTATCTGGGCGGCTGCTCCACTGCACTCGACTGACATCCAGGGTCAAAATGGGGGTTTCTGCACCTTGATTGCGCCCGATCACGATCACCGAAACCTGGCTCGTGAGAATATCTCGATCGAAGCTGCGTTGAGCCGCCGCCCTCGCGACAATCTCGGATCTGCGAATCAAAGCGTCATAGCTTTCGTTGGGCAAACGATCGAGTGCCACATCGACTCTAGTCGTGTAAGCTTGAACGACTTGCGGCGCGATCGTTCCTTCGACTAGGCAAATCCCTCCAGCCGTGCCCAGCCAAGCCGCTAATCCGATCGCGGTGAATCTGGGTCTAGCAAATCGATGGGGCAGTTGGCAAGGGCGATCGGCAGACATTTTTGACTCCTGGGTGATATGAGGTGGTTCTCAATGAGAGTTTCTACTCTAGAATCGACAATCTGGTCTTTAATATTTCCAGTGAATCTGTTTTTTTCTATCATGTCAGCAGTTACGCAGTTCGGATCACTCTTTATACAGAGACAAGCAAAACTGTCTGACGTTAAAAAATTCGATTCACCACCCGTTACCTATACTTTCTCACTTATTTGAGGTGTCTGAAATGGCTAACCATTGGGCGATCGCCGTTGGAATCAATCACTATCAATTTCTTCAGCCCTTAAAGTTTGCACAACAAGATGCACAGGCGCTGTGTGAATGTTTGGTCAGTGAGGCAGGGTTCTTGCCCAATCGCTGCATTCTCTTTACAGACACCTCCCCTTCAGTGACCGGGCGATCGACCTACCCCAGTCGCGGCAATCTTCAGGGCTGGCTCGACTATTTTGGCCGAGAATTAATTCAGCCGGGAGACTTAGTTTGGGTATTTTTTAGCGGCTATGGGGTCTGCTGGAAAGGACAGGATTATTTGCTGCCGATCGAAGCCGACCCAGTAGACACTGCCAATATGGGCGTTCCGGTTCGAGCGTTGTTTGACAGCCTCAAAGCGTTACCGACCGAAGATATTGTGGTGCTGATGGATATTAACCACAGCCAAGCCGCTTTTTCGGGTGAGAAGGTGGGACTTCAGATCGCAGAGCTTGCCCGTGAAACTCGCATCTCAACCATTTTGGCAAGCAAGCCTGAACAGTTTTCCCATGAGGCGTTAGCGCTAGGTCACGGCTTGTTTACGGCGACCCTGCTCGAAGGGTTGCGCGCACATGAATGTTCAACTCTGGCGAATTTGGAAGAGTTTCTCAAAAGTCGTTTGCCAGAAATATGTGAGCATCACGATCGCCCTATTCAAGACCCTGTAATCGTTCTCGCGTCTCTAGATCAACTCAATCTCGTGATCACTCCGGTTAATTGGACTGAGGCAGAATCGGAGACAATTCCTAGTGAGTCAAATCCGTTTGCGCTGGAGGGCGACTTATTTGACGTGTCGGATCACGATGCTGTCCCATTAAACTCGCAGCCCAACCCTTATGAGTTGCCTGCTGATTATTCTCAAGCTTTCCCCATTCAAACAGAGCTTGAGCAACCGATATCCCCTGAGTCGGATCAAGAAGACTTAGGCGATCGGGCTGATCAAATTAGCCCTGCGCCAGTCCCCCAAGTTCCAAAACCTGTCACACCCCCGGTTGTTCGTCCTGAGATCGAAAATACACAGGAACAGGATCAGATGTTTTGGGAGCGACTGCTGTTTGGCGGCAGCGCCATTCTGCTGCTGCTGTTAGTAGGGGTGTTTGTTCGCAATTGGTCAACGTTTTGGGGTCAGAAATCGGCAACTAATTCACAGCCGATCGTCACTTCGCCTTCTGCCAAGGTCACTACAACCCCGTCCCCGTCCAAACAGGCGATCGTGCCCAACTCAACCAAGCCATCCACTGCGAAGCCGACTCCCATCGCTTCAGCAAGTCCGTCTCCGGCAAAAGACAGTCAGACCATTCTTAACGAAGCGAGAGGATTGATTAAGCCGATTTCAGCCTCTGATGCAAATAAAGCGATCGAGCGGGCTAGTCAAGTTCCTGCTAATGATCCGCTCTATGCTCAAGCTCAGGTGGATATCGATCGCTGGAGTCGCGACATTTTAGATATCGCCAAAAAACGGGCGGCTGATAAATCTTATAAGCAAGCGATCGCGGCGGCTCAACTGGTTCCTAAAGAGCGTCCCAAAGTCTATGCCGAGGCGCAAAAGGCGATCGCTGACTGGCAAAAACGCCTCCGTTAATCAGGACATAATGTGAAAATTTCACGTTCACGAGGGTGGCGATCGCTGTGGAATATTGGGAAATTTTTGGCGATCGCTTATCTGACGATTTGCCTCGTCCTATTTTTCGCCCAAAGTCATCTAATGTTTGTGCCCGATGCCCACCATTACAAAGATCTGGACGCGCTCAATCTGCCTCACCAAGAAGTTTGGTTACCTGTCTCAACTAAAACAGGCAAGATTGAACGCATTCATGGCTGGTGGATTCCGCACGATCACCCGATCTCAACGATGCTCTATCTGCACGGCAACGGCGGAAATATTAGTGTCGAAGTCAAAGCTCGTCGCTTTCGGGAGTTAGGTTTCTCAGTCTTGCTGATTGACTATCGGGGCTATGGCCGCAGTGAGGGCAATTTTCCGTCTGAGGCGACGGTCTATCAAGATGCTCAAACCGCGTTGGATTATCTCGTTAAAGAACGGCGGATCTCTCTCAAAAAAATTGTGGTTTATGGACATTCGCTCGGAGGCGCGATCGCCATCAATCTCGCCAACCAAAACCCAAAAGTCGCGGGGCTGATTGTGTCGAGTTCTTTCACCTCCATGTACCAGATGGCAGCGCGAGATTGGAAGTTTCGACTGTTTCCGATCGAGTTAATCCTCACCCAAAAGTTTGACTCAGTTGGGAAAGTCCGATCGCTAAAAATGCCTTCTCTCTTTATTCATGGAATGGATGATACATTGATTCCTGTCTCGATCGGCAAAGCACTTTACGAAGCTGCACCCCAACCCAAACAACTCCTGCTGATTCCCAACGCAGGGCACAATCACAGAGAAGCCGAGTTTGACAAACCAGAAAATTTGAAGATAGTTCAAGACTTTGCTAGACGAGCGGTGAAGGCTTCACTATCGAGCAACTAGCACTTCTTTAACTAAAGGATGGGCAGTCAACGGTTAGACTAAAGGAAAGAGTTTGCAAAATCAACAGGAGAATGGATGATTAGCCCGGATCAGGTTGAAGGATTGATCAAGGCTGGATTGCCTGATGCCCAGGTGCAGGTTCAAGACCTTACTGGGGGTGGAGATCACTATCAGGTAACGGTCGTCTCGTCTTTGTTTGAAGGAAAGCGGCGGGTGCAACAGCACCAACTCGTCTATGGTGCCGTGCAGCAAGCGATGGCATCGGAAGCCATTCATGCTCTAGCGCTCAATACTTATACGCCCGAAGAATGGGTAGTAGCCGCCAAATAACTCAGTTGTTCACAATCGGAGAGCGAATTATGACAGAAGCAGCACACGATCGCATCGACAATCTTGTCAAACAAAACAAGATCATGGTCTTCATGAAGGGCACCAAACTGATGCCCCAGTGCGGATTCTCAAACAACGTGGTGCAGATTCTGAACACGTTGGGCGTTCCTTATGAAACGATCGACGTTTTGGCAGATCCCGAAATTCGTCAAGGCATCAAAGAATATTCAAGCTGGCCCACCATTCCTCAGGTTTATATCAACGGTGAATTTTTGGGCGGCTCTGATATCTTGATCGAGCTATATCAAAAAGGCGAACTTCAACAAATGGTGGAAGTGGCAATGGCTTCCTAAATTTAGCCGCAGCTTTATGATCTGGGGTGACAGGAGAAATCTGCTGCCCCTTTTTAATATCCTCTAAATGCAAGAAGGGCACGTCATCGACGCACCCTTTCTGGCAATTTAGCGATAATCTCGTTCAGGCTCTACTGGGCTTTCAAAATTGGAAGAATCGTAGAGGAAGCGAGTCATTTCTTCTTCAAGACGATTGATCTGATAAGGCTCTAAGGAGTTGGTGTGTCTCAAAGCGGCGAGATAGCCGTCGAGATAGAGGCGTAGGTCATCGAAGCGGTATCCCCGGTTCCACAACCCCACCAAGCCATCAGTCAGTCTTTGGTAGTAGCGAATGGTTAGCGTATCTTGCAGCATAGTGTGTCGCTAAATTGTGAACAGCCTTTTAATGGAAACGTTACAAGGTGAATAGGTTGATACACAGGCGGGCCTTAACTACACGTAACTATGCATTGATCTTAACATTAACCTTTTGCATTCCTCCCTATCTTTGTGTTGATGTCTCTGAGCATTCGTTGGGCATCGGTGCCTAAGTCTCTAAGTTATTGGTGATTAGAGAAAACTAGGGTAGCAGCCGTTACAAATCCATCACAATTGCTTTGATACTCTTAAGGTCAAGCCGTCTCAGGAAAGCCAGCCCTCGTGGGAGCCGTAAACGTTCAGATTATTGAAGGAAATCCGCACCTGCGATCGCTACTTGGGTGGCACTTACAGCAGGCAGGACATCACGTGCATCAGTCGGCAGACCTGCATCAAGCGAGAGAGGTCTTCTTAGTCCGACAGCCCAACTTGGTGATCCTCGATTCAGAATTGCCCAATGGAGACGGAGTTGAGTTTTGTCGCTGGCTGCGTCAACAGCAGCAGGCGATGATTCTCATGCTTTCTGCCCGCACAACTGAATCTGATATCGTCGAGGGTTTGCGGGCTGGTGCAGATGACTATTTGACTAAACCCTTTGGGATGCAGGAGTTTTTAGCCAGAGTCGAGGCGCTGACGCGGCGAACTCGTTTATCGGCTCCTCCGGCTCATCTTGACTATGGTGATCTCAAAATCGACCTGGTGCATCGTCGAGTCCGGTTTAAGGGTCAGTTGATCGAATTGACTCCTCAAGAATTTAGCTTGCTCTATGTGTTGGCACAGGCAAGCGGCGCACCTTTGAGCCGTCAAGACCTTTTGCAACGGGCCTGGCCGGATGCGATCGATAACCCCCGCACGGTCGATACTCATGTCCTTTCGCTTCGCAAAAAAGTAGAGTTAGACCCCCGACAGCCCAATCTGATTCAAACAGTTCGGAATGTCGGCTATCGACTCAATTTAGAAATTCTCAATGCTTCTCTGCCTCCCCAGACTGAATCCACTAATGGCAATCATCGCGCGGCGAGCCGTCGGGGAGAAAGGATGGTGGTGAGCGATCGTCGGATTTGACTCACTCCCACTCGGCGGATTCTTTAGCTTCTGACTGCACGATCGCGGCTCTTAATGTTTGCCAGTCTACGCGATCGCTCAACTCATCTTTCACCAGTTCGCCGCGATGCAAATGCAGGACGCGATCGCTGAATGATTGTGCGAGTTCTAACTGGTGATTTGCCATCAAAATCGTGATCCCCGACAGATCTTTTAGAGTGTTGAGAACGTGATCACTGCGTCCTGAATCTAGGGCTGACGTGGGTTCGTCTAAAAGCAGAACTTTAGGCTGAATGACTAGGGCACGAGCGATCGCCACGAGTTGCCGTTGCCCAACCGATAATTGGAGTTCGTTGCGATCGAGCCAATCACCCGGAAGATGCAGCCGATCAACCCACTCGCTAATTTGCTGCTCGGCTGTTTTGATCTCAACCCCTCTCAGCTTGAGCGGATAAAGCAGCGCTTCCCGCACGGTCATTCCCAGCAGTTTTGATTCTTGCTGCACTAAAGTGATTTGCTGACGCAGTTGCAGCACCGGAATTTGCCGAAAATCTTGTCCTTCTAAATAGAGTGATCCTTGAATCGGTTCATTTAATCGATTCAGCAACCGCAGTAGCGTCGTTTTGCCCGACCCTGATGCGCCGACGATCGCGATCCGATCGCCCCGAAACACGTCAAATGAGAGATCTCGCAGCAAATAGTGTGCTCCGATCGCCGATCGTTGTCCTGGCTTCTTGCCAGAAGCAACCCCTTTAGAGGCAAAACTGACCTGTTCTAGTCGAATTTGAGACGGTTTTGATGGATTCAAGTCAGTATTCCTGCTGTGCAAATCGGCGACATTCGCCATGAAAGCCCATGCACTAGCTTACTTTGCTGCGTCAAACTTTGCAGCCTAAGCCGCCCTATCAACCGCCAAAAAAAGCCCCTGGAGAAAGCTGAATGCCCCCATTCAACGCTCTCCAAGGAGTCTGTGCTCTATTCGTTTCCTAGAATACGCGAGAGAAGCTCTGTAAGCCTTCTCCAGTCGGATATATCCTATCTCCTCCGATCGGGTGAGTTTAGGATTGGGCAACTCTGTGGTCAGTGCCTAAAAGCTCGGCGATCGCTTGATGCTCGGCAGGCATCTGAGTCGGAAGCTCTTGACGAGTGTCTGTGATCAGCCAATCTAGGGAGGCGGCTTGCACGTCGATCGTCGCGCCTGTCTTATCGACGCAATATCGACCAAACACAAGCTTGTCTACCAGTCGCACCCCTGGGCCCAAGCGAGAATATTCAAAAATTACGCTATTATCGACGGTTGCGCCACTGCACACCCAGCAGTTTTGACCAATCATTGCCGGGCCAACAATTTTGGCACCATCTTCAATGCAGGTCATGCTGCCAATATAAACCGGACCCTGGATATCGACTTTATCCCAGTTGACGCAGACGTTTAGCCCAGTGTAGATGCCAGGAGCCACCTCTTTTCCAGGAATTGCCACGTTTTTGACTTCGCCACGCAAGACACTGCGAATTGCGTGCCAATAATCAGGCACCTTGCCGATATCGACCCACTCAAAGTCCATTGGTAAGCCGTAGAATGGGGCATTCATTTCTACTAGCTTGGGGAAAAGCTCGCTCCCGATGTCATATTCTTGCCCAGATGGAATGTAGTCAAGAATTTCGGGTTCAAAAATATAAATTCCGGTGTTGATCGTGGTGCTCAGGGCTTCCTCGATCGCAGGTTTTTCTTGAAACGCTTTGATTTTGCCTGCTTCGTCTGTGACCACAACGCCGTAGCTAGACACCTCATCGCGAGGAACCGTTTTCATGATCACCGTAGCGATCGAGCCTTTTTCTCGGTGCCATTTGACGGCGGCGCTCAAGTCTAAGTCAATCAGGGCATCGCCACAAAGCACCACGAATGTATCGTCAAAAAACGGGGAAAAATCTTGAATTTTTTTCATGCCGCCTGCTGAACCAACAGCCGCGCCGACTAACTCACCATCGACGATCTTGCCTTCAAAGGAGTAGCCAATCTGCACCCCAAACCGTTGCCCATCCCGAAAATAGCTCTCAATTTCATAGGCCAGGTGACTCACATTGACCATGATTTCGTCAAAACCGTGCTGCCTAAGCAGTTCTAGCAGAAACTCCATCACGGGCTTTTGCAGAATGGGAATCATGGGCTTGGGAATCGTATATGTAATCGGACGAATCCGTGTTCCCTTCCCGGCTGCCAGAATCATGGCTTTCATAGATTGTTCTCTCTACCCTACACCGATATACTGCAAGCGTTTGACCCTCGGTCTGGAGGAATTCCAGCGTACGATGGTTTTGCTTTATCTTAGGCGACTCAAGGTTTCAGCGAAAGACAAGCGTTGCCAGACCTTGACCTTTAGTGACTATAACGGTTCTAAGTGAGAATTGGCACACTCAAAAGGTTTAGGGCTGCTAAAGATGAACTAGAGAAAAGTTTTTATTTGACAAATCTAAAATGTCCAGGTTTGGTTGAGTCCTCTCAATCGAGCAAAACGCTAGTAGAGAGTTCACTCAGTCCAGATTCGGCGAGTTGCAGCAGTGAGCGAATTTTCAAATCTTGGTAAAACTCTTCTTGCGCCAACTCGACTTTGTTTTGAGCCGACAACAGCAGCAGGGCCCAAAACACGCCGACGCGCTCGTGATTAGGATGATCGTGAAGATTTTCTTCACTTTCTTTGGGTTTTTGATCTTTTAAGGCAACCCAAAATTCCAGCACCAGGTCAAAGTCGATCCATTCTTTATCTTGGGCAACTTCTGTCCAATGGTCGTGAAAGAATTGCTCGATCGCCACTGCCATTTCTGAGAGATTTTCTTGGTGGGCGAGTTCGGCGATCGCGCGCACTGCCTGAGCGCGAGACTGAGGTTTAGGGCGACGCAGCCGAGCGCGCGGAGTGGTGTCGTCTAGAGTGGTGGCAATTAGCTGAAGCTGATCGATTAGCTCTTTAAGGGTGACTCGCCGCTTTTGAGGCGGTCGTGCCACTGCCCTGCGCCGAAGCTGACGCTCTAAATGCGGCGGCAAGGCAGCCCCGCCAAAATCTGCGTCTATAAATTCTGCCCCTTCAAACTCATCGGGATCAGCGACGATCGCTTCAGGCTGAGTCAGGCTATCGGCTTTGAGCAACAGCAGCATCGATGCATATAGAAATGCCTGCCCCGACTGAGACAGATTTGACTCGTAGTGTTCTCGCCCCACGATCGCGGCAGGGGTCAACTCGCTCAAGAAGCGATCGATGACATCAATCACCTTGACATCCCAGGGGTCAATTTCTCCCTGTTCTGCCAGGTCAATCAAGAGAGCGATCGCGTCCTGGGCTAGAGAAAGGGTCATAGAGAGAAGGGAGGGATGAATGCTTTATGGTGACACGATCTCGCAGAATCGACTACTTAATTTTGATCCGCACAAAATACACGGCTGCCAGCAGAATTAGCCCTAGCAGCAGCAAAGGCACCAAGAGACTCCAAAGACTATCAGGATTCGTCACGCCACCCCTCTAAACTGACGTGAATTCGATGCAGCTTTTCGCGGCGGTTGCCAATCCGGGCTGCCCCCTAAATCCCCCAAGTCTGGGGGACTTCAAGCCCCGAATTGAAGTTCAAAGTCCCCCAATTTTGGGGGATTTAGGGGGCTGAAGCGCTGAACAACGAAGCGAAAGAACTCCCCGAACTGACGTTAAACTGGCTTACTGAGCAAACACTTCGGTGGCTTCAGCATCTTGCGTGATGCCTTGGGGCAGTAGACGCTGCTGCTCTTGAATTTCTGCCTTATAGCGTTCGACATCCTGTTCAAGTTCGTCAATGCGCTCTTCTCGAACTTGAAGTTCTTTGCGAGTGTCGATCATGCGCTGGATCTTGCTCCACACGCTAAACACCCACGCCAACACGGCTCCGATTCCCATCGCTAAGATTAGCTCGATCGAGAGCGGTGCCTCCACCTGCACGCCTTCAATGACTCGAATTACGGCTGGCTCTGTGTTTTCAATGCCAAACAAAACGAGTGCTAAACAAATGACGAAGATGATTAAGAAATTAATTTGTCGCATCTGGGGTTGTCTCCGATCACGCAGCGAGTGGTTCAATATCTCTGACAAAAAATAGCTTAAGCGTAGAAGCTGGAATCGAGTTTAGCACTCCATCACTCGATCGGCGGATAGTCTTTACGAACAATCTCGGTCACAACCACCTGAGTGGGCGCAACGCCCCGCAGAGCATCGATCGTGCCCTTAATGGTGCCCGCGATCGGCACGGCGACCACGACTCCTAAGAAACCGCCGATTTGCAGCCCCAGCAGCAGGGCGATGAAGATCCAAAGTGGGTTTAGCCCGGTGAATTCGCCCATCATTTTGGGAGCCAGCACATTATCACGGATTTGTTGCAGAATCATGGCCGCGATCGCGACTTGAAACGCCAGCCAGACACTCTGAAACATCACTAAAATTGTGACCAGCCCAATGCCTAACACCGCTCCGATGAAGGGAATGATTTCTGCAATGCCAATGATCAGGGCAAACAGGAGCGTAAAGGGAATCTTGAGTGTCAGAAAAATTGGAATCAGTCCGCCAGCCATGAATAGCGCTAGCAGAATTTGACTCAGAAAAAAGTTGTGAAAGTTTTGCCGCAGCGACTCACTAAACGGAATGCCAAATTTAGGTGGCAGTAGATTGATCAATCCCTGCCAAAGTCTCGCCCCATAAAGCAGCATATAGGATGCCAGCACGATGATCAGGATGCTGTCAATCAAGCCAGAAACCGTTCCCAAGGCAAATCCGAGAGCTTGGGTGGCGACTTCTTGAATCTGGTTTTCAATTTGGGTGCTGACTCGACCGCCAAAGCTTTTAAGGTCGATCGGAAAGTTCCGCGTTTGGGCCCAAGCATCCCAGAAGTCTAGATTTTGCCGAGTCGCCTCTAGCCACCCCGGAATTTTTTCGAGCAGTTGGGTCGTCTGGGCCACCAAAACGGGCACCAGCGTGACTCCTAAAATCACCAAGATGGTCACTGCCAAGAGCAACACAATCACCACCGCCCCGACGCGCTTAATGCGGGCCCGCTCAAAAAATTCGACTGGGTAATTGAGCAGAAATGCCAGAATTGCCGACACTGCCAGCACCGTCACAAGATGCTCAAAATAGTGCAATATCAGCGCCACCAGCCAGACGTTGAGGGCGATAATCGGTCCACTCAGACCTAATATAATCAGTCGTTGCAGGTCGGCTGAACGGCGAGACATCCGGTAAGGGTTATGAGTTTATCGTCATGAACTGGGGGCTAGAGGCGGCGAAACCGTAGGGGTGGGCAAGGTTCGTCTGAGATAGATTCCACCTGCTACGATCGCCACAATCAAAACCGTCCCAATGCCTAAAGGGTTTGGAAGCCAGAAGACGGCTTCTAGATGATTGCTTTGCCCTGGTTGCAGAGTCCAGATGAGCTGGTTACCTTCGCGGCGGGTCGAGATCGGGGTCTTCGATCGGTGAATGATGTTTCGAGCGCCCCAGGGCGTAGTTAGCCCAAACTCTAGCTCAATCAGCGAACCCGGACTCGCCAGCAAACTGCCATCTGAGGCAAGAACGCCAAGCGATCGCAGGTCTAAATCATAAATTAAGCGATGACGCTGTAGCAGTAGAAAATTGCCCTGCTGGACGCTGAGATGAGAATCAAGCTTAGGTAAGTCTAATTCTTTTTGAGCAGAGCGAGTTTTGGGGCTGTTGGTCGGGCTAAAAAACTCATTAAATCGAGTCTCTAATTCTTCGCCATTGCCAAACGGAATCGTGACTAAAATCTCTTGGTTTGAGAGGCGGCGAGTCTTGCCCTGAACTCGGCGAACTCGTTTTTCGATGCTGTCAAGCCAGGTTTTAGCGGTGCCATTGCTAAAACTAGTCAGCCGCTCGTCAAGGCGAATGTGCTGCACGATCGCGCCTCGATTGGGACTCTCAAAATCGATGCCTACCTCAGATTTTACGCAGCCTGACAGCATCAAGCTAGCGAACAGAAACACCCAAACCAGGCGCGATCGCAGCAAAAAACGAATCACGGGATCTAGCCACGACAGCCGATCGGGTGAAAAAGCAGCACTTAAGGTTCTGTAAGGCATATTGAGCGAGGTCGGGAGTCCAATAATATCTAACACTACTTTGGAGAAATCGTGGCAAGCGATAGGTTAACCGATATAACTCGCTACAAAATCACCTGCTAGCTCAGCCACGCCAAACCGCCTACGATCAGTCCTGCTGCAATCAACGCTACCCAGATAAAGAGATTGTCTTGGGCGTTGACCTGACTTAAATCCACAGGTTCGGGGATCGCTGGACGAGGCTTTTGCGACAGTTTTGGCGGGATGGCATTGCCAAACTTAGAGACTCCTCGATTGTCTTTGGCTTCGCTGTCCGCTAGTGTCGATAAATCAGGAATCTCAGTCAGCCATTCGGGGCGAGTTTGCAGTTTGGGGGCTTCGAGAATGTAGAGCAGACGCTTTCCCTGCTGGCGAGTCTTGATGTCAGGGTGACGACTGATTTTTTGGCAGAGGGCGATCGCGTCCGATCTCTGTCCGGCAGCTTCATAGGCGGTCACGAGCCAAATTTGCACTTCTCCCCCAAAACGCGAACCTGCATCGACTAAGGCGTTGGCGCGTTCTAAATGCTGTACCGATTTGCGATATTCGCCGCGTTCAAAGGCGTATTTTCCGGTTTCATATTCAGTGGTCGCCAGGTCTAATTGTTCAGAACTCACAGGCTTATTGATTCGTTGAGGCTACTCCTGCATCCTAAAGTATCTGAGGGATGAATTCTACATCTGTAAGCTGGCACAGTCTAAATCAGACAATTAATTCTTTGACTGCAACGCTAAACCCTGATAGAACGTTGTGTGTAGTGGCGATATCTTCTAGCCCTCGCAGTTCTTGCCGTTGACTTGTGATGATCAGCACCCATTGACTATCTGGAAACACCAGCCAAACCTCCTCACACTCAGACGCAAGATATTCTCGAACTTTGGTAAACACCTCTTCGGCTTCATCGTTCGGTGAGATCACCTCAGCCAATAACGAGAAGCTGCGCGGCAGAACCTTAAAGTCGCCGTATTGAGCAACGAGATCGGGCGTTAGGTACGCCACATCAGGGCAGCGAGTTCGTCCAACGGTTCGGCAAGAGGTTTCTGTGTAAACTTCTCCGCCTTGACCACTGGAGTCTGCATAGTTGCCCCAATAACGAGCGAGTCTGGCTTGAATTCGTCCTGTTTTTGCGGTCATATCTTGTTTTTTGATGAGATTTCCATTTACCCACTCAGTGCGATCGCGCGGGTTTGCCAAAAACTCTTCTAGAGAAACGGCAGGGGCATTTGAAGTTGATATCATGAGCACCTCAAAACAGGATTTAGACTTGATCCAAGCTAGGGTTGCGTTTGAGTACGATCGCTCGTTTATCAACCAACGTGATAAAGGCAGGCATGTCAGGAGAGGCACGATCGGCAATCTTCAATTCTGCGACGACTTGGTTAAAGGTTTTGCCCTCGGTCATGCGATAGGCGATTTCTTCAACCTCCGCCCAGGTGAGATCACTTTGCACATAGGCTTTTGCGATCACGTTGAGCAGATTTTCCCATTTGTTGCCCTCGGCTTTGGTCAGCATCGTGTGCGGAATGTTGAGAATGCGATCGAACTCGTAATACCAAGATTTAGGCTGTCGCTTGAGAATGTTCTCAAACAGAACTTGATGATCCGTGATGCTGACGGCTTTATCGGCTTCGGTCGAGACAATAAACATTGGGGCTGACGGCTGGTCTTTTGAGCGTTTAAGAATCTCTTTGCCCATGTCAAGATAGACCCGCAGAGCAGCCACCATAAAGCCTTCATAGCCAATCACCTGATCGGGCGGAGTGTCGTCAATCCATTCAAAATAGGTGTTGAAAGTTTTAACCAGCAAATCAACCACTTTATTGCTGCTGCTGAGATAGGGCGCAAATAGCAACGCCCGATCGATTTCCTTGGCGCGTTCTAGCGCTAGCCAAGCTGCGAGGGTGCCACCACCAGACAGACCCCCGACGACGACGCGATCGCCCAGAGTCTGAGCTTTTTGCAGCCAATCCAACCCAAATTGCTTATAAGTGTCAGGGTTAGTAGGCAGTGGTGGCGGGTTGTCACGATTCCAGTCACCTGCCTGACCGTGACCCGGCATTCTAGGAATCAAAACGTTATAGCCAGCCTGATGTAGCGTGCGTCCCATCGGCAAAAACTGATAGGGAGCCGCCGTAAAGCCGTGAAAAAACAAGCAGACTTTGGAAGTCGGTGCCGAATGTAGCAGGAACTGCGATCGACAGCCCGCATTTTTGACAGGTAGCTTGTCTTCTTGGCTCTTAACCCGTTGAGTAAGGTTGAGTGACGTGATGGGATAGCCGAGACGCGAGAAAAAGTTGAGCATAGAGTGTAAATAAGCAAAGGGTCAGGGGGCGGCAATTCAGAATCTTGAACTTTAAATTCCATGGATCCCTAACGGTTGCCCATAAACTCAGAGGCGACTAACATTGAGCCGATCCCAGCATCGGTGAAGATTTCTAACAGCAGCGCGTGGGGCAGGCGACCGTCGATAATATGGGCAGCGCGAACGCCTTGAGCCAGCGATCGCACACAGCAATTGACCTTCGGAATCATGCCGCCAGAGACGATGCCTTCGTCAATCAGTTGTCGAGCTTCGTGAATGTCTAACCGTGGAATCAGGGTTGCTACATCCTTATAGTCACGCAAAATTCCCGCCGTGTCGGTGAGCAAGATTAACTTTTCGGCACCCAGCGCGGCGGCAAGTTCTCCGGCAACAGTGTCGGCGTTGATATTGTAAGCCTGTCCGGTTTCGTCGGCAGCGACACTAGAAACGACTGGGATATGACCCGCTTTGACCAGCGAGTCTAAAATTTGGATATTGACGTTTGTAACTTCGCCCACAAATCCGATGCCCTCTTCATCGGCAGGGCGGGCAGTAATCAAACTGGCATCTTTGCCGCAGAGTCCTACCGCAGAGCCGCCTGCCTGGTTGATCAGCGAGACAATTTCTTTGTTGACACGACCAACTAACACCATTTCGACGACATCCATTGTGGCGGCATCGGTGACGCGCAGCCCGTTTTTAAACTGCGGCTCAATGCCCAGTTTGTCGAGCCACGAGTTGATTTCAGGCCCGCCTCCGTGTACCAAAACTGGGCGCAACCCCACACACGACATAAACACGACATCGCGGATGACTTTCTCTTTGAGAGCGGCATCCTTCATCGCTGCGCCCCCATATTTGACAACGATCTTGCGTCCGACAAATTGTTGAATGTAGGGCAGCGCCTCACTCAGCACTCGGACTCGTGTGGCTGCGGCTTTTTCAAAGTATTCGCTTTCGTTAAGCATGGGCAAAGTAGAAAGATTGCTATGCAAATTATGCTGCCTGCAACGACGAAACGACGAACCCTGACTTAAAATTTCGTCTGTGCTAAGTCCGAATCTGATTAAAGCTGTTTCATCACTGTGGGCAGCAACTGAGCCGGAATCTTTGAGAATGCTAGGGTTTGACCCTGAATGCCCTGACGATCGTGCAGCGTTTTCACAGTTTGAACCAAATGAGCCATGGCACTTTCACAAAACTCAGGTTTTTCTCGCCAGCCTTGCACGGCTTGCACATGATGAGAGAGTGCTGCCTCTAGATATTGCGATCGCGTCTCGGTTTCTAGCGTGGCTCGATCGTCGGTTGCTAATTGATGGTAAGCCGATCCTAAATTGTTATGAGCCGCATATAAATCAAACGTCAGTACCGGAGCATGAGATGGGTCGGTAGGCGAGAGAGAGTGCGCGGCAGCGATCGCCTCTTTATACGCCTTGATTGCGTTGTGCAGATGTTGCGATCGGTCTTCGTAGTCAGTAGATGACAAGTTTGCCAGGTGCCAATAAGCAGTGCCCAGATTGTTTTGGGTCGCAGCATTGGCAGCCGGGGCCAATTCTAGCGTGCGGTAAATTAGGGCGATGCGATAGGCTCCGATCGCCAGCATCAAAAAGTCTTCTTGAGTGGCGCTGAGTGATTCAGCCAAGTCGTGACTTTGCCGACATTGAGACAGGTTCCAGTAAGCGGTGCCCAAATTGTTTTGGATCATGGCGTAGTGCAATGGCTCCTGCTCTGAGTCGTAGTGATGGAGCGCTTCGATATAAGCCGCGATCGCAGACTGCAAATTTGAGATCGGTGCTTTGTGCTGGGCTAGATTCCAGAAGGCGGTGCCGAGATTGTTTTGAGTGGCAGCATAGCGGGACGGATCTTCGGTTGCCGATCGATGCATCAAGGCATTTTGATAAGCGCTGATCGCGAGCTGCAAATTTTCTGCGGGGTCTTCACGGTAGGCGCGATCGCTATAAGCTGACCCCAGATTGTTTTGAATCATGGCGTAAGTCTGCGATCGCGTTTCAGGATCGATCTGATCCAAAGCCAACTGATAGACGTTGATGGCTTTCTCCAAATTGAGAAGTGCCTGATCGGTCAATTGGCGAGACAGCATCCAATAAAGATTGCCAATGTCGTTGAGCACGTCTGGTCGGTCAAAAGAATCTGCCTCTAGCAGATGCAGCACTTGCTCATAGGCAAGAATGGCGATCGTCAAAAATTGCGGCGACGAGTTGCCCTGCTCAATGCGCTCTCGATAGCAGTCTCCTAGACTTTGATAAGCAGCGGAGAAATCGGCGGCAGACGCACGATCGAGGTGCAACGCTTCCAATTGCTGCAAGATGCGGAGTGGCTCACCAGAGTGTTCTAGATTGACAGGATGATTCGTTTCTGACTCAGAAACCTCCTGTTCGATGGCGGCTAAAACCAGGTCAGCGATATCGAGTTCTGCTTGCGATCGTTCTGGAAGTGGAATGGGTTTTGGAATGGGTTTTGGAAGTGGAGCGGATTTGGCGATCGAGGGCTGAGGGCTAAGAGTTGGGGCTTGAATAATTCCCCTAGCTCCTTTTCCTTTTCCTTTGTCTTTGCCAACCGGAGTTGGGTCTCCTTCAAATTCAAAGACTCCGGTGTGCCACTGCCAAAATTCGGGAACCGATTGCAAGATCGATCGACACCAGGGGCGCGACACCCACAGCACCAAATTAAAATCTATCGTGGCGAACTGGTGAGCTAATTGTTGCAGCGAGTTGAGAAACTCACGCTGGATCTGCACAGGCTGACGAGTCAGAGACTCAACCCCAATCATCTGAAAGCTGGTCATCGGGTCAAAGGCTGATTTCATGCGCCAAGGTTGTGACGATCGCCAGTGATGAATTTGCTCTAAAACATCTGGGTTTGCCAGACTGAGGTTGAGCGTCACTAGCTTAGGGTCGTCTGCCTGACTGTTATGAATGCGTCTTGTTTTAAGCTCTTCAGCGCCAAAGTTAAGCGGCGAGGTTTCTAAGTCTGCCTGAAGTCTTGCTGCAAAGCGATCGCGCAGCCGCACATTATCACAGACGGCAATCAAGATCTGCCGACGGAGATTTAGACTTAGCGCCAGCCTTAAGCGAAGGTAGATGGGTTGATTCAAGCTTGAGAGATTTTGAGAAGCAAGCTCGGTCACAGGGTTGCTAGAGGCAGGTTGATCATCAACGAGTGGCATCAGCGATCATCCAAGTCACGCAAAATGACGGTATAGATTGTGATGCTATTCTTTTCGACTCGGTTTTGCCAAGGTCAGGATGGAATGGACAGTTTCAGAAGTGACTAACCACGCCACTACTAATAACTATGTTAAGCGTTTTGCTCACAACTGGATGAGCGCGATCGCCCAGTCAAGTGCTTAACGACTCAGTATTTCTCAAAATTTTAAACACACAAAAGCCAGGTACTCACTAATACAAGCAACCTGGCTATCTCAAAACCAATTAGATCTGAGGTGTTATTGAAAAGTTGATATCAAAGCAAAAATCTTATGACACAGAAACCGCCACAAAAATCAATCCACCTACTAGCAGAGCGCCAACCGTACCCATGATCATGTAGTTGCGTTTTTGTGACGCGGTTGGAGGAGTGGCTTCGTAGATCTTTGGTTCGATCGCGTAGTTGTTTAAGCGACCGCCTTCTTCAACGGTGTAGCGCATAGTAATGTCTCCTGTGTGGTTTTGTTAAGTTTAGCAAACTTTGAGTAATTGTTCTCACTCTGAGGTAAGAAATTTTAGCATTTGTGTTTTTCTAGACCCAGATAGACAAAAATTCAGTGAGTTGCCAAGCTATTAATAGATATCTACCAAATTGAAATTACAATCGAAGATCTCAAAACTACAAAGCAACTTACTCATGACCACATCCAATGAAACTGACGGCATTTATCCCAGACTCGATCGCGTGGTTGAAAACATTGAGATGCTGACTGAACAGGTAGGGCGATTAACTGAGGGACTGACAGAAATTAGGTTAACCACCCAGCAGCAAGCGATCATTAGTCAGCAGCAAGCCGACAACATTACGCGCCTAGTCACTATTGTCGATCGCCAAACTCAAATGTTTGAAAAGCTATTTGACCAGCAGCAGCCGTAGAACAAAGCCCAGACCATTCAAGCCCCGATCGTGCCGGTTAAAGGTGAACTCGCACTAGCATAAGCTTTGATCGGAATCCGCCCAGCTTGGTAGGCGAGACGACCTGCCTCAGTGGCGAGATTCATCGCTCTTGCCATCGCCATTGGATTAGTTGCCAACGCGATCGCCGTATTCACCAACAGCGCATCGGCTCCCATTTCCATCGCTTGGGCAGCTTCGCTAGGGGCACCAATGCCAGCATCGACCACTACCGGAACCTTTGCATTCTCAATAATGATCTGAATATTGGCGGCGTTTTTAATGCCTTGACCTGACCCGATCGGCGAACCCAACGGCATCACCGTCACACAGCCAACCTCTTCTAATCGCTTGGCTAACATGGGATCGGCATTGATATAAGGCAACACGGCAAAGCCTTCTTTAACCAACTGTTCGGCGGCTTGAAGGGTGCCGATCGGGTCGGGCAGCAAATACTTCGCATCGGGAATCACTTCCAGCTTGACAAAATTGTTGTCTTCCTGACCGAGCAATTTTGCCATTTCTCGACCCAGACGAGCCACTCGCACCGCTTCTTCAGCCGTTTGACAGCCTGCGGTGTTGGGCAGCATCCAGATCTTTGTCCAGTCCAAAGCTTCAGCGAGTCCTTCGTGCCCTGGTGCGTGGGTCTGCACGCGACGAACCGCTACCGTGACGATTTCGCTGCCGCTGGCTGCAATGCTGTGGCGCATCTCTTCAAAGGTGCGATATTTTCCCGTTCCGGTCATGAGGCGCGATCGAAACGTCTTTCCGGCGATCACTAAACTATCTTCTATCGGACGTTCTACGGGTTTATCGAGTGTCTGCATATCATTCCCTTCCTTCGGTTCCAATCAAATCGTCGGGGTTGTGCCCCATTGCTCTGAGTTGCGCTTTTAAGCGATCGACCTCAGCTTCTGCCTGATTTACTCTTTGTTCGGCTTGTTCGGCTCGTTGATGTTCTCGTTCGGCTCGTGCAGCGATTTCTTCGTAGCGCTCAAATAGTCGCCCATCGGGTCGATAGAGTTCTAAGCCACCGTCTGGGTTGAGGGTGAAGCGCACCTTTAAGCGAGGACTCACCCATTCTTCCATCACCTCGATTTCTTCCAATCTATCGTTTTGGCGAAGAAATCCTCCTAGACTCAAACGATCGGGATCGTAGATGTAGTATTCTTCCACGCCATAACGCTCGTAGAACTGAAACTTCCGAGTCATTTCAGGAATCGTGTTGCCCGGAGAGATAATCTCGAAGACGACTTGTGGAGGAATATTTTCTTCTTTCCACTGTTGGTAGCTGCCTCTGTCGCCTTTGGGTCGCCCAAACGCCACCATCACATCGGGCGCTTGGCGCAGCTTGTTGTTGCCTTCAACGGGATACCACAGCAAATCTCCCCCAACAAAAATTTGTGGATGATCACTAAACAACCAATCCACACCTTTTTTGATGTAGACAATATACTCAAACTGTCGAGTGTTATCTGACATTGGCAACCCGTCAGAATCGGGATAAACGATCGACGTAGGGGTAGTGACCATTGGCTGGTTTCCTGCCTTTTGCTTTCAGGTTGAAGCGCGAGTGAGAGTTTCAATTATGGCTGAAATCGAGACTGACCGACTGCAACTCCGTAAGTTGACCGCCTCGTCGCTGTCGCCAAACCCGAAAATATCGCGTCCCGCCGAGTTATGGATAAAGTTAGGGTGCAATACGAAAAGAATCTCGAATACTACAGCGTAGATTGGGTGTACTACGGATTGAACCGTGACCAGTGGAAAGCATCTAGCAACGGGTCAAATTTTTGGTGCAGAACGAGATTTGCGATCGTCACTCCTGTAATCGGCGCTAATAGAATTCCGTTGCGGTAGTGTCCGGTTGCTAAGGTCAGATTGCGATAGGGACTCGCCCCTAGAATCGGCAGTTCATCGGGTGTGGCAGGTCGAAACCCCCACCAAAACTCTTGAATTGGATCGTTCTGTAAAGCAGGATAGAGCCGAATCGCCGCCGATAAAAGTCTTTGAATCCCAAGGGGCGTATTTCCGCGAGTAAAGCCAACATCCTCGCTGGTTGCGCCGATGATAATCCGTCCGTCTTGTCGAGGCACGAGATAGCTATCTGACCCATACAGCACGGTTTGCAGGGGCATCGATTCGGGTAACATCTGCACCGATAGCATTTGTCCCTTTTTGGGCGTAACGGGAATCGGCAAAAGGGTTTGTGACCAGGCTCCGGTTGCCAGAATATAGTGATCGGCTTGCCAAGTTCCGGCGGAGGTTTGAAGATGAGTGACGCGATCGCCGTTCTGCACAATTTTCTCGACCGTCACCCCAGTTTGAATTTCAACCCCCAATTCTTGAACAGCGACCCATAGCGCTTTGGCTAGCAAGCGATTGTCTACCTGCGCGTCTTCAGGAAACCACCAGCCGCCTATGACATCAGACCCTAAACCAGGTTGACTTTGGTGAATGGTGGCACGATCAAGCCAAACCGATTCTAAATTGTCAGCCTTTAAGGCTAGATTCTCTTGATAAGCGGGTGCCAAGATTCCACAAGCCCAATAGCCCGTTTCGAGTCCGGTGAGTTCTTCTAATTTTTGAGTCCAGTTGGCGTAGAGAGCACGGCTGCGGAGACACAAATCTAGCAGGGGGCTGGGAGGAATGCGTTCGGCTTGAGGAGCAAGCATTCCGGCGGCGGCATGAGTGGCGGCTTCGGTGAAATCGCGACAGACGATCGTCACCGAAGCACCCTGTCGTTTTAGCTCTAGGGCGATCGCTAAACTGATGATCCCGCCTCCAATCACTAAAATCTCACCAGTGGACTTCATCGTTTTACTAAAACTGTGGGATTGACAAAATGCATTTAAACAGTAAGAGACAGTAACTTTTAATCGCTACTGCCTCTTAGTCACTTATTTAATGGTAGTGCCATCCAAGCGTTGGTTACGCAGGAAGCAGCACTGTGTCAATGATGTGGATTACGCCATTATCAGCAGCAACATCAGGGGTCACGACTGTGGAGTCATTCACCTTGACACCGTTAGAAGCATCAATTTTTACGTCTGAGCCTTCAACTGTTTTTGCTGATTTCAGCTTAACGACATCAGCCGCCATCACTTTGCCTGAGACAACGTGATAGGTCAGAATTTTCTTCAGCTTAGGAAGATCCTTGAGCAACCCTTCAACGGTGCCCGCTGGGAGTTTAGCAAATGCTTCATCGGTGGGCGCGAAGACGGTGAAAGGGCCTGCGCCCTTAAGCGTCTCTACTAATCCAGCAGCTTTAACCGCAGCAACTAGGGTGGTGAAAGAACCAGCGTTAACAGCAACATCAACTATATCAGCCATGAATTCACCTAGTTTTTTGTGTAGACTGTTACAGAATAACATATTTTTACAAAAGTTTACGATTCTTATAAATCGGTTTATCGGTAGGGAATGGTCACCAACCATCACTCCGACCTGGCATCTCGACGCACGGCCAGGCGTGAACCTAAACTGACGATGCCGCCTCCAATTACCAAAATGTCAGATGTAGACTTCATCGATCCTAATTATTTCCTACGACAGCTACCATCCTGCTCGTACCACACGCAGTCGAGCCGGGAGAGTGCGCCGCCCTGCGCCAGAATTAGCGGTGCCATCGCTGGGGGATAGAGTGGTCGTGTCGGTTGAAGGGGTGTCACCATTGCTTGAACTGCCGCCTGGTGCATAATTTTGGGTGCCAGGACGGTTGGCTGGGTTATTGGCAGTGATCGATTGACCCCCTGTGCCTTGGGCGTTTGGGTCGGGGATTGCTGTTTGATCCATTTGATTGGTGCCACTTTTGTTAAAGGGAAACACTCCAGCAATGTTTAAGATCCAGGTGACTGCGATCGCCACCAATGTACCCCCAATTATTCTGCCAGGATAATTCATAATCGTCTGATCACTACTTCAGTTGCTTTCAAGTTACCTAAGTTTCAATTAAAACACTTGGCACTGAGGGTAGAGAATTGCCTCTACCCAATAAACTTCCAGACTAGTTCATCGTCTTTGATAGGGATAGTCAGTTTATTGTCCCAGTTTTAGAAGGCTTTGAGCCGAGAAGCTTGTTTACTCTCAAGAACGTTTACGATCGAGGTCTAATAATCGCTTCTAAATCTCCTTAAAATTAAGTTTCTCATTATGTTTAAGCACTTATGACTTCAGATTCTGCTGATCGCGTCTGGATTTACGACACCACGCTACGAGACGGTGCCCAGCGCGAGGGATTATCACTGTCGATCGAAGACAAACTGCGAATTGCTCGTCGCCTCGATCAGTTGGGCGTTCCTTTTATTGAGGGAGGCTGGCCCGGGGCCAACCCCAAAGATGTGCAGTTTTTTTGGCAGCTTAAAGAACAACCGTTGACCCATGCTGAAATGGTTGCCTTTTGCTACACTCGTCGCCCTGGGAAAAAAGCCGCCACTGACCCGATGCTGCAACCGATTCTCGCGGCGGGAACTCGTTGGGTGACGATCGTCGGCAAATCGTGGGATCTGCACGTCATTGAAGGGCTGCAAACTACGCTCGACGAGAACTTGGAAATGATTCGCGACACGATCGCTTATCTCCGCACTCAAGATCGGCGAGTTATTTATGATGCCGAACACTGGTTTGATGGTTATAAATACAACCCTGACTATGCGTTAAAAACGTTGAAGACGGCGATCGCAGCCGGAGCCGAATGGATCACTTTTTGCGACACCAATGGCGGCACTTTGCCTCACGAAATTAGTCAAGTTGTGCAAACCGTTCTCAAACAGCTAGAGCCGCTCTCAGCCCTCAATTCTCAAGCTTTGCCCCAGTTTGGCATTCACACCCACAACGATTCTGAACTCGCCGTAGCAAACGCGATCGCCGCCGTCCAGTCAGGGGTTCGCATGGTGCAAGGCACGATTAATGGCTATGGAGAGCGCTGCGGTAACGCTAATCTTTGTTCAGTGATCCCCAATTTGCAACTCAAGCTCGGCTACGCTTGCATTCAGTCAGAGGCGCTGGCAAAGCTGACAAAATTGAGCCGCTATGTCAGCGAAATTGCCAACCTAGCGCCGGATGATCACGCGCCCTTTGTCGGACTCTCTGCCTTTGCTCACAAAGGTGGGCTACACGTCAGCGCCGTCGAGCGCAACCCGATCACCTACGAACACCTTCAGCCCGATCTGATTGGCAACAGCCGCCGAATTGTGATCTCAGATCAAGCGGGGTTAAGCAACGTTTTGGCAAAAGCCCGCAGTTTAGGCATTGACTTAAATCGGCAAGACCCCACCTGTCGTCAAATTTTGAAGCATCTGAAGGATCTAGAGAGTGAAGGCTATCAGTTTGAGTCAGCCGAAGCTAGTTTTGAACTGTTGATGCGCGAAGCATTGGGGCAGCGATCGCTACCCTTTGAGATTAAAGGATTTCAGGTTCACTATGACCGGGTGCCTGACGGCGAAACGCTGACAGCAAAATCACTGGCAACCGTTAATCTAGCCGTCAACGGTCAAGATATCCTAGAAGCGGCAGAGGGCAATGGCCCAGTTTCGGCTCTAGATGCCGCTTTACGGAAAGCCTTGACTAACTTCTATCCAGAGATCGAGACGTTTTATCTCACTGATTACAAAGTCAGAATTTTAGATGGAGCGGCAGGCACCTCTGCAAAGACTCGTGTTTTAATCGAATCGAGTAACGGCTCTCAGCGTTGGACGACGGTTGGCGTGTCGAGCAATATTCTAGAAGCGTCTTATCATGCTGTTGTCGAAGGATTGGAGTATGGTTTGATGTTGCAGGCGAAAGCATTAGTGCTTTCCTAGAGGATTGATTTCTAGAGATTTTGATCAAAAAGAGTCACTTGTTCCAAATATGAGAAAGTACGGTAACATGAGAAACTAGAAAAGGCACTTCTCGACAAAGCAACCATCCACGTCTTGCTAAGTCCTTGCTATGAAGCGAGCATAAGAAATTAACACAATTTAATCATGATTAAGGAAGGTATGACTCCACAAGTTGCTCACCCGATGGTGAAGCTACAGCGCCAGGTGCGATCGCTGATCGACTCAAAACTGCTCAAACCCAGTGATAGCATTTGGAAGATTGCTCTTCTCTATGGAGATGAGTGGGCTTATTGGAAGCAAGAACTTTTGTCGTTTGAGTTTACGATGCAAGATCCCGTCAGTGAACTGCTATCAGTAGACGCTTGGGACGAAGAAAACGCTGAATGATCAAGTTTGATTAGGACTTACGCAAACCTCGGAGGTTTTAACCAAGAATCAAGCATCGTGACCGACAGAGTGGCTTAAACCTCCGAGGTTTTGGTCAAAATGCGTAAGTCCTGTTGATGCAATTTTCACCAAAGTTGCTCTAGGTTGGGTCTGACTTTGGCACGGATGGCGATCGCTGTAATGTTGTCGTGACCGTTATATTGGTTGGCAAGCTCGATCAGTTGATTTACGCCTTGCTCAAGGTTAGTCAGGGAGCTAACTAGCGGGTCAATATGGGTTGCACAGTGCGTTTCTAGTAGATCGTTGTCTGTCAAACCATCAGACGCGAGAATTAGCACCATGTCTTCGTTGAGTTCAAAAAACTGAATATCAGGACTGATAAAGTTTTCGTCGCGAGGCCCTAGCGCTTGCGTAAGCTGGTAGGCATCTGGGCGGCTATAGGCGATCGTCGCTTCGATACCGCGCTGAATTTCTCGCTGACCAACCTCGTGATCGACGGTGACTTGCTTTAAGCCTCCCTTGCGGCTATAGCGATAGAGGCGACTGTCTCCAACGTGAGCCACGGCAGCCTCGGTGTTTTTAATCAGCAGCAGCACCATCGTAGTGCCCATTCTGCCGCTGCCCGATCGAGCGTTTTGTTGATTGACATCATAAATGGCTTGGTTGGCTAACTGCACGGCTTCACGAATCACTGCCAGAGGCGGAAGCCCAGATGAGTTAGCGGCATCGGCATGCCAATAATTTTGGAAATAGTGCAACAAGGTGTCTACAGCTAACCGACTGGCAACTTCACCGCTGGCATGTCCGCCCATGCCATCACAAAGAATATATAAGCCCTGTGCCCGAACAGTTCTGCTAGACGGGGTTTGATTTTTCTTGATCTGGGTATCAACGCCAAAACAGTCTTCGTTGTGATCGCGAGTTCTTCCGATGTCAGTTCTCCCAGCGTCTTCGAGGCTAAACAACTGCATCGGCAGGACAATGGTCGGCATGTCGTCGCCCTCTTCTTCGGGTTGGAGGGTAACGGCTTCTGAAGCTTCATCCTCAAGGCTCTCTAGAGGAACACTTGTCGGGTCGGGGGTTGGCAGATCTTGAGGGTTAGGAATCATATCGACTTCAGTGAAACTTGCTTGGATCTCGTGAGCGATCGCTTCAAGGCGCGATCGTAGCTCATCGGTTGTTATCAGTTTACCCATTTGCAGATCGGCAATCAGCAAATGCAGCGCTGCTATTTGAGTCTGAGAGCGTTGATCGAGCAGAAATCGCCAGGTTTCGCCCAGGTTTTGCAGCGATGGCGCAGGCAAGGGGTCTTGCATCAATTTCTGTAGACACAACATCTGGTCTTCATCAATTCGCAAGTTTTGGGTGTCTAGCAAGCTCTGACAACACTGCCACGGGGCTAGCGCTTCCCAAGTTGAGACCATTTCATAAAACCAGTGCAACACTTGCGGCATCGATAAGGCATGATCGTCACGCAAGCAATCGATCAGTAACGTGAGGTGAGATCGATCTTCTAAGAGAATATCTTCTGATTCACAAGCATCGTAAACCTGGGGAATGACTTGGTGAAGCTGCGATCGCAGTGTTAAATAAATTTGCACGTCGATCTCGACCTGACGATCGCAATCAAGACAAGCTTCTTGAGCCAAAGAGGTGCCACACTCTTGACAAAATTTGTTTGAACTGGGGTTCTCGAACTGACACTGAGGACAGACAAGCATTCGGGTCTTCCTATTTCCGATGGGGAAGTCTTACCAATCTTACGCAGAATTTCTCTGAGTCGCCGATTCTGTAAAGATTCACTCAAGGTTTGGGAAGCGTTAAAATGGAGTTCAGTTGCCCAGATATATTATTTTTGAGACTTTATGACGACTGCTGCGCCAGCAAAAACTCAATATGAAGCGGTGATCGGGCTAGAAACTCACTGCCAGTTAAGCACCGAAACTAAAATTTTCTCTGACAGTTCTGCCAAGTTTACTGCCGAGCCAAACACTCACATTGACCCGATTTGCATGGGGATGCCAGGAGTGCTGCCTGTGCTGAACCAAAAAGTGTTGGAATACGCGGTCAAAGCCGGACTGGCGCTTAACTGTCAGATTGCGCCTTATAGCAAGTTCGATCGTAAACAATATTTCTATCCTGACCTGCCCAAAAATTATCAGATTTCTCAATTTGATTTGCCGATCGCTGAACACGGTTGGGTCGAAATCGAGCTTTTAGATGCAGACGGCAATCCGGTTCGTAAAAGAATTGGAGTGACGCGCCTGCACATGGAAGAAGATGCCGGAAAACTCGTACATGGAGGCAGCGATCGTCTATCAGGTTCGACCTATTCGCTAGTGGACTATAACCGGGCGGGCGTTCCGCTGGTTGAGATTGTCTCAGAACCGGATTTGCGATCGGGGCAAGAAGCCGCCGAATATGCTCAAGAGGTGCGGCGAATCATGCGCTATCTGGGCGTGAGTGACGGCAATATGCAAGAAGGTTCGCTGCGCTGTGATGTGAATATTTCGGTGCGTCCGATCGGGCAAAAGGAGTTTGGCACCAAAGTTGAAATCAAAAACATGAACTCCTTTAACGCCATTCAACGTGCGATCGATCACGAGATTGAGCGGCAAATTCACGCGATCGAAACCGGAGAGCGCATTCTTCAAGAAACGCGTTTGTGGGAAGAAGGAACGCAACGCACGATTAGTATGCGAATTAAAGAAGGCTCCAGCGATTATCGCTATTTTCCAGAGCCAGATTTAGGGCCGATCGAAGTTCCCTCAGAGCAGCTAGAACAATGGCGCAGCGAGTTACCCGAACTGCCTTATCAAAAGCGTCCTCGCTACGAGACCAACTTCGGACTTTCGGCGTATGATGCGCGGGTGTTGACCGACGATCGCGACATCGCCGAATATTTTGAAGCGGCTGTGGCTGCCAAAGCAAATCCCAAACAAGCCGCTAATTGGATCATGGGCGACATCAGCGCCTATCTCAACAACGAGCGCAAAAGCATCAAAGAGATTCCGTTGACTCCGATCGCGCTGGCTGAATTAACGGCTTTAATCGATGCCAACACGATTAGCAACAAAATTGGCAAAGACATCTTGCCCGAACTGTTGACCAAAGGTGGCTCCCCTAACGAGATTGTCGAGCGTGAGGGCTTGGTGCAAATCTCAGATAGTGGCGCGATCGAGGCGGCGATCGAGGCTGTCATTGCAGCTAACCCCAAAGAGCTTGAGCAATATCGCGGTGGTAAGACAAAACTTCTGGGCTTCTTTGTCGGTCAAGTCATGAAACAAACGGGCGGACGGGCCGACCCCAAAATGACCAATCAGCTCCTGGCAAAAAAACTCAACGGCTAACGAAGAATTCTGATTCTTTTGTGAACTTTTGACGAAAATGCCGATGATTTTGTATAAAAGTTCTTTAAGGGGTTTCACCCCTCACCCCCTTAATGCCATACTGTGCTGAGTAGATGCACCCTGATGACAGGGGGAGTCGTAAAGCGACCCTCCCTTTTTTCTTGTCTTTTGTGAGTGCTTTGTTGTAGAGAGCGACACACCTGTTACTTACGGTAAGCCATGAGCTTGATATAATCGCCTCTCATAGACAGCTCAGGACAGGAGAGGCAATATCATGACATGGCAGAAAATTTCAGGCGGGGTGACGGCACCTAAAGGCTTTCGATCGACCGGAATTATCGCCGGATTAAAGCCTTCAGGCTTGCCAGATCTGGCGCTGATTGTCTCGGATGTAGATGCGATCGCGGCAGGTGTATTCACCACCAGTCAAACTAAAGCGCCTGTGGTTGATTATTGCCAAGAGCGCTTGCAGTCAAAGCAAAGCGCCCGCGCTATTCTCTGCAATGCTGGGCAGGCAAACGCTGCAACGGGCGCTCAAGGAATGCTGGATGCGCTGGAATGCGCTCAGTTAATTGCTCAAGCGCTGACTATCTCTTCAGATCTGGTGCTGCTGGCTTCGACTGGGGTGATTGGGCAGCGTAACAAAATGGAAGCAATTCGGGCGGCGGTTCCTAACTTGGTTGCTTCTCTGAATGAAAATGGCTCGGATGCTACCGCGAAAGCGATCTGCACCACTGACTTAGTGACCAAATCGATCGCTCTCGAAACGATCATTGGCGATCGCCCTGTCCGAGTGG
The DNA here is from genome assembly GCF_003003695.1 of Phormidesmis priestleyi ULC007. Classification (NCBI taxonomy): domain Bacteria; kingdom Bacillati; phylum Cyanobacteriota; class Cyanophyceae; order Leptolyngbyales; family Leptolyngbyaceae; genus Phormidesmis; species Phormidesmis priestleyi. Next base: position 136,165 of record NZ_PVWG01000010.1, read on the forward strand.
GCGGCATTGCTAAAGGATCAGGCATGATTCACCCCAACATGGCGACGATGTTGTCGTTTGTGACCTGCGATGCTGCCGTTTCTCCTCAACTCTGGCAACAAATGCTGAGTCGAGCCGCCGATCGGAGCTTTAACCAAATTACGGTAGATGGTGACACGAGTACGAATGACACGCTGATTGCTCTGGCAAATGGTCAATCTCGTACTCCTGCGATCACCGAAATGGGCGCAGAGGCAGAAACGCTAGAAGCAATGCTGACTGAAGTGTGTACCTATTTAGCGAAGTCGATCGCACGAGATGGCGAGGGGGCAACCTGTTTGATTGAGGTGCAGGTGTCTGGCGCGATCGACGATGCCTCGGCGCGGCGAGTTGCAAAGACGATTGCGGGTTCTTCGCTCGTCAAGGCGGCAATTTTTGGACGCGACCCTAATTGGGGCAGAATCTCGGCGGCGGCAGGTCGGGCAGATGTGCCGTTTGAGCAAGAGCATTTGCAAATCAAATTGGGCGATTTCTTAATGATGCAAAATGGCCAACCGCAACCCTTCGATCGGGCGGCTGCCAGTAACTATCTCAAACAACAAGCTGACGCGAGTACGCTGCCTCGTCCTGCTGGCACACTGGTGAGCGCTGAGATAAGTAACGAGTTGCTTGTGATGGAAGGAAACCATCCGGTGGCGTTCGATCGAGGAATACCCCACACTCAATATGTCAGTCATCCCGTGATGATTGAGGTCACGATCGGCAACGGGTCAGGCATAGGTCAAGCATGGGGCTGTGATCTCAGCTATGACTACGTGAAAATCAACGCTGAATACACAACCTAAAACGATGTCTGAACTTTGTAAAATCGCGATCGTTGGCACCAGTGGCTCCGGCAAAACCACGTTGGCGCGTCAAACGTCTCAACGGTTGGCGATTCCTCATGTCGAGTTAGATGCCCTGCACTGGGAGCCAAATTGGACTGAAGCGCCGATCGACGTGTTTCGATCGCGAGTTGAGAAGGCTTTGAGCGGTGAATCTTGGGTTGTGGATGGCAACTACAGCAAGATTCGTCCGCTGGTTTGGAGCCGCGCTGACACGATCGTATGGCTCGATTATTCGTTTCCGATCGTGATCGGTCAAATCATTAACCGCACCATTCGGCGGGTTGTGATGCGAGAAGCTTGCTGTAATGGCAACCGCGAGACGTTTCAGAAATCGTTTTTGAGCCGTGATTCGGTGATTGTTTGGGCAGTGCAGACTTATCGGAAAAATCGCAAACGGTATCTGTCTCTATTTCAACAACCAGAATTCGCGCACCTCAAAAAAGTGAGATTGACTTCTCCAAAAATGACGCAAGGCTGGTTAGAAGAGATTTCTCAATCCCGCAAAATCGAAAATTAGGAAGCAGAATCTATCTCAAGGGTGAGGAAACTGCATTTCTCAAGATAGAGCGATCGAGCCACCAAAACAGAGTATATTAATCTTGCGAAGAAAACAAATCAAACTACTTCCAAGTTTCTGAAGCTTTTACCCTTTCTTCTTCACACCCCACGTAAGTTATTTGCTGGGCTATACAGAACCCTTTATTAGAAAAGTTTCGGCTTTTCTGCTGACCCTATCTCAAACAAATAACACGGCAGAGGTTCGCTTCTGTCGTGTTATTTGTTTGAGGACTACGAGGCCGGCTTTTGGGCTTGGATGACCTGGAGACTACCACCTGAATGAAGGGTACGATCGCTCACCTGAAATCCAATTTCTGTTAATAAAGCAGCTACATCAGTTTTAATGAATTGCCACGCCGTTTCTGTCTCAAACAACCAAAAGAAAGCGGCTAATCCTGGCACAAAAATCGGATTGGTTGGCGCATGGAAATCTACCATTGCGAAATAGCCATTAGGCTTTAAGACTCGATAAACTTCTTGCAAAATTTGACGCAATTGTTCGGTTTCCATCTCGTGCATTGCAGCACTGGTGTGGACTAAATCAAACTCATTATCCGAAAGCGGAATTTCTTCAGCAAAGGCTTCTACATAATCTGCTTGAGGCACGTTTTGCTTCGCTCGTTTAATCGAAAGCGGTGAGGCATCTAGTCCTGTAACGTGGCGCGATCGCTGCACTAAAACCTGAGTCGTTTGCCCACTCCCACAGCACAAATCTAAGATTTTTGAGTCTTGAGCGATCGGCAACCCTTGCAATGCCAACTGTCGAAATCGCGATTCTCCACCAACTGCCAGCGCAGCAGCGCGCGAGATGCCATCATATAACCACTGATATTGATAACTGAGATCTCGAAGAATCGTTGCCATTAGACCTCCTGCATGAATAAAATTCTCGATATAAGCTCTCTCAGATCTCGCTCCGCTTAGGTCGGCTTGTGCCCCCTAAATCCCCCATTCTGGGGGACTTTGAGAAGACTTGCGGTTTCAAAGTCCCCCAGAATGGGGGATTTAGGGGGCGTTCCCGAATTCACGCAGGAGGTCTATTGTTTCAACCTATCCTTTATTTCTGCGACTCAACGCGGCTTCTACGGCCTGCTGCTGATCGCGCCGACTAATCCACTGATGATAAGTGCGCGTGTGAACTGCCACCGAATGTCCCATCATTCTGGCTGCAACGGTGTCTGATAACCCGAAGTGAATGGTTCTCACTGCCCACGCGTGGCGCAGATCATAGGGCGAAAAAGGCACACTATAGCGACGAAATTGCGCCGTTACTCGTTGTCCGACCGTTTGTAGTGTAGTTTTTGTGAGATCAGTCTCGATCGTCGGCAAACCACCCTTTTTCAAATCAAATTCTTCAATCCATTCTGGGTAGAACGCCCAAACTTCATGGCTGCCAGTTTTGGTAGTCGGCAAGACTTGAATCATCGTTTCATCTCGACTTAACGCTGAATAGTCACAAAAAAAGACTTCATGATTTCTCAGCCCATAAGTCGCCATGACTCCATAGACAAAACGCCACGCTGGGTTAGGAATCGTCTGCCAGACTGCCACAATTTCTTCGTCAGTTGGGAGCTGCCTGACTTTGGTTTGACTGTTGCCATAGCCACCCCAAAATGTCTTTAACTCAGTGGGAAGTTTGAGATTGAGAAATTCTGCTAAAGCACTCAATGCCGTGCAGCAGACTTGACGACTGCGAGAATTAATTTCAGTTGAGTGAATGGTTTTGTGAATGGCTTCCACGATCGTTAGATGGGGTTGAGCCTCGGCGATCGCTGCCAGCTTTTTTAAATAAGGCGCGTAAGCAGAGTTCCAGGTAGTTTTAGTAGAACCGGGTTTGATTAAGCGATTGGGCTGTGCTAAAAAGTCCTGCTCAAATGCCTGAAGCTGCTCTAAAAAGTTCATCTGACTCAGACGTTTGCCGCCAAAGGTGAGATAACTTTGCCAGTCAAAACTGTTTTGAATCAACTGCGCCGCGATGATCTTTGCTTCTTGCTCAGCTTGCTTCAGCCCTGCATTGGTTGCAGGTAGACCCAAACTCAGACGCTGCTGATAAGGGCGCAACCGCAAACTATCGGGGCGAGGCGGCAACGTCGCCCTCAAATTTAGCTTAATGCCCCGTCGCTCAATTTGCACCCCCATCTGAGCGACTTTTAAGCGCTGATTGAGTTGAGCAATGCGCCCATCGATCGCCTCGCAGGCTTTTGCAGAAATTACATCTATCTCTGCCATGATCTACTAATCTGAATACAAGATCTCAACTTTAGAGGATGATTGGCTTAACGCTCATCCCGTCGAATTAAATGTCAACAATGCTAAACTTTTGTGTCGGAACTATCAAAAATCATGTTTTTCACAAAACAGATTGACCGATTTTCGTCAGACTCATGAAGATTTTATTGTTAAAATCAGTAACGAAGCTGAGAACTCTAAGGAACTTTTAGTAGCCATGGGTCGAGTAGGCGTTTTATTACTTAACTTGGGCGGGCCCGATCGATTAGAAGATGTTCGTCCCTTTCTCTATAATTTATTTTCTGACCCGGAAATTATCCGCCTCCCGTTTCCCTGGCTGCAAAGTCCTTTGGCATGGCTAATTTCAACCTCGCGGGCAAAAAAGTCACAGGCAAACTATCAGCAAATCGGCGGCGGCTCTCCATTGCGGCGCATTACCGAAGAGCAGGCACAGGCACTCCAGCAGGAGTTACAAAAACACGGGCAAGACACCAATGTCTATATTGGGATGCGCTATTGGCACCCATTTACCGAAGAAGCTGTCGCGCAGATTAAACGCGATGGAGTCGATCGTTTAGTCGTTTTGCCTCTCTATCCTCACTTTTCGATTAGCACCAGTGGCTCCAGTTTCCGCTTGCTAGAAGACTTGTGGGCGAAAGACCCAGCGTTGCAGCAGATCAAATACACCGTCATTCCATCTTGGTATGACAGCCCAGGATATTTAGAGGCAATGGCAGATCTGATCGCTCAACAGATTGATCAGTTGCCCAACCCAGATCAGGCTCACGTTTTCTTTAGCGCTCATGGCGTTCCGGTCAGCTATGTTGAAGAAGTGGGCGACCCTTATCAGCGCGAAATCGAAGCATGTGCGCGGTTGATTATGCAGCGTCTTGGCAGACCAAACGCCTACACGCTGGCCTATCAGAGTCGAGTTGGCCCGGTCGAATGGCTCAAACCTTACACCGAGGATGCCATCAAAGAACTGGCTGAGAAAGGCGTTCAAGATCTGGTAGTCGTGCCCTTGAGCTTTGTCTCAGAACACATTGAGACGCTGCAAGAAATCGACATGGAATATCGGGAAGTCGCCGAAGAAGCCGGGATCGAGCGATTCAGCCGAGTTCCAGCTTTAAATATTCACCCGGTGTTTATTAACGATTTGGCAACTTTGGTCGTCAATGCGCTCAATGCCCCAGAAGTAAAATTTGCCGATGTTGTGCATCCTGGAAAGAATGTCAAGATGTATCCTCAAGAAAGCTGGCAGTGGGGTCTCACCACGTCTGCTGAGGTTTGGAATGGTCGGGTGGCGATGATTGGCTTGATCGCTCTGATTATAGAGATGCTGACGGGTCGCGGGCCTTTACACGCATTTGGACTTCTTTAAGCACGATCGCTCAAGCTATCAATAAATTTACCTAGTGGGGATTCTAAATTTAGAGTCCCCATTATTTTTTAGTCACGATCGCGCAACTGACGAGATTCCTCGTTTGGCAAGGAGTCTCGCTGCATTGACTTGCCCGATCGTTCATCGTGTTTTTGCCAACGCCGCCAAGCCTGAGAACTGCGAATTGCCAACCACAAAAGCAGTAGGGCAACAATTCCTCCCTCTCTTGGGGCATCAAAAGCAAACACTACCAAGCAAACGCACAAAGCATCCTGAACGAAAATCAGCCACAGGGGTAAGCCCTGCAAGCGGTAAAACCATCCCACCTGGACGAGTTTTAGCACAAACGCCAGCAGTCCGCCCACGCCTCCCAATATCCCGACCAGCCAGGGAGAAACATCGGTTGCCTGGGCGATCGCCATCCCCATCAAAGCTCCCACCAAAGGACTGAGCAGCAGTTGCACCACTTGCAACACTCGTTGTCCGAGACGGTTTTTTGAGGCAAACACTTCTACCAGCGACCAACTGACCAAAATGCCTAACATAATTGGCGGCGACACCCGGTTTAACAGGGGGACGTGCGTCCACGCATTGCTTCCAGAGAGCAACCCAATCACCAGTAGAGGTAAAGCAATTCTCATTCCTGCTGCTGCCGAAGCCGAGAGCACGGCTAGGAGAAGTTCTAACATGGCAACTTAATCAGGTAGGGATTGTTAAGCAGAGTTGCTGACGAATCGTAAACTTCTAAAACGACATCTACAAGAAGGGCAGTTTCAGGAGGAAGATGAGATCGGGGCAAAGCGAATCTGCTTGAAGGGATATCGTCATTTTTGCACAGGCTTCTCAAGACAAGGGCAAAGACAAATCCTATGGCTGATTCTCTCCTATCTGATGCGGCACAACCGCTAGAAAGAGCACTAAAGCACACCTCCATCTCTGAAGATGCGATCGAGTCGCTCAAGTTTCCCAAAGCTAGTTTGACGGTTTCGATTCCAGTGCGAATGGATAACGGATCGCTGAAGATGTTTCAAGGCTATCGAGTTCGCTATGATGACACTCGCGGGCCAGGAAAAGGCGGCGTGCGCTATCATCCCAACGTGTCGCTTGACGAAGTGCAATCGCTGGCGTTTTGGATGACGTTTAAATGTGCGGCGTTAAGTTTGCCGTTTGGTGGCGCAAAAGGCGGTATTACGGTCAATCCAAAAGCGCTTTCTCGACTGGAATTAGAGCGGCTGAGTCGAGGCTATATTGACGCGATCGCAGACTTTATTGGGCCCGATGTTGATATTTTGGCTCCTGATGTCTACACCAACTCAATGATCATGGGCTGGATGATGGATCAATACAGCATCATTAAGCGACAGATCAGCCCTGGTGTCGTGACCGGAAAGCCAATCACGATGGGCGGCAGTTTGGGGCGAGATGCGGCAACGGCAAGGGGTGCATTTTTTGCGATCGAAACGATTCTACCGAAGTTCGACCGCGTTCCCCAATCCACCACCGTTGCCGTGCAAGGGTTTGGAAATGCCGGGGCGACGCTGGCAGAATTGCTGCATCGATCGGGCTACAAAGTCGTTGCTGTGAGCGACTCGCAGGGCGGCATCTATTCCAAAAACGGGCTGGATATTCCGAGCATTCGGCAGGTCAAAGATGCGACGCGAGGCATTAAAGCGGTTTATTGCGATAGCAGTGTGTGCAGCATCGCCGATCACCAAGTTCTCACGAATGCAGAATTATTAACGCTAGATGTCGATGTGCTGATTCCTGCTGCGTTAGAAAAACAAATCACAGAAGCTAACGCCAAAGATATCAACGCAAAACTAATCTTTGAAGTCGCAAATGGTCCAATCACATCAACGGCTGATTTGATTTTAGAACAACGCGGAATTTATGTGTTTCCAGACATTTTAATCAACGCTGGCGGAGTCACCGTTAGCTATTTTGAGTGGGTGCAAAATCGCAACGGTATGTATTGGACTTTAAGCGAAGTCAATCAAAGTCTTCAGCGCAAAATGATTGAGGAAACCGAACAAGTGTGGGCGATCGCGCACAATCTGTCTGTCTCAATGCGAACGGCGGCTTATATTCATGCTTTAAATCGATTGGGAGAAGCGATCGATGCCAAAGGCACACGCGCCTATTACAACACCCATTAGCGATCGCGTGTTGGCTGGACTGTTTAGCGATCAATGTGTTGCGAGACCTTCAGCTTCTTCTACTATCCTGTTAATGTTTAAGGCCAAGTTAGCGCAAGATTGGCTAGGAGGAGGTTAATCGTGTTTTCGGGATGTATTTGTAAATCAGTAACCTAAATGTGGGCTTGGTTAATGCCGGAAAACGAAAGGAAGAAGATAGTAGGGTATCTTTCACGATGTTCTGATCGTGAACTGCGTGATATTTTGTTCGCTGTTTTTCAAGTTCGCAGACCGAACCCTGAAGAAGATGAGTACAATAAGAACTGCTTTTTTCTAGGTACTGCGTCAAGTCTTTTGGAGAATGGTAAAGGAGAACCAAAACATTGGGGAGCTTATAAAATTGAGGCAATTGCTCATGTTGACAGAGAAGAGTGTGGAGAAAATGTACCAGCAATAGACTGGGGATTCTGCCAATTTGGCGAATGTCAGCAATGTGGAATAGCAGTACGCTCAAACTTGAAACACGGTGTCTGTCCGTTGTGTGGCAGTAAGGTTTATATGAGTTGATAAGGTCGTAGAGTAGCTTTATCATTTGTTTGATGACTGGATGCAACCTAACTACGAAAACTCAGGCTTTTAGAGCAAGTTTTTGAACTCCTCACGAACCTCCTTAAGCATCTATCATGAGATGTAAACGATATAAAATCGTGTTTAAGGAACTCTTATGAAATTCAATGTAACCCTTAACCAAGATGAAGATGGTGTTTGGATTGCCGAATGTCTAGACATCCCTGGTTGTGTGAATCAAGGAAAAACCAAGGAAGAATCACTTACTAACATTCAAGATGCAATTACTGCTTGTTTGCAAATTCGCGCAGAGCGAGGAATGCCGCTCACGATCGAGGGGATGAACGATTTCTAAAATTGCTTGAAGGCTGAGTCTCTCAAATCCATAAAGTAATAAAAATTGGTGGCAAAGCAACCAGGATCGGTTCTCATACATCATCGGTTACAGAAGTCAGGTAGACCAGAATCTGAAGTAGAGTATTCTGGTTCTGAAAACCAAACTTTGTTGCTCTGATGAGTGAAACTGTTTATATCGAAACCAGTATCCTAGGCTACCTCACAGCCCGATCGACTAGGGACTTGATCTTGGCAGCCAACACAGAGGTCACAAAAAAGTGGTGGGAATCTCGCAGGAGTGAATTCACACTTTACATTTCCCAAGTGGTTTTAGATGAGGTGGCACGAGGAGACACGGAAATAGCGGCTCAACGCCTCAATATCCTCAATGAAATTCCTTTGGTAGAACTCAATCAAGCTGTACGAAATCTGTCAGCGCAGTTTCTTACCCGAAGCAATCTTCCTCCTAAAGCCTCCGATGATGCCGCTCATATCGCAGCAGCAACTGTTCACGGGTTAGATTACCTGCTAACGTGGAACTGCAAGCACATTGCGAACGCTCAAATTCAGAGAAAGCTTACGGAAATCAGCCTTGATTTTGGATACCAGCTACCAATAATTTGTACTCCTTACGAACTATTAGGAGATTGAGCTATGTTGCAGAATGAGATTCTCGATGAGATCTACAAAGTTCGTGAAGAACACGCCAAGTCATTTAATTACGATTTAGATGCGATGTTTGCAGATTGGCAGAAAAAGCAAGCAGAGGGTGGAAGAAAAATTGTCAACTTGTCGCCAAAGCGCATTCCAACAGCACCTTCTGATCCCATCTTAGATTCCCGCGATCATCCCAGCTAACAGAATACAGCCGACTACGACATCTAATCTGAGCGCAGGTGAGTGAGGCAAACCGCCACGAGAAAGATTGTAATATTGCCAACTCCACGCGATCGCTGCCACCCCCAACGCGATCCAAAACGTCCACTGAAGCTGCATTACTAAGCCCAGCTTTGCCAATAATACGATCGTGCCCGTATAAAAAACCGCGATCGCTTGCGGGGCAAATTTGCCAAAAAATAGCGCGCTTGAGTTGATCCCAATGCGGCGATCGTCGTCTCGATCGGGAATCGCATAGACCGTATCAAACGCCAGCGTCCACAGAACCGTCGCACCCCACAGCAGCCAGGTTTCGCGTCCCAAGCAGGCAGTCGCAGCCGGAACCGCCGAGCAACTGACCGCACTCCAACTAATTAAGACTGCAAAGCCCCACGCGATCGAAAGCACCAACTGCGGCACCGGAAAAACTCGTTTCGCACCGGGATACAAAACAATAATCGGCACAGCAGCGACACACAGCCAAAACGTTAGCGGATTTAGATAAGATGCCAGACTATAAGCACAGACAAATCCTACTAAGGCCACAACTAGCCCGACTCTGACCGAGAGCGCACGAGATGCCAAAGGGCGGCTGCGAGTGCGTTGCACCTGCGGATCGATATCGCGATCCCACAAATCGTTGATCACACAGCCTGCCGCGCTCGTTGCCAGAGTTCCTAAAATAATGATTCCAACCAACGGGCCGGGAGGCGTTCCGCGTGCGGCTAGAAAGACTGCCCAAAGTGCCGGAATCATCAGAATCAAGCGTCCTTCAGGCTTATCCCATCGCAGCAGACGCACGATCGAGAGCCAGGTAGATTGAGGAGATAAATTCTGTTCAGAGTCGGGCAGCATGGACATTTTTAGGCAGGTTGGGCAATCAACAGCGTGAAATAAAATCGGCTTCCTTCGCCGTGGACAGACTCAAAGCCAATGTGTCCGCCCTGGTTTTCTACCAGTAGTTTACACAGAGATAGCCCCAACCCCGTGCCAGAAATGTTGGCGCGATCGTGATGGCGGACTCGATAAAACCGCTCAAACAGCCGCGCCTGGGCATCTGCCGGAATGCCTAAGCCGTGATCGCGCACCCACACTTCGACAAAACCTTCAGAATTGGGGGTTGCACCAATCTCGATCGCTGAATCAGCAGGCGAATATTTGATCGCATTCGACAGAAGGTTAGTTAAGATTTGGGACACTTGCCAGCGATCGCCCCACACATCTGGTAATGCCTGAATGTGATTAGTGATTAAAGGACTGTGGAATTTGCTCCTCACTTCTTCGACTAGGCTGCTCAGACAAAACGCGATCGGACGGGCTAACATCCCCGCTTCAAGATCTCGAAGCGCAACCAGGCTTTGAAGCAGGTCTTGAAGATGCTGGACTTGCTGCTGAACGAGATCTAAAAACTCTTGGCGCTGGTCTACGTTCAGATCTTCGCCCAACAACTGCACCGAGCCTTGCAGAGACGTGAGCGGAGTTGCAAGCTGGTGCAACAGCAGATGAATAAATTGGGTTTGGTCTTCAACCTGCTGCTGAAGCAGTTTTTTGTCTTCAAGAAGAGTCTGAGTCAAGGTTGAATCGAGATTATTGTGGGTCAAAAAAGCTTCACCATCTGACTATTTACATTATGTTACAAATCTACGCGATCGATTACTTTTTCTTTACAGCGTGTCCTTCATCTACCTAGATTTCAAGCAGGATTTTCTGTTCAAGAAATTGGTGTAAAAACTAAGTCCAAGAACCCTTAAGATCAGGCTGTCACTTTACAGATCGAGGAACTGCTCTACGGTTTCTTCGTTCTCTAATCTGGGTAGTTTCTCGATTTTTTCAAAGACTTGTTTAACGTTGGGTTCCCTTTGATCGTCCCTCCCATGCTTGATTCAACCGCCAAATTTAAAGAAACGCTGGTGAACAGTTCAACCCCAACCGTCGATCGAGCGCGCATTCTCGCCGCGATCGATGTCGGAACCAACTCAATTCACATGGTCGTGACGCAGATTCAGCCGTCGCTTCCTGCTTTTACAGTCATTGAGAGAAATAAAACAACTGTGCGTCTGGGCGATCGCTGCAAGCAAACCGGGCGGTTAACTCCAGAGGCGATGCAACGGGCGATCGTGGCGCTTAAACGATGTCAAGATATTGCCAAAAGCTTGAATGCAGAGCAAATCATCGCAGTGGCGACTAGTGCGGTGAGAGAAGCCCCCAACGGGCAAGAATTTTTGCAGCAAGTCGAAGATGAACTGGGTCTGTGGGTGAATCTGATTTCGGGCACCGAAGAAGCTCGAAGAATTTATCTGGGTGTTTTGTCGGGCATGAAGTTCGACAATCAGCCCCACATCATCATTGATATCGGCGGTGGCTCGACCGAGTTGATTTTGGGCGACGGGCACGAACCTCGCACTCTCAGCAGCACCAAAGTTGGAGCCGTGCGCCTCACCTCGCAGTTGATCACCACCGATCCGATCAGCAATGTAGAGTTTCAGCAACTGCAAGCCTATATTCGGGGCATGTGGGAGCGCCCGATCGACGAGTTGCGATCGCAGCTTAAACCCGGCGAATGTCCGCGTATGGTGGGCACCTCTGGCACGATCGAAACCCTGGCGATTTTGCACTCTCGCGACAAATTCGGGACGGTGCCTGCGCCGCTCAATGGCTATCAGTTTAGTCTCAAAGACCTACGCGAGTGGGTCAATCGTTTGCGAAAACTTAGCTACGCCGATCGCCTCTTAATTCCCGGCATGAACGATCGGCGGGCAGAAATTATTTTGGCTGGGGCGCTGATTTTGCAAGAAGCGATGACGCTGCTGGGCACCGACTCGATCGTGATCTGTGAGCGATCGCTGCGAGAAGGTGTGGTGGTCGATTGGATGCTTGCTCACGGACTGATTGAAGATCGGTTGCGCTATCAAAGTTCGGTTCGTCAGCGTAGCGTGTTGAAAACGGCTCAAAAATATCAAGTTAATTTAGACCACAGCCAACGGGTTGCCGAGTTTGCGCTGAGTTTATTTGATCAGACTCAAGGCGTGTTGCACAGCTGGGGTGGCGAAGCGCGCGAGTTGCTCTGGGCGGCAGCAATTTTGCACAACTGTGGGCATCACGTTGGGCATTCGTCTCATCACAAACACTCTTATTATTTAATTCGTCACGCTGAGTTGTTGGGTTACACCGAGATCGAGATTGAAGCGATCGCTAACCTGGCCCGCTATCATCGCAAAAGCAATCCCAAAAAACGTCACGAAGGTTATCGCAACCTGACTAGCAAAAAGCATCGCAAAATTGTCGAGCAGCTAAGTCCTTTATTGCGGCTGGCAGTCGCGCTCGATCGCCGACAGATTGGCGCAATTCTCTCAGTGCAGTGTGAATATGTGCCAGAGCAGCAAGCCATGCGTCTATTAATTGACAGCCGTCAGCCGATCGATGATTGCGCTCTAGAATTGTGGAGCTTGGACTATAAGAAGGACAGTTTTGAGACGGAGTATGGCATCAAGCTGGTGCCTGTTTTACGATCGTCCCTTACGTCTCAATAGCGAAAAAGTTGCTCAGAACGGTGCAGTTGTGCGGTTGCCAATAACCTTTGCATCCAAATTAAGATCTCAGATTAGCCCGCTCCAACCGGGTTGTTACGCCGTGCAGGTTCAAGGAATTTTAAATGGATTGACATAAATCAGGATGTTAGTGTCAACGGCGTTCATACAGCGTTTCCCGTGTGAACCGAGGAGCATTGAGCGGAATTGGGTTTTGCTGCATTCGCTCAACCAGCGATTTCAAAAACCGTTGTTTGGCTTCTAGATCAGAAACCGGCGGCGACACAACTTGAGGAGACTGAATTAATAACTCAACCTCAGTCCCTTCAGGCAATTCAAAAGCTGATTGAAGAAAAATGTACCATTACGGTAAATTGCTTTCAGAGGTTGAGGCATAGGGAAAGCTCCATGCTGATTGTTTAACCATGCCTCTAAGCATAATCGATCGCCCCACCATTAACCGCAAAGCACTACCTTACCAGCAACCTTGTGCCAAATTAACCTACCGACAGATAGCGTGTTACGCCCTTACCGAGAATTGGCGGCATAGCATTCCCATTAGGCCGCGTCTCCAGGAGCGACTTCCCGCGCACAGATTCAGGTTTAGTTTTGTGCAGACTCATTCATCTGCTGTTGAAGTTGTCGGACTTCCTCGATCGATAAGCCCGTTCCGCGGGCAACGGTTTCAACCGATAAGCCTTCTCGTAGAAAGTTGAGTGCGATCGAGCGTTTTGCTCTCGCTTCTGTTTCTTCCTGAATCGAACGGTAAATCACAGATTCTTGCATAATGTCTCTCCGCACTAGACTATAAATTACGTCCTGCTCTAATCTTAACCCAGCGAGAATTGCTGAGGCTGCCATCAAATTTGCCTGTGTCGTTGACTCTTCAATCTGATCTACAATTTGAGTCACTTGGCGTAACGTCTCCGCTGGATTTGCAGTCCGTCCCAGTGCTGCAAAGGGCAGCAGTCCAGGATATTGCAGAAAGAGTGAGGGGGGTTGCTCCCACAGTCGAATTACATCAAATTCATGACGAGTGCGTTCCATTACATAGGCTGTCTGATAAACAAGTTCAGAAGTAGTAGGCTTCAGGTAGATCACCACTTGTCGCATGGTTTTATTTCTGTAGCGTCGCTTCCCCCGAACCCGATAATCCAACATCCGAAATGGGATTTCCTCCTTCGGTAAAGTTTGAAACTCAATGTGAAGGATGGATTCATCGGACTGGAGCAGGATCATCGCATCGGCTCGAATGGGATCGAGGGAGAGTTCAGAAGGTTTGATTTCTGTCAGGGTGACAGATTCTCCCAGGAGCCAACTAGCGAAATCGGCTGAGAAGTGTTCAGCAAGGAATCGGCAGGTATCATCATACATGCAGGAGATTTTACAACTGACTACGCGAATCTGATTTTGAGTAAATCCAAAGTTTGATGAATGATTGTTGCGGAGCGATCGCGATTCAACGATTTTGACGCACAGTCATCTCATTTGTGTTTCTCCATGAACACAAACGACAATTTCTTGTTTACTTCTTGGCTCTTGAAAACCGTATACCCAAGCCGCTCATAAAGCTGAATATTGCGATCGCTCTTATCTCCGGTGAACAGTTCAAACCGATGCACCTGCTCAAAACGTGATTCGAGTTGATTCATTAACGCCGTACCGATGCCGTGCCCTTGATGATCAGGATGAACAATAAGCCGTTCGACATAGCAAGTATCTCCTGCTTGATACCCTCTGACTGAGCCTACAACTCTGTCCTCAACTTGAGCTTTCAAGAAAACTTTATAAGCGAAATCTCTTTTCAACTCGTCTAGGGTTTGTATCAGGGGTGGAATGCGAAAGTCGCTATATAGTTGCGCTTCGCTCTGGTATGCCAGCTTTTGCAATTCGAGAATAGTCGCAGCATCCTCAGACAAGGCTCGTATGATGTTTTCCATCACTTCAAAGTGTCACTTTCTAGAACGCTCCATAATGGCGGCATAACGTTCCGGCTGAGCGGTTGCAAGTAACCTTTTCATCCTCACCGAGATCTCTCTTCAGTCCGCTCCAGCCGGGTTGTTGTGCCGCCGCGCTTGCAGAAATGATTCTCAAACCCAGCAGATTAAGTCACCTCTTCAATTTTCTCTTATTTGGTGCTGATTCTAATAAGCCTGCACCATATGCAACAAATCTATCATCTGGTAGGAGACCTCTTTCATGCATTTGTGTAGCCCATTTTCTCGTAGTTTCATGGCGGTAAGTTTTTCTTTTCCATACCTTGCTGAGATACTCTGTTACAAAGTAGAAGAGCAATATTGAGTCAATCACAAATAAAACTAATGTTTGGGCATTCCAAGTTGGATCACATAAAAAAAACAATAAAACTGCAACGGTTGAAGGAGCCAGAGTAATAAGCATCATCGGAAGATGCCATATCCAAAAAATCTTTGGAAACTGGCTGCCATTTGAACTTGCATACCAACCCATTACTAGCGGGTATACTCTATTGACACGGATCTCAAGCAACTTAAGATAATCTGCCATGTCGTAAATAAGAGCGGTATGATAAGTCGTTAGCAGTCCAAATAAGGATGTTGTCAAAGGCACAAGCAAAAGAATTTCTGTACTATATCTGGCATTTGTTGTGTTGCTGTTGAGAATATTCAATGCAAGACCAAGCAGAACACCTGCTGTAGCAGTACTAGATGTTAATAAAGTGACGCGGTGACCCATACGGGCTTGCGCCTCTGCACGCAGACTCTTGTACTCCTCAAGAATGCATTGGAGTTCATCCTTCTTAAATGCTTGGTCAAGAAACTCATCTCGGTTGAGGGACTGCTCAGGCATAAAGCTCTTAACTCCATGTATTGAATGGGATATCTCATGCTTCAACTATCACTGCGGAAATTTCGGAAAGGGTCTAACAATCGCACTTTACGCACAACTTTCAAACTACTGCCTTAGCCAATATCTCAGGCGGCATAACTTAGTTGAGCCGCAACCGCAAGCGGTTCTGCTCACTGACGAAGAATGCAAATTCGGTTGTCGGCTCCAACGCTAGTTAGATCGTAGCGTCACGAAAATTTTAGCATACAGTACAAGTGAACTAAATGGCGCTGTCGATCTAACGTTCCCCTTCAGCGGCGGCAAAGAACTGAACTCAGCACAGAAGAATTGTGCCCGTCCGCTGCAAGGGGGTTGTTAGACCGCGCTATTGCCCCCGTCCTGGTTTGCAATCTGTAAAACCCAATGCCTCTGTGTCTAGAAAGCTTGCGATCGCCATCTCAATCACTGCTTCAATGGGATACTCAATTTCAGCAGCATGTTCAACCAGAGCCTTCCGAATTCGCTCAGGCAATCGCCCTAAAATGACTTCAGCATCAGCCGGAGAAAGTTGCTCTTGGAGTTTGGCTTGCATAGCATCACCTTTCAGTGGGAATCTGGGCGTTGTAAGGGGGTTCAGTCGCTCTTAGAATAATGGCTTCTAGCTCCAATAGTAGCGCGGGGTTTCCCCAATGCGAAATGACCTGTACTGCGATCCGCACATCTTCGTCGTTGTACTTGTCGAGCCAAGCCCACAAAAAAGCTTTATGCCCACCACTAAAGCGACCGCGTAAACTCTTTGTTTTACCGATATAGAGCAACCCATCAGTTTTGTGCCGAATTGCATAAATACCAGGACGCGCAGGAATACTACTAAACTCACGGCTTAATAGTTGGCACTGCTCAAAAGGGGTGAACGCGATCGCATCTAGAATATTTTGGGCTTGAGCTTGCAACTCAGAATCACTTATTGACATGGGAATCAGAAATTTGACCGCACAAAATTATATTCCTATGTGGACTCAGAGTAAGCATTTGTTGGAGTTTCTAGCCATTGAATTTAGGTCGTTGATTATAGCCGATGCTAGGGTCGTTCGCTCTAAATAGCAAAATATATTCTACTTCCTTCGTATTAACTTCTTGATTTGAAGCTGTTTCTGACTCCCAAAGTATTTCTTTCCTAATTGCAAAGTCTCTTCTTTCAATAGTCCGGACAGTTTTTTGAACGGTTCCACAAGGCTTTCAGGGCTTGTAGTTCCAGGATCGAGCCATTTTATCAAAGTTAGCTTTGCCTCAACACTTCGGACAAATTTAGGCGGCGATAATGCCGTAGTCACAAAGGGTTGGATAGTTGGGGTGGGATTTAATCAAGGTTGGCTCCAAGTCTAAGAGGGTGTTTTAAAAGTCAGGTGAAGCGTAAAAAAGCTCTCCGGTAATACGCTGTAAATACAACAACTACAGCACC
>NZ_PVWG01000109.1:0-1699 GCF_003003695.1 Phormidesmis priestleyi ULC007
CTCCTAAGAAACACACTCCGGGAGAGCAGGTTTAGCAACGAGGTCAAATCCAAGCGCCATCGCCTTTTTCTTGAGGTTTTTGACCATTCGTTCCTGATACTGCTGCTCGTAAGTTTCCATGCCCGGATCGACAAACGCACCACCTGAAGTCCACAGGTGATAGAAGATGCGAGCGAGTTTGTGAGCCGTTGCTGTAATCGCTTTGGGTGCGCCGAGTTTCGCTTGCATCCGCCGGTAAAATGCGCCCAAGGCAGAATGCGACCGCACCAGGGTTTGCGCTGCCATCCGCAGCGCCGTTGCAACTCGATTGGCGACTTGGCGAGTCTGCGAACTTTTGCGCTTGCCGCCCGTGATGCGACTGCCGGGACACAGCCCTAACCAAGAGGCAAAATGCTTAGCCGAGGGAAATTTTGACGGGTCTAGTCCCAACTCGGACAACAGCGTCAGGACGGTGAGGACTCCAAAGCCATCGACGTGAGTGAAGTCCACGCCACTGATCCGGTACAAATGCGTTCGCAAATCAAAGCGCGGTGCATTTCCGGGTTGCTTTTTTCCGCGTCGTTTAGCAGCAGGTAAGGGGTTTGTGGCAACCTCAATGCGGTCTGCGAACTGATTGAGGCAGGCTTCGACTTCAGCATCACAGGCAGCAATCTGGGTTTGAAAGACATCGTAGAGTTGTAACTCCTGATGCAACACAAACACCAGTTCCGGGCGATAGTCGCCGTTTAATGCCGCCGCAATCTCGTCAGTACTGGCATGAATGCGGCGATCTTTAAGTGCTGCGAGTTTGTGCAAGTCTCGCTCGCCAGACACAATTGCTCGAATGATGGCAAGCCCAGTTGTGCCGCTGATATCGCTAATCACCCGGTGCAGTTGCACATTCATCTGGGTCAAGGCTTTTTGCATCCGTTGAATGTGAGTACTGGCACTCTTGATTAAGGTATCGCGTTGGCGGATGTAGCTACGGAGTACACAGATTTGGTCATCAGGACGAAAGGAGCCTGCGAGTAAGCCATAACGATGGAGCTGCCGCAACCATTGACAATCGAGCACATCACTTTTGCGTCCCGGCACGGTTTTTACCTGTCGAGCGTTGACTAACTTGACCTCAAAGCCTTGCGTTTCGAGAATCTGAAACACTGCAATCCAATACACTCCCGTTGCTTCCATCACCACAGTGTCAATGTCACACTGTTTGAGCCAGTCTGCCATCGCATACAGGTCAGCGGTAAAACACCCAAAGCGGCGAACGCACTCACTGTCTCGCCCCTCTGGAACGCTGACCCAATGGTAATCCGCACCGAGGTCAATGCCCGCAGCATTCGGATTAATCATCGAGAGTTCAGGCTGTGATGACGGCATTGACTGACCCTCCTAGAATGGTTGGAATCCTGCCCTGACCTGGATGGCGTTGCTCATACAGTCTCCTAAACGGGATAGTGGTTCTCACTTCGCCAATGGCTTAATCGCGACCTTCCAGAACCAGGCTGAGATACGGGCGCTGACGCACCAGTGATAAATCGGTCTTTGCTGTCAGGGCATTGACTTCACTGTAGAACACTGCTATGTCTCTTAACTTTGTGTTTCTTTTTTTCTTAACGAACGCTTCCGTTCCTTAATGGCTGAGATCTTGCACCCATCTCAATCAGCCGCGGGTAGAGGCTTGACAATGACTTCAAACCCCTGTGCTGCAATGACC
>NZ_PVWG01000110.1:0-1593 GCF_003003695.1 Phormidesmis priestleyi ULC007
CTTGAGTGTTGTGATGTCGAGGGAGAAAAATCGAAGTCCTTCTATGGCGGGATGAACAGGAGTGAGGAATGCGGGAAAGTGCAGATGAATTCAGGCTCGTCAGGGAGGTTCAAGGATCATGCAACTGCCGATAGTCGCCCCTGCTCCCATTGTTGAGCAGCAGGCTGAAGCGTTTCGGAACTTGTTCAGCGATGAACGCGCCTATGAGAACTTCCAGACCTACTTGACGGGACTAATCGTGCTGGAGAACAAGAGCTTGAGTAACATCAGTCGCTGTACGCTGGAGAGCGCGGACAAGACAAATCTGTCACGATTTTTGAGTGAGTCGCCGTGGAAGAGCGACGCGATGAATGCCCATCGCATTCAGTACATGCTGGCGCAAACGGTGAACGTGCGGTTAAAGGCAGAGCAGTCGTGCTTATTGGTCGATGATACATGGTGTGAGCATGTGGGAGGTTTGTTTGAGTATATTGACCGACACTACAATCACAGTGATAGCAGCTATCCGTTGGCGCACAACCTGGTGACAAGTCACTATCGTAGTGGTGCGGTGCGGTTTCCAGTGGATTGTAAGGTCTATCGTCGCTATGAAGACTTGACGCAGTGGGAGCAGTTTGTTGCCAAGCCCTTCCCCGACCAAGCGATTCCGAAGACGACTCAAGCCCGTCAGAAGCTACACAAGGCGCTCGATGCCACCTTGTTAGAAGACCCGGAATTTGCCCAATTACATGAGCAGTTTCGGACGAAGCTGACTATCGCTGATGAGTTACTGAAGCACGCCACTGAGCAAGGTCTGCCGTTTACTACTGTATTGATGGATAGTTGGTATCTGACGACGGAATTTGTCAACCAACTCGCAGAACGCAAAAAGAACTGGGTCAGCTTACTCAAACGCAACCGGAATTTATCGATGTACGGGTTTGGGTTGCGGGATGCACAAGGACACCCCATTTCGCTGCCTGCCAATGGGGTGATCAAAGTCGAGGAGTTAGTGCCGTTGATTCCAGCTTCTGCCTATCGACAAGTAGACATTGACGACCGCAGTTATGGGTGCTTTAGTGGGTGTACTCGTCTCTCTGGCATTGGCAAAGTGCGCTTAGTGATTTGCTTTGAAGCTGCCGACTTGAGCGGGTCTTATGCCGTTCTCGTGACCAATCGCACCGACTGGAGTGCCAAGCAAACCTTGTCCATGTACTTGCAAAGATGGACGATTGAAACCTTCTATCGGGACGGAAAACAACTGCTCGGACTCGACCAGTATCGCGTACGCGCTATGTCAGCTATGCAATCCCATTGGTGTTTAGTGTTCGTGGCATACTCGTTGTTGCATCTTGCTTGTTTACCGTCATCATCGAAGCCGCCTAGAGGCAAGCGTCCGACTCATCCCATCCAAACCATTGGGGAAGTTGTGCGACAACAAGGGCAAGCCTTGATTGAACAATTGATCTTGTTTGCTCATGACCAACTTCTGCAAGGACAGGCAGCCGCGCAAGTGTTTACTAACTTGTTTGCCAAGCAACAAAAACAGTTCTCGCATCCGTAGTCCGCGAGTCGCGGGTCTTATTTTTCTCTCATGACATCACAACACTCAAG
>NZ_PVWG01000111.1:0-1584 GCF_003003695.1 Phormidesmis priestleyi ULC007
TATTTGTCACCCTATTCTCCTGACTTTAATCCGATTGAGAACTGCTGGTCGAAAGTCAAAGCGTTTTTACGCTCGGTGGCGGCTCGGTCTCGTGAAGCCCTAGATCAAGGAATTACGGATGCCCTCAAGGCTGTGACCTTAAAAGATATTGAGGGGTGGTTTACCTACCGCTGTTATTGTACTTAATTGAACTGAAAACCGCTATATCGTCGAAGCCGTTGAAACGAGTTTGACCCTTGGCAATCAGGATGGGTTCAAATTCACCATGACGATCTCGGGGGATAGCGATTTCAGCTTCGCCAAACTCACCCTTGATGGTTTTCTGGCTATGTCCATTGCGGCGATTCTTAGGAGAGGCAGGGACGGGTTCGAGTTGCTCTTGTTGCAGATGGGTATTGAGTTCTGCGGTGAGGCAGCGTTCGATCAAAGCTTTGGTCAGTTGCTTAAAAATGCCGCCTTCACCCATGAGATCTTCAGGGTTGCGATATTCTTTGAGGAGTTCGTCAATTAATTCAGGTCGAAAGGTCATGAGTTTGTGTCTCTGGTGATGGGTTCATTAGATCGTGTTTTGACCTCTGACACAAACTAATTTACACTCCCAGCAAGTTGGTCAAAACGATGGTAATCTTGAGGCTCTGCATTGCTCATCTCTAAACAATTCCAAGCAAACTCAGCAAGTCTTCCTTCAATTGGTTTTTCGAGGTGTAACCACATCCAGAGAGATTTAACAACTGCTGCTGCATTATCCAAATCTGAACCTGCAATAGCTTCGAGTAAATACAAGTAATCATCTGAATTAAGAGATGCAAGCCATTTACCCCACTCAAGCACATGTTCAACGAATTTGGGGTCAACTCGTTCATCTCGAATTAATCTCACCACACGATTGACCCCTTGAAGGTCACCTCCAAGCCTTTGCGTAGCAGTAACTATCGCCTCAGATCTAACCTCACCTTGCTGCGTAACTTTGTCTAAGTAATCACTAACGAATTGCCGCTTAATCTGGCTTAGACCACCACAATATGCTAAAAAAACATGACTGCCATCCTGTCCGATACCAATTTGTTCAATCTCTGCCAGCCATCCTTGCTCAAGATCCAATTTGCCAAGCCAAAAGCAAAACTTATACGCCTCTTGAGCTTCTGCTGAACAAAGCCAGTCCAAAAGCCCTTTTGTTAAAAGGGATGGATTATTAATAACCTCTTGTGCAAGTATTTGTGCTTCTTGCTCGTCACGATAAACACGATTTTCATGTTCATCTAGTTCATATTCAATGTGGCTACTTGTCCAGTGACCTGCCCAGCGTTTTAATCTAATTGCAAACTCAGACTTATTTAGTGATTTAAGTAAAGTGTTGATAGTTCAACAGTCCGGACAATTTTGAATCGCTAACGATGGAGTGCGGGTTTCAGCCTTCTCAATGAAGCTATCTACAACGGTAGAATGCGGGTTTCAGCTTCTGCCTCAAAAATTGTGGTTGGGTCGAGGGGGAGTATGATCTCCCTCTCCTCCCAGTTAGATCCGTGCGTGCAAGTTTTCCCGCACACGGCTCCCGATTCAATCAGGCTGTGCCTTTGCTCCTGT
>NZ_PVWG01000112.1:0-1578 GCF_003003695.1 Phormidesmis priestleyi ULC007
TACCATCTTTCACGGTTGTCATCAGGGGTCACGACCCACTCAGCCTTCATCTTACAACTGATTTAGGATTGCTATATGCTAGCAACGGCGATCGCCTAAGCTATCCGACCAATCGATCGCGCCATCGTTCCCAAAATGCCCGCAACTGCATTACACCTGAACTTAACCTCTAATTACCCGCGATCATCGAATTCAAGCGCTACAAAATATTCAGACGGTGTGGTAAAGCTAAACAGCTTCATCCAGCACTCGAATATGCAACACCTCATTCCGCATCAGTGGTTCAATTTGGGACTCAGAAACTACTAAAACTGCGATCGTCTCCCCGATCGCATTAAAGATCTCCAGACTATAGCCATCCTCCCCATTTGCAACAGGATGATGTTCCACGATCGTTGCAACATCTCCCCGATGCAACTGATGCTTCGGAAAATCTTCCTGCAAAGCCACCCTCGTAAACAACTCAAATGCCATCACTCCGCCTCCTTATCTGGATATAGCGTAATAAACTTTGTTTGTTGTGTCTCGTATTCAACCATCCAAATCGTGACCACCGCTAAATTGACCCCATTTATTCCCGTCAAAACACCTCGAATCTTATAAACATCCCCAAATCGATTTGGTTCATCACTCGGCACAGCCTCAAGCGGTAAAATCTGACTTCTCAAATCCGCTTCTAATTGTCGCCAGTTCTCTTGACCATAGCCCGCTTGCGCCAAAAACTTAGACTTATCATCCACATCACGCCAGATCAGCAGATACTTTGTCAGTTTGGCGGGCGCAATCACAGCATCACGAGCAAGCTTCATGAAACAAAACAGAGTCGTTGGTATCACTCCCATTTTACCAACTTCAACCAACTGTACTAAATTAGACCTCCTCGATAGGCTTGATAAGTTTTGGCGATCGCGGCAGCGTTGCCTGTTCATCTTTCTGGCGATCGCGGCGACTCTTTTTCTTCTGGTCTAAGAACGCTTCGCGATCGCGCATCTCATCCAGCACAAAGAGCTTTCTCAATAATCCAGCTTCCCCGTGATATTGAAACGTTGCAGCTACCAATCGCTGATCACCCGTCCGGAATCTGGAAACGGAATGGAGTAGATTAGGATAGGCACTTTTCTTTTGCTGGAGAACTTCTGCCATGTCTCCCCATTTGAAGTCTACGGGTCTTGCGATCGCGGCACTGGTGCTGTCTCTGACGGCTCCCTTACTCCCGACTGCTTACTCTCCACTCCCTGTTCTTGCCCAGACTTCGACTCATTCGGCTTCTAAAGCGGAGGCAGATCGCCTTTTGCAGCAGGGAAATCAACAATATCAGATTAGCCAGTTTGACGCTGCATTCCAGTCCTGGCAAAAATCCCTTCAAATTTACCGCAATCTTAAAGACCGACTTGGTGAAGGACAATCCCTGGGCAATCTGGGAATTGCTTACTATTCTCTGGGCAATTATGCCAAAGCCATTGAGTATCACGAGCAGCATTTAGCCATCGCACGAGAAATCAAAGACCGACTTGGTGAAGGACAATCCCTGGGCAATCTGGGAATTGCTTACTATTCTCTGGGCAACTATGCCAAAGC
>NZ_PVWG01000113.1:0-1518 GCF_003003695.1 Phormidesmis priestleyi ULC007
TCTATTTTCTACGCCCTTTCTTACAGACTTTTAGCCGTTTAGCAACCCCTTATCGAGAAGGCTGCAAGATCTGAGTTAATGTTCCAGCAGAACCGCTGCTGATCCTCAAAGACTTTCACGAAGGAGGTCTAGAATTCATGCCACAATTCCCGAAAGTCATACCCATTTGATTTGAGAATGCGACAGATCCGCATCCATGCCCCGGCGGATTGAGCTAGAGTTAGCCTCGTTCTGAGGACTGATTAAACGTAACTACTCAGGTTGAGGGATAGTCGGATTGCTCAAGAACACTTGCTTGAGTGCGTCCAACACATTGAATCCTTGCTTCTTGAGCGTGGAAATGTAGCCCCGAATGCGACCAAACATCTGCGCCCCTTCGACTGAGCGAAACCCGCCGGATATCTTCTGCTTCAATTTCATCATGCGCAAGTCACGCTCGGCTTGATTGTTATCAAAGGGAACGCGGAAATCGTGCATAAATGCCAACACCTGCGATTGGTGCTGTTGTAAACGGTCAAGTAAGTTTTTGGCGGGCGACTGCTTGGGTCGCCCACGCGGTTTTACGGCATCAGGTCGTAAATCTGGCAATGGATTCGCTGCAAGTCCTGCTGTTACGAGCATCTGATAGCGCTCTTCAAACCACTGCACAAGGTCTGGGTTGAGGGTTGCTTCGCCCTGGTCTTTGGCATGGTCTACTTGCTGTTTGAGGTCACGCAATAAGATGCCCATTTCTTCTGCCCAAACCTGCTGATAGCGCTCATAGATGAATTCGAGTTCGCGCAAGTGATGAGCATTGCATAAAGCATGGTCACACTCATACTGGGTATAGCTTTTCCCTAAGTACAGGACAAAAGGTTTAGAACTTGAACAAAGTGCGCTTGATGAGTCTCGAGGTTGAGTAAAATCTGGCGGAGGTGATCTAACCCGGTGCGAAAGATGCTCCTAGCTTTGCGTCCATGTTTTTTGAGGGGGATGGTCTGATGTTCCCCGACCCCCTCCCCGACCCGATGCGCCCAGCAGAATGCCAAGGTTAAGAGCGCGATGAGCTTCTTGAGTCGTTCGGGGTCTTTGATCTGGGTTGCCTCCAGGCAAAAGCCACGAGTTTTCAAGCAGCCAAACAAGGTTTCGATGCCCCAACGCAGAGCATAGTCAGCAATGGCAGTAGAGGGCGCATGGTTCGTGGCAACCACCAGCAACGATCCGTCTTCTAATCGCAATCCTGCCAAGTAAAGCCAATGACCCCAAAGCCGTCGTTTGCCGGATAACCCCTTGGACTGCTGAGGCTGCAAATCTTGAAACACAATCGTGGTCTTGAGCGATTGCTGCCCATCAAACAGTAACTGCGACTCGCGAATACGGATGCGAAACCGAGTCACAGGCTCCGCCATCAGCAAGGCAAACCATTGGGTGCCAATAAACTCCCGGTCTGCGGTCAGAAAAGCGATGTCTTCAGGTGCAAAGACGCACAGAAACTCGACCAACTGGTCAAAGCGCTCTTGCGTGTTCGAGTTGCCCCGC
>NZ_PVWG01000114.1:0-1451 GCF_003003695.1 Phormidesmis priestleyi ULC007
AAGGCTCGGCGCTTGAAGTGATAGAACTGTGCAATCGCTTGATGTCGTCGTCGCCATGCTGACCCGTTCAGCCAATGGAGTGGACTGAATGGAGGCTGCCAAACCAATCGCCATAGCAATCGACGCAGTTCCGCAACGCTCAAGGGCACCCGGCTCTTGAGTTCGTCTTCCGGGACAAGGGACGGGGTGGGAAATGAGCCAGCGTTGAGATCCCCTTTTTAGCAGTCGCTCGCGTGACGGTTAAGAAGGCATGAGCTAGCAGCGCTAACGTCATGTGACGATACCATCCTTTCCAAGATCGCACCTCATACTCATCCAGTCCCACGACGCCTTTAGCACTCTCAAAACAAGTTTCAATCGTCCAGCGCCGACCCGCAACCGTCACCATCGTCTGTAAGGACGTTCCAGGCGGCGCAAACACCAGGAAATAACTCCAGTCTTCGGGATGTTCAATCCCCCGGCGCACCAGCGCCCAGTGCTGCCAATCGTAGCCTCTTGGACTATTAATCGGCATACAAGCCCAGTCAAAATAGCGCTCTCCCTTCGTTCCCGTTCCACAACTCAGGCGTTGCCACTCTTCAGGGGGCCAACTGACGGCGAGTTCCTCGATTCGCATCGACAAGGCATCTCGACCCACGCTCTCTTTTGACCAGGTGGTGAGGACATAGGCTTGATGTCGGGATTCTAACCACCGTCGCAAGCGCTCATCTCGACCATAGACTTCATCCCCGGTTACCCAGCGTCCGGGCAGTCCTCCCGCAAATGCCCGTTCTAACATGCGTCGTGCCAGAACAGGCTTGGTTGCAAAGGGCGTGTCGCTCGGAATGCCTGCTTGAGCGCACCGCTCTGGATGGTCAATCCAACGTTGCGGCAAGTAGAGTTCTCGATCAATTAAGGTGTAGCCGTTGGCGGCAGCATACCCTAGAAATACGCCAATCTGACAATTCTCAATCCCTCCCCCCATCCCGCTGTATTGAGGTTGCACCCCAGCAGAGTGGTCTCCTTGCTTAAGAAAGCCTGTTTCATCGATCACAAATACCGCTTCCGGCTCCCCTAGCGCTTCATTCACATAGGCTTGCAGGTCATCTCTCACCAAATCTGCCCTCCACTGGGCCCGACCGAGTAGATGTTGAATCCCATAGGGTGTGGACTTGCCCAGTTGTTCTGCGATCTGCCAGCTATTCTTCCGCTCGGCTGAACTGAGCAATCCTTGCACATACTCTTTTACCCGCTCTCGAAGCTCTGCGCGTTTGAAGCGTGGGGCAAGCCGAACCATCAGGGTCTCGAAGTTGCTGGCCCAGGTCTCAAGCTGCTTCAGATTGGCTTCAACATCCGCTTCATTAAGGGTAATTTGGGAAAGGGCGAGAGTCATGAGTCCTCCCCTGAAACGCTGGTTTTACCCTGATTCTAGACGAAATACAGGTCAGAATTCAACATCTACAACTGTAGTA
>NZ_PVWG01000115.1:0-1338 GCF_003003695.1 Phormidesmis priestleyi ULC007
ATTGGTGCTGTTGTAGACGGTCGAGTAAGTTTTTGGCGGGCGATTGCTTCGGTCGTCCGCGCGATTTTGCACCATCAGGCGATGATAGGGGCGATGGATTGGCTGCGAGTCCTGCTGTTACGAGCCTCTGATAGCGCTCTTCAAACCATTGCACGAGGTCTGGGTTGAGGGTTGTTTCACCTTGGTCTTTGGCATCGTCTACTTGCTGTTTGAGGTCACGCAACAAGGTGCTCATCTCTTCTGCCCAAACCTGCTGGTAGCGTTCGCAAATAAATTCGAGTTCGCGCAGGTGATGAGCATTGCACCAGGCATGGTCACAGTCATACTGAGCATAGCTTTTCCAGCCATCATGCACACTGATGCCCTCATAGGTCGGCAACAAGGCCATCGCCTCCAGTGCCGCTTTGCCGCGCTTGGTATGAACAAAGTAGAAGGTAAAGCCATCGGTACTGGCAACATGCAGCCACCACAATCGTCCCTTAACTCGCATTCCGGTTTCGTCGCAATGGATCACGTCGGCGCTCGCCACTTGCTCAAAAATCCAATCTTCTACCGGCTCTAACTCGTCAAAACATCGTTCTCGACTCGTGTAAAGCGTGGCTTCTGACAACGCACAGCCAAACACATCGGCAAATAGTTCTTCGACACGGGCTGATGGCAACAACTGGTAATCCAGCAAGTACCCCATCAAACTTTTTAAGCTGGCTCCATATTGCACCACGCTATTCACCCCGACTGGAAATGCTCCTCGGTTGCGGCTTTGACATCCGGGACAACACTTCACTTCTGCTCGGTGTTCCGTCACGCTCAACCCAATCGGGGGGAGGTCTTGGACTTGGCGCACATCCCAGGCTTCAACGGCGACTTCACTGAGCGAACTCCCACAGGCTTCACAGGTTTCAACTGAGTGGAAAATCACTTCGTCTACCTCAGTTGACCACTCCAACGTTTGTCCGGGATGTCCTTTTTGTCCACCCCTGGAGCGCCCACTTTTGCCCCGTTGGCTTTTCGGTTTCGGCTTAAATCCATCCCCAGATGGCGGCTTACTACTATTGCGACTATTTTTTGCCAGTTGATTCTCTAGGCTTTCGACTCGCTGCTCTAGCGTCACGATCTGAGTCGTAAACTGCTCGACTAACGCCTCGACTAACGCAATCACGGCATCTTCACCCTGCCGATAGATTGCGCTGATTTCATCTCGACTGATAGTTAGTTTTGGCGCAGTCGGATCATTCAAGGGGCTTGCCTCGTCAGAACTGAGAATGATTTGAACCTGACTGTTACTTTTACGGGTTTCCGCAAATTCTTACACTCTTTTAAGCTGAGTAGTTACCAGCT
>NZ_PVWG01000116.1:0-1287 GCF_003003695.1 Phormidesmis priestleyi ULC007
GGTCATGAGTTTGTGTCTCTGGTGATGGGTTCATTAGATCGTGTTTTGACCTCTGACACAAACTAATTTACACTCCCGAAATAATTCCTGTATTACTTGAAATGATAACCCTACAGGAAGGTATGCATCCACAAATCCCACCTTTTTGCTCTTTTGAGGCAGCCGAAATGTTATGCGGCACAAGTAGTGATCACGTAGCTTACACGCTTCCTGCTCTGCGTAATCTTATACCGACAGAATTTGGTGAAAATGCTTTCCGTGCCTTAGTCACTATTCAAGAAAACTGCAAATACTACGCCTATGAAATCTATCATGCCCATCTAGAAGCACAGAAAGTCGATCGACAAGCCCAACAAAACAGCGAAACCGCAGGAACAATCATCATGAATCAACCCATTTTCAATCAGCAGAATGCAACGATCGGCGTTAACTACGCGGCTGAAGGCAGCAAACAGGAATTTACCCAACACAGCAACTCTTCTGAACAAAACTTTGAGATTTTACTCACGGACTACACACAGTTTATTGACGAACTCCAGCAGAAATACCCCAAGTTGTCAGACGTAAATGCTGTTCCTCAGATCATTGAGGTGGAGGCAAAACTCATCGAAGCGCAAGACCAGCAGAGATGGCAAAACTTTCTCAGCCTCAAACGGCTTTGGAAGGGCGGCAAAAAAGCAGGTGTCAAAGTCGGCGAGCACTTTGCAGAAAATAATGTTTGGGCAAAAGGCGCGATCGCATTTCTTGAAGGCGTAAGCGAAGATGTGAAGTAGGGACATTGCACTAGATTTGGAGCCAAAACAATGCAAGTCACGATCGAGCTTCCCGATAATCTATCTCTGGCAGAAGCGGACTTGCGCCAAGAAGTCGCGATCGCGCTCTTCCAGCAGAAGGAGTCGGGAGAAATCGCTGATCATTGGTTGCGATCGCGCTTCGGCAATTTGGAGCGGAGCCGATAAAGGTTTGCGATCGCTGACTCATATTATTGCCGTCTGTGGTTAGTCAATTAGAGATGTCTAAATTGACTTCAGATGGCTTGCCGATGGAAATAAACTTTGTTCAACAGGAGATCTCGCAGTTCATCGTGACTTCCATTTGCGCTCTCGTACTCATTTTTGCTAGAAATGCTCCTACTTCTGAGTCTAGTGCAGGATGGCAAAAGTAGCCGAGCAGTAATTAACTGAGGAGATAATCAGCTAAACTGAGCTATCTCCTAAGAAACACACTCCGGGAGAGCAGGTTTAGCAACGAGGTCAAATCCAAGCGCCATCGCCTTTTTCTTGAGGT
>NZ_PVWG01000117.1:0-1287 GCF_003003695.1 Phormidesmis priestleyi ULC007
ATAACTACATGGGAAACCTCCCTTCAAACTCGATAGCAAAGCGATTTAATGCCCGTTTCCAGTCTCGGATCGGCATTGTCCATTTTTTAGCAATATTGTGGATCGCTAAATAAATTACCTTCATCACCGACTCATCGGTTGGAAACGACCGATGATTGCGTAAGACCTTACGCAACGTCATATTCATCGATTCAATGGCATTGGTCGTGTAGATTGCTTTACGGATATCAGCCGGGAAGGCAAAGAAGGGGACGATCCTCTCCCAGTGGTGCATCCAAGACTTGCTAATGGTCGGATATTGCTTGTCCCAGCTTTCGGCAAACTCGACTAAGGCGAGTTCCGCCTCGGACTCGGTGGCAGCCCCATAAACGGTTTTAAGCCCAGCAGCAACGGCTCTGCGGTCTTTGTAGGAGACGTAGCTGAGGGAGTTGCGCACCATATGGACAATACAGAGTTGCACCTGGGTCTGAGGAAAGACCGTTTCAATCGCCTCCGGGAATCCGGTCAGTCCATCGACACAAGCAATAAAGATATCTTTAACCCCGCGGTTGTTCAGTTCGCTTAAGACCGACAGCCAGAACTTGGACGATTCATTCTGGGTCATCCACATGCCCAATAGCTCCTTCTGCCCTGCCAGGTTAACGCCCAGTGCCATGTGAATCGCCTTGTGAATGACTCGTCCTTCATGACGCACTTTGACCACAATGGCATCAAGATAAACAATCGGATAGACCTCATCAAGACTGCGATTTTGCCAGAGTTTCCGTTCCGCTTCGACCGCCTCAGTCACGTTAGAAATCAGCATATGGGACACCTCAACCCCATATAAATCTTGAAGTTGAGCTTGGATGTCGCGGGTTGTCATGCCTCGCGCATAGAGCGAGAGAATCTTATCGTCGAAGCCGTTGAAACGAGTTTGACCCTTGGCAATCAGGATGGGTTCAAATTCACCATGACGATCTCGGGGGATAGCGATTTCAGCTTCGCCAAACTCACCCTTGATGGTTTTCTGGCTATGTCCATTGCGGCGATTCTTAGGAGAGGCAGGGACGGGTTCGAGTTGCTCTTGTTGCAGATGGGTATTGAGTTCTGCGGTGAGGCAGCGTTCGATCAAAGCTTTGGTCAGTTGCTTAAAAATGCCGCCTTCACCCATGAGATCTTCAGGGTTGCGATATTCTTTGAGAAGTTCGTCAATTAATTCAGGTCGAAAGGTCATGAGTTTGTGTCTCTGGTGATGGGTTCATTAGATCGTGTTTTGACCTCTGACACAAACTAATTTACACTCCC
>NZ_PVWG01000118.1:0-1273 GCF_003003695.1 Phormidesmis priestleyi ULC007
ATTGACTCACATCTTGCAGCAGTCTCAATAAGGCAAGAATGGTAAGGGCTTGACGATGATTTCAAACCCTAGCTCATCTGCGAGGCTGCGATTCTTTTGAATCTGACGTAACAGTTTCATCCAGAGTACGTGAGGCAGGAGGAGCGCCACAGCTTTGATACTCACCTCGCCCCAATCGAGCCGACACCAAGATGGGAAGGATTGAGACACCCAACAGGCAAGCAGGTCAGCGATGAGAGACAACACTAACCAGCGGTAGATTCCCAGCCGGGTCTTTTGCCCAAAGCAATGCAAGCCGAACCGATGTTTGATGGTCTTGAAGAAGCCCTCGATGGCCCATCGTTGTCGTCCTAGTTGTACGAGATAGGCTCCAGAGTAAGGGTAGGTGGAAGCGACAAAGCGTAATTCTCGTTTGCCCTCGCTGCGTTTGAGCCAAAACCAAGAGACCGTTAAAGGAGCATCAATGCCCACGAGCCGCACCTGTTGTCCCCGTTTTCCATGACGGTAAAGCGATTTGAGGGGTTTGCCATTCTCCATTAAACGAGTGCAGCGCATGCCGACCACGGCTCGCCAGCGGCGTTTTTGCACCGCCTTGAGAAACTCGACTGTACCAAACTCAGTATCCGCTAGAACGATAACGCAGAAGCGTTTCGTTAGGGTCTTGGGGACACGGGCAAGGAGTTTGCAGGCGAGTTGAGGGGGCCTTGGGGTGCCCTTGCCGTGCCAGATCCAGAAACTCCAAGGCACTCGCCACGAACCCAGCACGAGGTAGAGCATCACCACGTGCAGTCCCCGCTTGCCATTGAGCACTCGCACCCACGAGTTGGGCGTTTCTTTAGGCTCATTCAGGTCGCCCAAATGCAGAAACTTGCCACACTTGGGTAGGGTCGTCAGGTCAATCAACACTTTGAGCGGACTGCCACTGTGGGGCAGATGCTGTGCCATCTGGTACAACACTGCTGGGCGAGTGGTTCGCAGCACTGACCGGGTAGACCAATCGTAGTGATTGAGAAATCGACTTAAAGCACTGGCAGATTTCGTCTGGCAATGCTGGGGAAAAGGATGTCCTTGTGCTTCCAAAAACAGTCCCAGTAGAGAACTGAGACTAGCGTGTTGATAGGAACTAGGCATCAGGTGAAGCAGGGCGTACACTAGTCCTTGGGCGTGTTTCAAGATGGTTTCCATAACCGTCCAATTCTATTTTCTACGCCCTTTCTTACAGACTTTTAGCCGTTTAGCAACCCCTTATCGAGAAGGCTGCAAGATCTGAGTT
>NZ_PVWG01000011.1:0-146378 GCF_003003695.1 Phormidesmis priestleyi ULC007
TCCGGAGGGGAGCAGGCATAAGGAGGGGTTAATTAGAGGGTCTTCCTATCTTATATTTAACTTCACCCTCCTACTTATATGATACCAGAATCAAATCTTCGTGGAGGTCACAATGAGCCAGATTCAAGAAATCCTAACACTGGCGATCGCCAGCACGCTACTCGCTACATCAACAACGGTTGCTCAATATAACACTCCGAGTGATGACAGCACCTTAATGCCGGAGGTCACAACTACGAGTGGTTACGAGATGGAGGAGTCTCTAAAGCAAAGTCAGGCAACCGTGAGCGATGACTCTTATTCGTTCACGATGACGTTACCACAAGCAGACAGCGGCTTTACAAAGCTGTCTCTTTCGCTAACTAAGCCCGATCGGGATAACACGATCGTGCCCATTCATCTCAACCTAAAAGGCACTACCGCTTTTGTAGGAACCTCGACGACGGGGGCAGCGATCGCAGTCAAAGACGCATGGATTGATGAAACGGGCACTGTCTGGGTAGAGTTCAATTCGCCAGTGGCTGCCAAAACTACCCTGACTGTTGTGTTCAAAACGCAGAAGCCTCTAGCGGTAGGACAGTATGTTTATAGTATTGCTGCTTACCCAAACACAAAACCTTCCGTTGCTGTTTTCGTTGATAGCGGCACCGTGAAAATTTAGAAGATCTCGATCGCTATCTGAATCTCTAGCTGAAGTAGCCCTATATAGCAATCCTAAATGATTGTGGGATGGGCATCTTGCCCGTACAGGCTGGAAGCCTGTCCCACTCTTACAACTGAAATAGGATTGCTATATTACCAGGGCTACTTTACCCGCATGAATTTCCTTGCATGTAGCAGTTGACACTTGTAGCAACTTCACCTTCTCCAGTCGCGATTGAGACACAGTTGATGTGTTTTAGCAGAGTTTATAGATTTGACAAAAATGGCATGATCAAAACGGTTGTTTTATCACAGTAATTATTTATACCAACCACTACAGATAATAAAACTATTTAGATTTACATAATCGCTAATAAGGGCTACCTAAAGACAGAGAAGCGATCGCGAGTAGAATCCGGTGTAGATTCAGATGCCTGTAGGACAATTTGCAATCCAAATGTGAACCGAGTCCGTAGTACTAACTGAAACCACGATCGATTCGATTGATGTTTTTAACGATACAGCCCTCGATCGGGGGTCAGGTTACTTCACCTTAAACAAACAAAACCATGAACAAAGCAAAACGACTGCTTCGTAATCTTATTTTGAGCGCTATTACCTGTTTGGTCGCAGTTAACATTTCAATCTTTTCTCAACCCGTTCACAGCCAAGAGGCTTCAACACTCACCGCCTCACAAATCCCCGTGGGATCAGAAGCGCTACGCGAAGCTGAGAGCGTTTTGATGGCTCAAGGAATGGAGAGCAAACCCTTTACCCGCTATGTTGCGGTTCTCACTCAAAATGAGGTTGTTCCGACGACTCCATCTAGTTATGCCTTTGGTGCGGCAGGAGCGGTGTTAGTCGGCGATCGCTTAATTGTTCGGGGTGACTTTAGTAATTTGTCGAGTCCTCTACGCGACTATGCAACTGATCCGCTCAATCCGCCCAACCCCAATGTTACGTCTGGCGCGCACATTCACCGAGGCGAACCGACAGGGAATGGCCCATTTCAATATGCCCTACAAGTCAGTCCAGGCGAAAGCGGGCTTCAAGGTCGATTGATGGGAGAATACACGCTGACGAGTGAACAGCTACAAGCGCTGTCAAGTGGCAAGCTGTACGTGGATATTCATACTAAACAGAATCGAGCGGGCGAACTGCGTGGCATTCTCAAACCGCTCTAACTGTCAGAGGGATGGGTTGGGGTAGGGGCAATCCCCCGTGGTCGCCCTCCGTCAGGGGTAGGCACGGGGGCGCTATCCCTACAGCCATTTTATCCCCTCATTCTGCAACGCCCAAACATTCTGCCGATTCGACCTTTAATGAGATGGTGCTTGCTATTGTTGTTAATTTCATAATACTTTTGGTTGGATTAGAGAGGCGTATCGGTTCTAGTGAAGTTGCCAAATCCGAATCGTTGGGTCTTTGCTGCCACCGACGAAATGCTGAGAATCAACCGCGATTAAACGA
Source organism: Phormidesmis priestleyi ULC007 (assembly GCF_003003695.1). NCBI lineage: Bacteria > Bacillati > Cyanobacteriota > Cyanophyceae > Leptolyngbyales > Leptolyngbyaceae > Phormidesmis > Phormidesmis priestleyi. The sequence continues at coordinate 2,113 of NZ_PVWG01000011.1, forward strand.
GTTGCAGAAGTTTGGTCTGAGACAATAGGTTGAACGGTTGCCATCGGAAGCCGCAAGAGTTGAAAACCGCCAAACTTAAGCCACTAGTTCTGTCAACAGTTCAGATTGCACGTTTAAGCGGTTCATATGATTGACCTCGTAAGAGTGTTTGTTGGGATTGGTTGGGGCATGACCTCCAACTGATTGACAGTTTGCCTGGTTCAACTGCTCATTTACCAGTCCAAAAACTGCTCACTCTTTGCTCACTTTTGGCTGTTTCTGTTCATACATCCGATCGCAGGTCGAACACGTACTTAAAGAGATAGGGAAGAATGATTGAATTCTCTCCTTAAAGAAGTAGATTGATTCAAGGCGCATTAATGGCACAATGAGGGCTGAATGATGATTTAAATAATTCGCTTGCAAAAGCCCGATATGCCTCATGCCTGAGCCATCCGACCACCCAGAACAACCCGTTGCAAATCAGACAGATGCAGACCTATATCTGGCACTGAGAGGGGGGCAAACGGCTGCTCTTGGCATTCTTTACGATCGTCACGCTAGATTAGTTTATGGGCTAGCCCTCAAAACCCTCAGCAATGCTCAAGAGGCAGAAGATCTCACTCAAGATATCTTTCTGAACCTCGCCAGATCAACGTCTTATGACCCACGACGAGGATCTCTCAGAACATTTCTAGGAATTTTGACTCGCTCTCGCGCCATTGACCGCATTCGATCGCGCAGCACTGCCTTGTCCCATTTGGAGCGATTGAGATCAGAGCACAACTCAGAAACCCCAGCTCAATCTCCCTTTGACCAGGTTTCTCAAACCGAACAATCTCAGGAGGTTAAAACAGCCCTTGCTCAGTTGTCAGAGAGCGAACAGCAACTGTTGCAAATGGCTTATTACGAGGGTCTTAGTCAGTCAGAAATTGCCGAGCGATTAAGTATGCCGTTAGGAACTGTCAAAACGAGAACTCGGCGGAGTCTCATCAAATTGCGCCAGACCCTTACCGATTACATTGGATAATTATGTCTATAACTGGGTCGGTGTCTTCAGAACACTTACAGCTACTCATTGCCGGATATGTGTTGGGCGATCTCGACCCCAATGAAGCGGCAGAATTTGAGCAGCTTTTGCTAGATCACCCCGCGATCGCAGACGAGGTGACTCAGATGCAAGCCGCGCTGGAACTGTCTGATGATCTGCCCGAAGTCGATCCTCCAACGCATTTGCGGTCAGTCATTCTCAATGCTCAAGCTCAACCAACTCCTTTAGCCGCAGTTCCTGACCCGGCGGTTTCTAGAACCCGCAGAAACCCGTTTCCCTGGAGTAGAGCGCTAAATCTGGCGGCGGCAGTGCTGATTGTGGTGCTAGGAGTCAATAACTATCGTCTCCGACAAACGCTACAAGCCTCACAGACTGAAACTCAGCGATTGGCTGCTCTCAACTATTCGTTAAAAAGCACAGAACCAACTAATCCAGCTTCTGCCACTGTTGCCGTCAACCCCAATAACTTAGAAGCGGTTTTGACGGTCAAAGATTTGCCCCCGTTGCCTCCCGGCAAGGTCTATGTGTTGTGGACGCTGCTCAAGGAAGATGCTCCTTACACCACTGACGCTAAAGGAGCCATTTTGACCGAAGCTTTTAACGTCGATGCTCAAGGAGGCGTGGCTAAACCGATCGTCGTGCCTAGAGCTTTCCGGTCTGAAGCGTTGATTTCAAAAGTTGCGGTGACGATCGAAGATGCGACAGCGCCTCAAAAGCACCAGGGAAAACCCATCATGGTCACAAGTCTATAGTCTAAGAGGATGTTTGAAAAGTTGAAATAAACCCTGCACGTCTGAAGTCACGAAGCTGAGGCATTTATGAATCTTTGCAAATGCAGTGAGCAATCAAGGAGCTCATAGAAACAAATCAAGAGAAAGTTTGGGATGTTGCCTTTAACTTTTATTGATGATGAGATGCTGTCGAAGCCTGACACGATCGCATTAATAGCATTTTCAGACTGCGCGATCAGGATGCGAGAAGTGCTGCGATCGCTCAAATAACAGCAGCTATAGGGACTCGACTCGTGCAATCCTCCATTTAGCAGAGATGACTCAATTAAAATGTACTTATTAATACAACTTCTGGGGGAGCGCTTATTCTAAGCGCTCCTTTATTGTTAAAGGGTAAGCGGTGATTCGGATTACAGCTTACATAAAATAACAGACCAACTAAAGAATAAAGGAGCCTATCATGAGCTTAGAAGATAAAGCTAAAGCAGCAGGCAAGAACATTGAAGGCAAAGCACAAGAAGCTTTAGGCAATGTAACGGGTGATGTTGGCGATCAAGCAGAAGGCAAAGCAAAGCAAGCTGAAGCATCTGCCCGCAACGCTAAAGAAGATGTGAAAGATGGTGTTAAGAACATCGTCGATAAGGCGTAATTAAATCTCAAATGGATTTGGATAATTCGATATTATCCAAATCCATTTTGTTTAGAAAGAAACGTTTTCTAACTCACTTAAAAATAAACTTGGAGGCAATTCTAGTGAGTTTATCTCAGCATTTTCGTAGGGTTTTAATTGCTTTGTCACTAGTCCTATCTTTGACAATCACCGCTTGTGGTGGAACGGCTGTAACTGCCAAGACCACAAACCAACCGGGAATCAGCAACAATCAAAGCTACGGACAAATCGAGCGCGGTACGACTCAACAAGGGCAAAACTTTGGCAATTGGGTGGTGCAAACGAGTCATGGATTAGTTCAAGATGCTTATGTTCGTGGCAGTGACAAACTAGGGGTTGTCATCTCTCCTCAAGTTCGTCCAACCGAAGTGCGAACATTGGCGAAGTCTTTAGTCCAAGGCTTTCGTAAGAATGCCCCCAATCGTGACTTGACTGTCTTGATGTATGCCCCTGACAAGCAGTTAGTTTTAACTGCAAAATATGACAACAGCACCAAGCAAATTCAGTATGGAACTAGCAGCTAAATCAACGCTACTAGCAATTGCTGAAAATTGACACAGGAGTTTATCAAAAATGCCTAGCAGCGACGAATATAAGCGCCAGGTCATGCACGATTTGGCAAAGGGAGATAAAGAGTCTGCGGACGATATTATTCCCGATGATTCTGTAGAAAATTATCAGAATTTTGACGACTTTGCTCAACGATCGTCCAAAGAAGAACGGCGGCAATTGTTTGGCAAATCGTTTCACCCCGATCGCATTCCTTCCAGCCAAATGGAACCCGAATTGCAAAAGGCGATCGCTCAAATCAAACCCAACGAGCGGAATGATGTTGCCAAAGAATTCTTCAGCCAACTAAAAAAGAGAGGGTTGCACGATCGTGACTTAGAAAGGCAACTGGGACTCACCACTCACAACCCCGGTCACATGACTGCTGATGATGTCAGCAAGCTTGCAGCATTCACTTATCACAATCACCCCGATATCTTTCAAGAAGTGTTGGCAGACCAGCCTGCAATGATGAAATTCTTAAGCAACCCGATGGTTGGGGCAGCTTTGGGCGCGATCGCCGCGAAATGGTTCGGCGGTCATAAATAGAGGTCAAGCATCAGGTTGATATCAAAGAGATGAGGGTCTAAAGCTCTCATCTTTTTTGTTTAGCAAAGTTTTGAGAGCGTTCACAAACGAAATTATTGTGATGTCCTGACTTTGTAGCAGTATCATGGGCATCATGAAATTTGCTGGGTTGATCGTTTAGAATCTTCAACCCTCAAAGCTGTGAGGAATGTTTGTGAGAAGGTTTAATCTGTCGTCTCTAATATCTTTAGGAATCGCGGCAAGCTCGATCGGGTTGTTAAGCTTGCTCATACCAGGCAGATTTGCGATCGCAAGTCCTGGTTTCTCCAAAGCGATCGCTCAATCAGCCCCTCAAAAACCGCCCACCTATGTGCCTGTTGCTCCGCCGCCTCTGGCTCCGCCGCTACCAACTCAGCGACAGCCCCAAGATGAGCGGATTGGAGAAGATTATCGAGTCAGTGCCCTTCAGCCTGATTATCAGGGTCATCTTTGGGTTGGCTCTTGGCAAGGGTTGGCAAAGATTAACCCCAACACTGGCAAGATTCTGAGCCGAATTGCGATTCCTAACCGCACGATCGGAGCATTGGCTCAAGACAAAGTAGGACGAATTTGGGTTGGCACTTATGAAGGATTGCTGCGCGTCGATCCCCGCACCAACGAAGTGACTGCACAGAACTTTCTTCTACCGTCCAATCGCGTTTTGTCACTGCTGATTGATCAGCGAGGCTATCTCTGGGTCGGTACAGACCAGGGTCTAGCGCTGATTAGCCCTGATCAAGGCTTGTTAATGACGACCCTCAAAAACTTGCCAGGGGTCAGTGCAAATGCGCTCAGTTTAGATGCAGACGGTCAACTTTGGGTCGGCACACTAGAGAGCTTAGTGCAGGTGGATACTTCTAGCGCTCTGGTCACTAATCAAATTTCAGAGATTCCGGGCGGAGTGGTGCAAGCCCTCACCCTCGATTCGAGAGGGTCTTTGTGGGTCGGCACCTTAGATGGCTTGCTAGAAGTCAACCCCAAAGCCGCACAGATTAAGCGATCGGTGACCCAACTCCAAGGGCGCAACATTCTCTCAGCCCGATTTGACAAAGTAGGTAGCATGTGGGTGGGCACCAATAATGGACTTTTTCGCCTCAACCCCTACAATGGTGCGATCGTGGGGCAGGTGGGCAGTTTGCCGTCGAGTCAAATTCTGGCAGTTTCTCCTGACACTGGAAACAAGCTCTGGGTGGGCACTAGCGATGGGTTAGCGTGGGTAAGCATGAGCAGCTATCAAAGTCAGCCTCATTTCACGTTCAGTCGGAGTAATCCTTGAATGGCAGAAGATCAGTAGGATAGACTCACGCCTTAGTTTACGTCTGTTAACGATATGCCAGTTACGCCACAGCAGTTAATTCAGTGGAAACAGCAGGGACGCACGATCGTGGCCCTCACCGCTTGGGATTATGGGTTTGCCCAAATCTTAGACCAGTCGGGCGTTGATGTGATTTTAGTCGGCGATTCGCTGGCGATGGTGGCGTTAGGCTATGAAACCACGCTGCCAGTGACGCTCGACGAAATGCTGCATCATGCGAAAGCAGTACGTCGAGCGGTCAAGCAAGCGCTGCTCGTGGTGGATTTGCCTTTTCTGAGCTATCAAGAAAGCGTTCAGCAAGCCATTCACTCCGCAGGTCGAACCTTAAAAGAAGCGGGCGCACAAGCCGTCAAGCTAGAAGGCGGCTACCCTGCGATCGCCGAGACGGTGGCTCATTTAGTTCGCGCCGGAATTCCGGTGATGGGGCATATTGGGCTGACCCCACAATCGGTTCGGCAGTTAGGGTTTAAGCAGCAAGGCAAATCACCCGAAGAGGGAGAGCGCATTTTGTCAGAAGCGATCGCCCTCGAACAAGCCGGAGCCTTCTCGATCGTGGTTGAACACGTTCCGGCTGATCTGGCGTTGCAAATCACTCAAAAGCTGACCATTCCCACGATCGGCATTGGTGCCGGAGTTCACTGTGACGGTCAAGTTCTAGTCACCACCGATGTTTTAGGGTTGGGCACCTGGAAACCGCCGTTCGCAAAATCTTACGTAAATCTGCACGAATTGATTACTCAAGCCGTTCAGAATTATTCAGGCGAGGTGCGATCGCGCGAATTTCCAGAATCGTAATTTCCAAATTCAACCCGTTCTTAGCTTTTTTTCTGCAAAATCCATTTCACGGCAGCCGTTAAGTCTGTGGCAATATAGTCGGGCTTGGTGTGATGCTGATAATCACCGCTAAGAACGCGATCGCCATAACCCGTCTGCACCAAGATGCCTACACAGCCAGCGTTGTGTGCCATATCAACATCAGTCGCTTTGTCACCCACCATAAAGCTTTGAGAAAGGTCTAAATCGTGTTCCCAAGCCGCCGCCACCAGCATTCCAGTATTAGGCTTGCGCCACGTCGTCCAGCGCGTAAATTCTGCTTGAGTGCCGCCTTCGGGTGGGCTGAGATGAGGACAGTAATAAAGCGCATCCAATCGTGCCCCCGCTTCAGCGTCGAGTAGACGACAAAGCCGTTGATGCAAAGCTCGTACATGAGCATCAGGATAATAGCCTCTGGCAGGCCCAGACTGGTTAGAGACGAGACAGCAAAATAACCCCGCATCATTGAGCTGCCGCACCGCTTGGGCAACTCCCGACATTAAATGCAGGTCTTCAACCTGGTGAATGTAACCAGCTTCTTGATTGAGAACGCCATCTCGATCGAGATACACGGCGGGTCTTGCCATGACGCTAACCGCCCCAAACTTTCTGTAATATGGTTTGTGGCGAAATATCTGCCATTTCTCCAGTCGAGGACTTGATGCCGATCGCCCGTTCACTCTGGGGCAAAAGCTTTGCGGGATCGGTCGGGCCAAACAGCGCCAACGTGTAGGTTTGAGCCGCGATCGCCAGGTGCATGGGGGCACTATCTGTACACAACATCAGACTGGCCCCGGCGATCATTGCCACTAGTTCACCGATGTTGCTAGGCGAAGTGACTTTAAGCTTTGGAGTCGATCGCAACAGATCTGCGACAAAATCATCATCTTCGGGGCCTTTGACTAAAACCATCGGCAGGTCTGGCTGCTTTTTCTGAAAATCTCGGACGATCGTTCGCCAACTTTCGACCGGATAAATTTTGTCAATGCCCTTCAGCCGCGCAAGTTGACTCGACCCACCATGAATGATCACATAGCCGCCGTTTTGAATGCCTAGCCGTTTCCGTTCGATATCTGCCCATTGCAGATCTTTAGCTGGCACACTGACTGCTAATTCTGGACAGGGCGTATCAATGCCTAAACCCTTCAACAAATCGTGATACATGACTGCGGCATACTGATTTTGATTGAGCGGCACCGGATTAGTGAGAAACCAGTCTCTGCCGCCACTTTCATAGCCCACACGAGTCGGAATTCCACTCAGCCACAGCAAAAAACCAACAGTTTGGCGTTGCCCTAAAGAAATGGCAATGTCATATTCGCGATCGCGCATCACGCCCAGTAGATTTGCAAAATCTGCCAGACTATTGCTGCCCTTAAAATCAAACAAAATTGTGTCGTGAACTGACTTAGAAACCCGATAGGCGCTTTGAGCGCGTGGCTCAACGACGACATCGATCTGAGCGTCAGGGTAAGCTTTTTTTAGATCATCTAGAGTTGGAAAGAATAGGATTTGGTCGCCAATTCCACCAGGAACAAGGGCAAGAATTCTCATATTGATCTCTTTACGGTTCTTAATACCATATTCGCTCTTATTTTAGGGGAAGATACACACAGTCAAACGGTTTTGAAGTTTAGATTTTGAGTTGAAAGGAAAATCTGTGTATCTACTCATACCAGCCGCCGGGTCGGGTCGCCGAATGGACAGTGAATGGCTCCGTCAAGGCACCGCCCAGCGCAATAAGCTGCTGCTCAATCTGTTGGGCAAACCACTCCTCGCCTGGACGCTGTTAGCAGCAGAGGCTTCGAGCCACATTAGCTGGATCGGCATCATCGGGCAGCCGATCGATTGGGATGATTTCACCACGATCGTCACCCAACTCTCTTTCACAAAGCCCATTCACTTAATCGAGGGTGGCTCGACGCGGCAAGAATCGGTCTACAACGGGTTGCAAGCTCTTCCCCCTGATGCCAAACACGTCTTGATTCACGACGGCGCGAGATGTTTGGCAACCCCAGAATTATTCGATCGCTGCGCCCAAGCTGTTTTGACCTGTGCAGGGTTGATTGCGGCGATTCCGGTCAAAGACACGATTAAAGTTGTTGATCAGGAGAAGCTGATTAAAAGCACGCCCGATCGCAGCCAGCTTTGGGCAGCCCAAACGCCTCAAGGCTTCTCGGTGCCGCTGCTCAAAAAGTGTCACCAAGAAGGGCGACGGCAAGGCTGGGAGGTCACAGACGATGCGGCGCTGTTTGAGCAATGCCATCTTCCGGTGCTGATCGTGGAGGGCGAAGAGACGAATCTGAAAGTAACGACTCCGGTTGATTTGGCGATCGCAGAGTTTATTCTCACGCAACGGCTAAATCGTGCCGTATAAACATCGCATCACCTCAACTCTTTCAACGTAGCCTCAGCTTTCTTAGCCTCTTCTGAGTTGTTTTGCTGTTGATACAAATTTTGGGCTTCTCTCAGGGCTGCGATCGCTTCCTCTTTACGATCGCGAGCTTTTAGGGCGATCCCCAACTGATAATGAGCGCGGGCATTCTGAGGATCTAGCTGCACCGCCTCTCGATAAGCGATGATCGCTCGGATGAATTCTCGCTGCTCGATCGCCAAATCTCCTAGCGCTAACTGGGCTTCGATCGATTGAGGATTGACGTTGACTGCCCGTTGATAGGCAGTTAGCGCCCCCGCAGAGTCGCCCACTTCTTGCAAAACTTTGCCCATTTGTAAATGCAGCTTGCTGTTGCTAGGGTCGAGTCTAACCGCACGATTAAAAGCTGCTAGAGCCGCGCGGCGATCGCCTTGACTGAGCCAGCCAACCCCCAAGTTAACTTGAATGCGGCTACTGCGAGGGTTCAGTTCTGCGGCGCGTTGAAGGGAAGTAATTCCTTCTCCGATCTGGTCTTTTTGCAACAGCATCAAGCCGAGCATCTCATAAGCTTCTGCATTTTTAGGCGCGATCGCGGTGACTTTTCGATAGGTGGCTAATGCCTGATCATATTGACCCTGCCGCGACAAGACAGCGCCCAAACCGAGATAGGCATTTAAGTTTTTAGCATCCAGCTTAGTTGCGCGCTGATAAGCGACGACTGCGGCTTTGTCATTTCCTGCACTCGCCAGACTAAACCCTAAAGCATATTCAAAATCAGAATTGCTAGGATCGAGGACGATCGCTTGCTGATAGGCGATAATCGCTTCTTGAAAGTTGCCCGTCTGCGCCTGAATGTAGCCAATTCCAGAATAGATGCGAGGGTTTTTTTCATCTAACGCGGCGGCTTGTTGAAACATAGGCAGCGCTCCTGCCCAGTTTTTGGCATCAACTAACTCACGCCCCTTTTGCAGCAAGTCATCTAGCTCTTGCTTAGTCTGATCACCGGGCTGAAGATCGGTCGCCTGAGCAAAAACAATCTGGGGCGATAAGGTGAAGGTGGCTCCGATTAAGAGGCAGATCAGCGTCGATCGCCAACGGAGATTAGGTCTTTTAAGACTACAGATCATGAGTTGTGGACGTGAAAGAATAGATTGGATTGAATGGCAAGTCACACCGCAGCTAAGATGAATTTAATGCCAATCAACGCATAAAAACAATCCAAGCAGGTGATTATTCTTGCTGCTTAAACAAAAAGTAGATCGTTGCTCGATCGTGAGCGATGCTACTATCACTAAGTTTTCTTGAGCGGAAACCCCATGATTGTCACTACAACTGATGTTATTCAAGGAACGACGATCGAGGCTTATTTAGGCATTGTCACGGCTGAGGTCGTCTATGGCAGCAACGCGCTCCGAGATTTCTTTGCCGGAATTCGAGACATCATCGGTGGGCGCACCGCAGGCTATGAGCGTGTGTTTGAGCAAGGGCAGCGAGAAGCGATCGCCGAACTTGAACAACGTGCCCAGCGTCTTGGCGCAGATGCTGTGATTGGCGTTGAGATTGATACGGGAACGATCAACATCGATCAGTCAGGTGTCTTGCTTCTAATCACTGCCACCGGAACTGCTGTCAGGCTTCGTCAATAAAGTTCATTCAAAAACGTTTTACCCCAAGTCCATCCCTCAATTCACTCTAACGATAGACTCCTATACTCATTCTGCTGGTAGAGATATCTCACCTGTAGAGGGCTTAGAGTAATGCTCAAGTGTAAATCCTTTGCAAAAAACTATCGACTTGGGGAGCTAATTAACATGGCGTATGCTAACAGACCTATCACTGATCAGACTATCGTTCAAACTTCGGGTGAATACCACGATCGAGTCCGTTGGGGCCCGATTCTCTCTGGACTCTTTGTCGCGCTGGCTTCTCAACTGATTTTGAGTGCTTTGGGCGCGGCGATCGGAGCGACGACGATCGCGAATTCTGGCGCTCCCAGATCAAACCTGGGAGATGTTAGTCAAGCTGTCGGCTGGTGGGCGATCTTGAGCCTGTTGATTTCGCTATTTATCGGTAGCTGGGTGATGGCGCGGGCTTGCGGCCCAATGAACCGCAGCACAGCACTGCTGAATGGAGCAATTTTGTGGGCAACCACACTGGCTTTGAGCGCGTGGTTGCTAACCAGTGGCGTGACGGGTGCATTTGGTTTAGCTGCGTCTTCGGCCTCTAATGTTGCCGGGGCTGCGTTGCCACAAACTGGGGTTCCCAATGTGAATCCAACTGCAATTCCTAGCCCGACCGCTCAAGATACCCGCAACATTGCAGACGGAGCGGCGAAGGCTGGCTGGTCTTTTGTATTGGGTTCTTTGTTGGGCTTGGTTGCCTCTCTAATTGGCGCGGCAACTGGCGCTCGCAGCCCTCGCGATGTCACGGTTTACGCAGAGCCAACGACGACGACCACTCGATAAACCTGAGCTAAACCTTCAGCGTCTTCTCTTCCCTTTGTCTAAACATTAGACTGAGGGAATTTTTTTGACAAAAATAGGGACGCTGTTGATAACGTCCCTATCTTATGAACGGGCTAGGAGGGATTCGAACCCCCGACACCGTGGTCCGTAGCCACGTGCTCTAGTCCACTGAGCTACAAGCCCCCGTGTTGATAAGATCATCATACTATCACAATGCACCCGATGACAAAGAATTCTTCAATTTCTTCTAAAAATTCTGCAAATTCTCTCAGTCATCTAGACGCAGATGGACAGGCACAGATGGTTGATGTCTCTGCCAAAGCGGTGACGGCTCGGCAGGCGATCGCCATCGGAAAAGTGCGAATGTCGCGAGAGACGCTGAACACGATCGCGGCTGGCAATGCGCCTAAAGGGGATGTGCTAGGCACTGCAAGACTGGCCGGAATCATGGCAGCCAAACAAACCGCGCACCTGATTCCGCTTTGCCACCCCTTGCCTTTAACCAAAGTCAAAGTGGTGATCACTCTTGACGAAGACTTGCCGGGCTATCAAATTCGCGCTGAGGTCAAGACAACGGCAGAAACCGGAGTCGAAATGGAGGCACTCACGGCTGTCTCGATCGCAGCTTTAACGCTTTATGACATGGCAAAGGCGCTAGAAAAATCAATTCAAATCGAACAAATTTATCTAGTCAGCAAAACGGGCGGCAAGTCAGGAGACTATCAAGCTGATACCGACGCAAGTTAATCAGGGTTCCGTCTGGTAAAACGTCAGGGCTGTACTTCCGTAGTGCTTTTGACGGCAGATCTCTAAACCTGCAATCTCATGCAGTTGACCCGGACTGTGTTCGATCGCAAGTTCTCCATTAGCCGCTAATAAGTGATGGTGGACGATCGCAGTCAACACAGGCTGATATAACCCACTCGCATAAGGCGGATCAAAATAGATGTGATCAAACTGCTGACCAGAAAGGTTTTCTAAACGTTCTAGCACTTCACCTTTCATGACTCGATAGGTTTGCTCTGGTTTAGCGACTTGTTGCCAATTTTGTTGAATTACGGCACAAGCATCTCTCGATCGCTCAATTCCTATCACTGTCTTTGCACCCCGACACAGGGCTTCTGCGCCCATTGAGCCACTTCCGGCACACAGATCAAGCCAGCGGCAATCGACGATCGTGCCTTGCCAAATGTTAAACATCGCTTGTCGCACTCGTGCAGCAGTCGGACGCGTTTCCTGTCCGGGAAGCGTTTTAATTAAACGATTGCCGTAAATTCGTAGACTCATGATTTCGTCGAGACTACCTCGCGGCTAATTGCTGACGATCAAGGACTAATTGCACGAAGTTAGAGAGAACTTTCAGTCCACCCGTCGAAGATTTTTCAGGGTGAAATTGCACCGCCATGAGGTTGTGGTCAGCGATCGCAGCCGTCACTGTTTGACTACCGTGGGTGATCGTCGCTGCACAGATTTGCGGATCACTGGGTTCTACATAATAAGAGTGAACAAAATACATCCAAGGATCGGCAGGAAGTTGATGCCAGAGAGCGCACTGGGTTTGCGTCAACTCCAATTGATTCCAACCCATGTGCGGAATCGTGATTCCAGGCTCATGACGAAATCGCTTCACCTGTCCAGGAATGATCCCTAGCCCAGGTTCGGTGCCTTCTTCACTCGCGTCAAACAAAATTTGCAATCCCAGACAGATGCCCAGAAAGGGTTTGCCACTCGCGATCGTTTTCCTGATCGGCTCTTCTAAATGCCGCGATCGCAGATGTTGCATAGCTGGATCAAATGCCCCGACCCCTGGCAGCACGATCGCATCTGCCTGCTCAATCTCTCGTGGAGAATCGGTGATTTTGGTAGTCGCGCCTGCATTGGCTAACCCTTTGCAGGCAGAGTGCAGGTTTCCCATGTCGTAATCTATGACTGCAATGACTGGCATTGTCTCAACCCTCGATCGCTTAACCTATTGAAGATTGTAGTCGGTTCATCGATCTAAACTCTACCGCTCCCGTATCCTAGTAAAGAGATAGAACGACCCTCAGGAATGAATCTCGGTAATCAGTCAAAATCTGCTCTTCTAGGCAAGCGCAAAATAGTATGATGAAGTTGTCTTAAGAAAACTTCATAGAACCATCATCGTGACTGTACAACGCTTAACATCAGTTGCTCTTGAGAAGCAAACCTGGGAATGGCAAGGACACCAGATTCAATATACGTCGGTTGGCAGTGGGCAGCCTTTGGTGTTGATTCATGGCTTTGGAGCCTCGATCGGGCACTGGCGCAAAAATATTCCCGTCCTGGCGGCTGCCGGATATCAAGTCTTTGCCCTTGATTTGCTGGGCTTTGGCAACTCTGCAAAGCCTGCGATCGATTACACGCTAGAGCTTTGGGTGGAGATGATTCGCGACTTTTGGCTGGCGAAGATTCAGCAGCCTGCGGTTTTTGTCGGCAACTCGATCGGCGGTCTGATCTGTCTAATGATTCTTGCAGAACACCCTGAAATGGCGGCGGGTGGAGTTTTGCTCAACTCAGCAGGTGGACTCAACCATCGCCCCGACGAATTAAACTTGCCACTGCGGTTTGTGATGGGCAGCTTTGCAAAACTGGTGGGTTCTAAAGCGATCGGTGCCTGGCTGTTTAATCGAGTTCGCCAAAAAGCTCGAATTCGCGGCAGCCTCAAACAGGTCTACAAGAATCCCGAAGCCATCACCGACGAATTAGTCGATCTGCTGTATCTTCCCTCTTGTGATCCGGGTGCTCAGGCGGTGTTTGCGTCTGTTTTGACTGCCCCCGCTGGGCCCAGACCAACCGAACTGTTGCCCCGTATTCAAGCTCCGCTTCTGGTTCTATGGGGAGAAGCCGATCCGTGGACTCCGATCGCAGGGTCACAAATCTATCAACAGCTAACAGAAACTCACAATGTTCAGTTTGTGGGAATTCCTGACACGGGGCATTGTCCCCATGACGAGCGACCCGAAGTAGTTAATCCGCTGATTCTCAACTGGCTCAAGACGATCGCACACTAACTTAAATCACGCTCAACGGTCTACGATCGCTGAGGCTGTTTGAGTGGGAGCGATCGCATAGGCTTGTGCAGTAGGCACCAACGTCCAACCCGCTTGTCTGAGTCGTTGATAAGTTGTCCAGCCTTTAGAAGCTCCAGGGATGGTCAAATCAGGAACTCGATAGTGAGATGCGGTGTAGGGCAACCAGGGTCTGTTTGGGTGTTCTCTTAAATGCAACACTTTATTTCCACCGCCCAATCCAGCCAGCCAGCACATTTGTCCATTCATAAATCTTTTCCTTAAAGTACTAAACACGTTTTGCTGAACCCTGGTTACTCAGCTTGTGATTATTTTTGACCCAGAGGGTTAGACGAGTTTTAGAGGTGTAACCAGACTGTTATCCAAACTTCATCGGTTTATGGTCTGATTACGCTTAGGTTATGTAAATCTTTGTTAAAGCGAATTGATAAAAAGACAGACTTATGCACACCAGCCAATTACTCTAAAGTTACATAGAAGATTCACTCTATAGCAGGATGTTTAAGCGGAATCTACTGAGTAAAAGAGGCATCTGCGAGTCAGATTGGAAATTTGTTGGGTCAATATACTGAAAAGCTCGGATGCGATCTTTAGAGAATTTAAGTATTAATTGACTGTTAATCAAATATCGATCGAGCGCTGGGGTCAAAAAAAGCTGTTCTTCCATGAAGGTAGCGATCGAAGGCTTCATGTTCTAAGATTCAAATTTTTCACTACAACCTCAGTTCTACGCAAATCGCGATCAGTCTCAAGATCAAGTAATTAATAGCCGCGATCCCAAAAAGTTCATCTGTTTTTGAGCCTTGATTTCATGCCTGAGTCGCAACTTCACAACACCCTGTTCTAACTTCTTATGACTTTATTAGTCGCCCCAGAAATTTCTCTCTATGAATTAGCGGCTGACTCTGGGCAAACTCCCTTTGTCCAAGTTAGTCCCGCTACCTTCAAGTCGATGGTGAGTAACCTGATCGATTTATTGATTGAGCAGCAAACTTTGGCTGCGGTTTGGTCAAAGATGCCGCGTGGCCAAGCTTGGCAAACTGTACTCGATCGCTATTGCAGGCTTTCTGACCTTCCTCAAGCAGTTTATTTGTTGAAAAATCAGCGAGAGGAAATCTTTGACGACAGCATTCAGTCATTTGAACAGGGCGATCGTAATCTCGCAAATCACCCACTCATCACTTCAATCTCGCTGGCTCCTGAAAGTCAGCTTAGACGTGAGTATTTTTTGCTGATTTGGTCAGAGCAGTTTTGCTGCTTGCTGATGGCTCACCGTTTTAAATCTCCTCAAGCGACGATCGAGCCTCCAGTTTTAGAAAGTGGGCCAGAAGATTCTCCTGACAAAAAGCAATCATTGAGCGTTCTGTTCTCGTTAGATCAGGCAATGATTCGACAGTTTCTCAGTCAATTAAATCGAGAATTGCCGCTTCTAGACGCTTCTAGATGTGAGATTCGGGCACCTTGGGAGATGTTGATCGATCGAGTTCAACCCTTGCCTTTAGATGCAAAGTTGATGGGGCGGATTTTCACAAAACAAATTCAGCGTCAAGAAGAACTCTGGCAGCGATCGACCACTTACCGCAAACAAGCCGAACTCGCATCGCTGCTGCAAAGGCAAAATGAGGAGCTATTGACGGCAATTCGGTTAAAAGATGAGTTTCTCAACAACGTGGGACAAGAGTTGAGAACGCCTTTGACTAACATGAAAACTGCCATCACTTTGCTCAACTCGCCCAATCTCAAGCCACCTCAAAAGCAGCGATATATGGATCTGCTGGTGAAAGAGTGCGATCGCCAAAGCACTCTGATTACGAGTCTGCTCGATCTGGTGAACCTCGATCAAAGGGCAGAACACACCACGATCCAATCGCTACAGTTGAGCGATGTCGTGCCGGGAGTCGTTAGCACCTATCAACCCCTGGCAGAAGAAAAAGGGGTGAAATTGGCTTACATCGTGCCCGAAGGCTTGCCACCTGTCGCATGTCTGAGTATGTGGCTCAAGCAAATTGTGATTAACCTGCTGCACAACGCGGTTAAATTTACGCCTAAGGATGGGCAGGTTTGGGTGCGGGCAAAACAGCAGGGCGACTATGTGCAGCTTGAGTTTCGCGATACGGGAATTGGAATTGCGCCCAGTGAAATTCCTAAAATATTTGATCGCTTCTATCGAGTGCGTCAAGCGATCGAACAAGAGACAGGGGGATCGGGTTTGGGGTTGACGATCGTTCAGCAACTTTTGCTGCACTGTGGCGGTTCCATCTCGGTGAAAAGCCGAATCGGTGAGGGTTCTACCTTCAATGTTTTGTTGCCAATCTATCAAAAACCAATAGAGCAAGAGGAGATCTAAAGAGTTTTGAATTGAGTCTGTCTGCTGAGATCAGTGAGACTATTGAAGTGTGAACTTCATGACTCATCATCTTTATGTCTATCTCGATCACCCTTCACGCCGATCAGATTAATAGGTTAGACCTGTCTCCAGCGATCGCGGCAATCAATCCCCTGCTGTTGGAGATTCTTGCTTATGAGCAGCAGCTTCAGTTTACGATCGATTACCCGCTCGAACCCGATGACCCCAGAGAGCTATCTGAGATTCCAGAGGTGCGTTTGTGGTTTATCCGCTTGGATGCGCTGTATCCCTGGCTGCCGTTTTTAGTTGATTGGAAAGCTGGAGAACTGGGACGATATACAGCAATGCTGGTGCCGCATCAGTTCCACCCCAAAGAGGGAATTCAGTACAACCCAGAGGCGCTAGAAATTTTTGTGATGAGTAAGACGTTTGTGCTGATGAATTGGCTCAAGCAGCAGGGCATTGAGAGTCGATCGCGCCTCAAAGCGATGACACAAATGTTGGGCTATGAGTTAGACGACGCATTTTTTGATTTACTGGTCGAGAATTGATCGCTGATTCTGAATCGTAAACTCTACTTGGAATAGGTGCCATGACTTCTAAATTTTGGACGATCGCGCTGACAACAACTTTTCTGCTGGTCAGCCCAATCGCCAGCCTCAACGCCCGAACCTGCAAAAATAATTGTCCTGCCCCAGTTCTTCAATTTACGCCAGGTCAGCGCATCGTCGTGCAAGTTGTCAACCGCACCGAAAATCGAGTTGAAGTCGAAAAGGTGTTGGGCACGAACCCGATCTCAGTCGCACCAGGTCAGCAAATCGAATTTGAGCGCGGCGGCAGCACCGATCCTAATTTCTCGGTCGTGTTTTGGGATGTCACAGCATTGGCAATGAAATCGTCGCTTTCTAAGCCCAACCCCAACACATTACGAATCGAACTCAAATCAGAGCGCAAATATCCTCCGGGCGATCGCTCGGTCTACATCCGCAACGATGGCCGAGTCGATGTTTTTTAAAGAGTCAAGAGAAAGTTTTATGATTTGCGCTTTTATGTCGGTAAGATGGGCTGAGTCTTTTTGGATCGATCGCCTGTGTTAGAGCTACCTGTTTCTCGATCGAGTCTGTCTCCCCGTGCTGCAATTCCTGACCAACGTTGGAATATTTTTCCCAGTCAGGCAGAACGAGCGGAGCAGCTTGCTCAAACAACGAGCTTGTCTCCCTTGTTAACTCAGGTGTTGCTCAATCGAAAAATCCAGACACCCGAACAGATCAAGGTTTACTTAGATCCCGACTCTCAAGATTTACCGTCACCCTTAGAAGACTTTCCAGATCTGCCCATCAGCTTAGAGTTGCTGATCAACGCCATCAATCAACGCCAGCGCATCGCGATTTGTGGAGACTATGACGCAGACGGTATGACTAGCACGGCTCTGCTGCTGAGAGCGTTGCGGTCTTTGGGTGCGCGAGTCGATTATGCAATCCCCAGCCGGATGAGTGAGGGATATGGCATTAACGAACGGATCGTTGAAGACTTCCATGAAGAAGGAGTTTCACTCATTCTCACCGTCGATAACGGCATTATGGCGCACAAGCCGATCGCCAGAGCAAGAGAGTTAGGGTTAGCTGTGATCATCACCGATCACCACGATTTGCCGCCTATTTTGCCCGATGCCAACGCGATTCTCAACCCCAAGCTGATTGCCGAAACGTCGCCTTATCGCAGCATGGCGGGCGTGGGTGTCGCTTATGTTTTGGCGCTATCGCTGGCACAGAGTTTTGACCAAACGCGAGAACTTCGAGATGTTTTATTAGAACTCTTTACGCTGGGCACGATCGCCGATCTCGCACCACTTCTGGGCGTAAATCGTCGCTGGGTGAAACGGGGCTTACAACTGTTGCCGAAGTCCAAACTATCAGGCGTTCAGGCGCTCATTCAAGTCGCAGGATTGAGCGGTGAGAAAAATCTGAAGCCAGAAGCGATCGGCTTTCGCTTAGGACCACGCATCAATGCAGTGGGTCGTTTAGCAGATCCCCAAATTGTGATCGAACTGCTGATTACTGACGATGATGGGGTCGCTTTAGAACAGGCGATGAAGTGTGAGCAGATTAACAAACAGCGTCAGCAACTCTGCGAACAGATTGAGCGAGAAGCGATCGAAGCTTACGAACAAGGCTCACTAGATGCAAAGGACGATCGGGTGCTGCTGCTCGTGCAACCGGGCTGGCATCATGGCGTGATTGGCATCGTGGCATCTCGGTTAGTCGAGCGCTATGGCGTTCCTGTGTTTATCGGTACTTACGAAGACGAGGCTCAACAACACATTCGAGGATCAGCTCGCAGCATTCCAGAGTTTAATGTCTTCGAGGCGCTGGAATTCTGTAAAGATCTGATGCTCAAATGTGGGGGGCACAAAGCAGCAGGCGGGTTTTCGTTTGAGGCGAGTCAATTGGATGCGATTCGATCGCGCCTCCGCACCTTTGCCCATCAATCCTTAAAACCAGAACACCTCAAGCCGCTCGTCACCGTTGACACTCAGGCAAATCTCAATCAAATTGACTTAAGCTTCTATGCTCAAATTGATGCCCTTCACCCCTGCGGCATGGAGAACCCCGACCCCGTATTTTGGACTCCGAATGTGCGGATTAGTGACCAAAAAATGATTGGCAAAGGACACCTCAAATTAATGGTGTGTCAAGAAGATTTGGCAGCCGATGAATTTGCAGCAGGTCAAAAACTGCAAGCGATCGCGTGGCGTTGGGGCGAATATTATCCCTTACCCAAGCATTTGGATATTGCCTACCGAGTTAGAACCAACGAGTGGAATGGAGATATTTCGGTTCAGCTAGAAATCATTGGAGTCAGGCTGCCTTCTCAGTCGGCAAATTCTGGCGTTGAATTTTCTCACAGTCAGCGCAATTACACCTGCGTGATTTTAGAGCGAGACGGCATCAAAGAACTCAGAATTCGCAACTTTAAAGGCGAGGTTCTAGCCATTCAAAAAGGGCAAAAAACGGGGACTTTAGGGAAGACTCCGCAGACGACGAAAGAGGTAGACGTTTCTCAACCGCAGTTCTATCACTTGATCAAAGCAGCGATGCAAGTCTTAGGAGTGGGCGAGTAATTCACATGAAAAAGCCCGATCGTGACGATCG
The DNA here is from genome assembly GCF_003003695.1 of Phormidesmis priestleyi ULC007. Taxonomy (NCBI): domain Bacteria; kingdom Bacillati; phylum Cyanobacteriota; class Cyanophyceae; order Leptolyngbyales; family Leptolyngbyaceae; genus Phormidesmis; species Phormidesmis priestleyi. The sequence goes on from NZ_PVWG01000011.1 coordinate 21,176, forward strand.
GGCTGTGGAGCTACTCTCTCTTAAACTTTATAAAACTTTGTCAAGCTAGCTGAATACCCTCAGCTACGGCTACTGACCTAAACCACCTTTAGGAAACTTTTAAAGATTGCCGTTCCGCAAAGCGAGCAAGAAAATCACAGCGGGCCCTGCAATCACGATCGCTGCAAGCATTGACAACTGAGCAATCGCCTCAAAATTGATATTGCTTAGAAACTCCATTTCCCCTCCCAACAAGCCTGATAACGTCTGAACCGAAACCGCAACCGCTAATATCTTATCGGTACGATCGCACCTTTCTTAAAGAACTTTACAAAACTATAAAAGACTTAAACTGCGTCAGCTAACCATTATGTTTTGTTAAAGTGGATCATTCGCGCTTGTTCAGTCTCTCATATTCTTGATCGGCTTCAGCGCCACCAAAAACCGCTATCCCCCTACGACCCGCTTCGCTGAGGTCGTAGGGGGATAGCGGGGCAAATGCAGTGAAACGGAATTTGCCAATTGTCTTTGCCTCCCACAAGTGGTATTATTGTACTCATGAAACAAGTCCTGACAATCGTTGTAAAGCTTCAACCTACCCCTGAGCAAGTGTCTAAAATGGATGCTTCGCTCCAGGCGTTTGCGAATGCTTGCAACTATGTCAACGACAATACCGATCCTAAAATCACCAACAAGATTGCACTGCAAGCCCTGACCTACCAGACCATCAAAGCCGAGTTCGACTTGGTGGCAAACATGGCAGTCAGGGCGTGCGCTCGTGTCGGTGCAAATCGCAAAACGGCAAAGCTTAAAGGCAAGCCAGTTAAAAAGTTTGCACCAACCAGCATGGACTGTGACAAAGACTTGTTCACCTTCAGGGAGAAGGATTGGGAAGTCAGCCTCGCCACCGTCCAGGGCAGAGAACGAGTCAGACTGAATGCTGGCAACTATCAGAGAGGGAAGCTCAAGGGCTGCAAGCCAACCTCGGCTCAACTGTGCAAGCATCGTGACGGCAAGTTCTATCTGCACATTCAACTCAAGGATGAAGCGCCAGAGCCAATTCAATCGCGCAATGTGATTGGCGTTGACTTTGGACGCAGAGACATTGCCGTTACGTCTGAAGGAGAAAAGTGGGACGGTCAGGACATCCAGCAAGTTCGAGATAAATTCTCCAAAGTCAGAGCATCGCTGCAAGCAAAAGCCTCGAAAGGCACAAGGTCTACTCGCCGTCGGGCGAGACAGATCTTGCAACGGCTGTCGGGCAGAGAGCGACGCTATCAGCAATGGTTGAACCATCGAATCAGCAAAGCAATTGTGCAGCAAGCCAAAGCGCTTGAAGCGGTGATTGCGGTAGAGGATTTGACAGGCATTCGAGAACGCACCAACGAACTGCGGCGCAACAAGACTGAGCGCAGACGTTCTAATAGTTGGGCGTTCTATCAGTTGCGCCTGTTCATTGCTTACAAAGCAATTCAGGCAGGCGTGGAGATGGTCGCGGTGAATCCGGCTTATACCAGTCAAACCTGTCACCAATGCCTGCACATTCACCCCGTTAAAGGCAAGTCTTATCGTAGTGGTAAGCGCTTTCAGTGTGGTCATTGCGAGTGGTCTGGGGATGCTGATTTGAATGGGTCAAGGATGATCAAGATTTTGGGGCTGTCTGTAAACCAGCCTAGAGGTTCGGAGCTTGCTTGTTCTTTGAACAGTCACGCTTCAGGGCTACTAAAAGCTCCCCGTTCAGCGTAAGCGACGGGGAGTAGTTTACTCTGAGATCAAGATTTTTTCCCTCTCTAAAACCTATGGCAACCTGGCTTTGTGTAAAACAGTGTGGTGCTTGCTGTCACCTCGACCCAACCGATCGCCCCGATTTAGAAGACTACCTCTCTGCCGCAGAACTTGAGCTTTACCTCAGCATGGTTGGCGACGATGGCTGGTGTGTAAATTTTGACCAAGACAGCCGAGAGTGCCGCATTTATGAGAAGCGCCCACGCTTTTGCCGGGTGGAAACCAAAACTTTTGAAGAAATGTTTGGGGTTGAGCCAGCAGAACTTAATGATTTTGCGATCGACTGCTGCCGTGAGCAGATCGAAGGGGTTTATGGCGATCGCAGTTTAGAAATGCTGCGCTTCGATCAAGCGGTTGGCATCTAAAAAACATTGCCAATCGCAGCAAAGTCTAAGATAATGAAAGAAATGTGAAAAGCAGTGTCCCTTCATGCCACTACCCGAACTTTCTGTATCCGGTCTGCCTGACTCTTCATTAATCGAGTCTGACTTCTCTGATCAGTCTATGGTGCTTGAGATCGAAACTCCGTTGAGCGCTGCCCAAGCCCCAACCTGGGACTTTTGGAAAGTGTTTGGCTCCACTTTCGTCACGATCTTCTTGGCAGAACTGGGAGACAAAACTCAAGTCGCAACGCTGCTGATGAGCGCTCAATCTCAAAATCCCTGGGTGGTGTTTGCGGGTGCGGCATCTGCTTTAGTCGCAACAAGTTTGGTCGGTGTATTAGTCGGTCGCTGGCTGTCTACCCGTCTTTCACTCAAAACCCTTGAGCGCGCCACAGGAATGCTCTTACTCGTTATTTCAGCCCTGCTGGTTTGGGATGTTGCACGAATGTAGTCAGGAGTCACAGCGATGGATTGGCATCTTTTAGGGTTGAGTTTTATTACCGTTTTTTTGGCAGAGTTGGGAGATAAAAGCCAGCTTGCCGCGATCGCCCTGAGTGGCGCAAACGCTAAATTTCCGAGAGCGGTTTTTTTAGGCACGATCGCTGCCCTAATTTTGGCAAGCTTTTTGGGTGTGATTGTGGGTGAAGGCACCGCTCAAATATTGCCTGCTCAATATGCCAAAGCGATCGCCGCCGCAGGGTTTGCAATCATGGCAGTTCGGCTACTCTGGTTTAGCGCTGAAGAATCAGAATCGATCGAGTAAAAGCCGCCGATTTTCTGCATTTGAGGCGATAGAAAATAGGTGTAGATTCAAAATTATTCATTTTGCACCGTCCTATTTTTCCCAAATTGTTTTGATGTTGACAAACTCATGAATTCCTTCTTTGCCTAGTTCGCGCCCATAGCCCGATCGCTTGATGCCGCCAAACGGCAACCGCACGTCAGATTTGACCATGCCGTTGATAAAAACTGACCCCGCTTCGATTTCTTCAATGAAGCGATCGCGCTCTTGTTGATTGGTCGTCCAAGCACTCGCACCCAAGCCAAACGGGGAATCATTAGCGCGTCGAATCGCGGCATCTATGTCAGGAACTCGAAACAGTAGCGCCACAGGCCCAAAGAATTCTTCGTGTTCTGCTAGACAGCCAGCCGGAATCTCACTCAAAATTGTTGGCGGATAAAAGTTACCTGGACGATCGGATAAAGGTTCACCGCCGATCAAGACTTTTGCGCCTTGCTGAACGCTCATTTTGACTTGCTGATCTAAATCTTTAAGAATTCCAGGGGTGGCGAGCGGCCCAATATCGGTGTCTGGCAAGAGAGGGTCGCCAATTTTTAGCGCACGATATTTTTCGACCAAGCGATCGATAAATTCATCAGCGATCGCGTCTGCCAGAATAAACCGTTTGGCAGCAATGCAAGACTGTCCATTATTAATCATCCGCGCGGTCACTGCCGTTGAGATAGCTGTCTCCAAATCTGCACTAGGCATGACAATAAACGGATCGCTGCCACCCAGTTCTAAAACGACTTTTTTAAGGTGCTTTCCTGCCGTCGAAGCTAAACTGATGCCCGCAGGTTCGCTGCCTGTCAGAGTTGCGGCTTTTACTCGATCGTCTGCCACGATCGCCGCTACTTGGTCGGCTCCGATCAACAGCGTTTGAAACGTCCCCGTTGGGAAGCCAGCCCGATGCAGAATCTCTTCGATCGCGAGAGCAGACTGGGGCACATTTGAGGCGTGTTTAAGCAAGCCAACATTTCCTGCCATCAGCGCTGGAGCCGCAAATCGAAACACCTGCCAAAGTGGAAAGTTCCACGGCATGACTGCCAAAATGATTCCGAGCGGCTGATAGCGAATAAAACTATGACTCGCATCGGTTTGAACAGAAACATCGGCTAAAAGCTGAGGGGCATTTTCAGCATAATAACGACAGACCGACGCACATTTTTCGACCTCGGCGATCGCAGCTTTGAGCGGCTTTCCCATTTCTAGCGTCATGGTTTTGCCAAAGCGATCGCGCTCTGCTTCTAAAATCTCAGCCGCCCGATTCAGCCAACTCGCTTTTTGCTGCATTGGCACCGTTCGATAGTTAAGAAACGTTTGCTGCGCGAGATCGAGCTTGGCTTCAAGATCGCGATCGCTCAACGGTTCAAACGTTTTCAAAACGTCTCCATTAGCTGGATTTGTAGTGGCGATTCCCATAACGACGCTCCTGACGATCTTGAACTAGTAATTATTCTGTATCTTCTGCACTTGCATCACTCCTAAGTTTGCGAGTCGCTTGAGGCTCACGAAACTGGGGCGTATCGGCTAAAACCGCGATCGTACCCATCCGCCCGGTTTTAAGGGTGGCATCCGTTAAAACATCAACGACTTCAATTCCAATCACTTCTCGAATCAACTCTGTCAGTTGAGGATTGAAAGCTTTGTCGAGATCGTCTCGCACTTGTTCTGCCAAATCTTCTTGACCACTTGCAACCAAAACTTGCTCAGTTTTAGTAATAGAATCTTCTAAAACAATAACAACTTTACCATCAAAAATTTGACACTGAACTCGACTTGGCTGCTGCCCAAGCTGAGTGCGATAGAGGGCTTGAATGCGCTGAGAAAGAGTACGTTCTAGCTGTCCACGGGTTTGGGTTTCAGAATTCATAGTACATTAATCTGAAAATACAGGGTTTTAATAACTAGATAGAAGTTGCTAACTTAGTGCTGTTATTATCGCGATTGCTGAATTTAGAACAATCCATCTGAGGGCGGGTTTGAAGTCACCAAAGATTAACCAATAAGCTCTACTTTGGACTCAGAAGTCCCTAGTTTGAGTTGAGAGCGTAACTCTAAATTGGGAGTGATTTAATGTTTATCTCGTCTCAATGAGTCCATTGACGATCGCTAGCACGAGGGTTAACAAAATTAATGTCCACAAAACAAATCCAGGGATAAAGGTGAGTAGCCCTACTCCTCTCAGAAGCCAAACCAGAGCCGTTAGCCCAATGACTCCCAAAAAGACAACAACCCTTGAGTTAGATGACTTGCTCATAGTTTTTCACGCAATAATGCTTGTGTTTCTTGTCTCCTCACCTTTAGCAAATTTCTCTGAATCTTCATCAGAAAACAGCAGATTTTTATGGCAAGGCATCAATTATATTGATAACTTAACGTTGGTAGGAGCGCGATCGACGACTCGTTACAATTTTTGTCGTCTACTCTGCCGCACTTATAAAATTGCCTAAATCGCCCCGTTGACCTTGCTTGAGGAGTGCTAGACCATGATGACTGCATCGACAAAACCCAACCTACTTCAGGAATCTACCGAAATTTCGTTCACCATTCCAGAGATTCGTGCTGCTCAACGCGACTCGTTGCTAAACGGTGAAATTCTACTCAAAACTCGCTCTTACACCGCTTGGGGAGGAGCCGTTACTGCCCAAATGTACCTCCCTGTCTCTCCTGCCCAAGTCTGGCAGCAGTTGACCGATTATCCTCGCTGGACGCTGTTTTTTCCTGACATCACCCGTAGCGAAGTCGTGCATAACGGAATCAGTGGCTCTAGTACAGTGCTGAAGCGGCAGGTTAAACGCATTTATCAAAAAGCCAGCAAAGCGTTCTTGTTTCTGACGGCGCAGGTTGAGATTCATCTTAAAGTTTTAGAAACTCAACATCAGCGCATTCAGTTCTATCTTGAGTCGGGAAGTTTTCGCGATTTCAGCGCTGACTTGCAGTTACAAGCGTGTGGAGATGGCACGATTCTCACTTACTCGGTTCAGGCGACTCCGACGATTCCGATTCCGGGAGTGTTGATTGAGCAAGCCATTCAATTTGATTTGCCAACTAATCTTAAGCAGATGCGGCGAGTCATTTGTGGAAAGTGATCAGAGCGATCGTCCTCATGAAAGTCTTTGCTTTGCGACTGAAGCCCGATCAAGATTTGCGCCAAAGTTTGAAAGAGTTTGCGCTTTCAAATAATATTCAGGCGGGGTTTGTTTTGTCGGCGATCGGCAGTCTTAAACAAGCCGCAATTCGATTTGCTGACCAACCAAAGAGTCAGATTTTGCCAGGAAAATTTGAAATTCTCTCGCTCAATGGCACCTTATCAGTGAATGGGCTGCACTTGCATATTACGATCGCCGATTCAGTCGGGAACACGATCGGCGGGCACCTCGACAACGACAGCATTGTCTACACCACTGCTGAAATTGTGATCGGAGCCAGTGAAGATTTGATCTTTTTACGATCGTCCGATCCCCAAACTGGGTTTCTAGAACTCGAAATTCAAGCGGTTAAGCAGCGCGTCGAATAGCCCGAAATCTCGACCGAGTGTAATCAGCAATCCATCCTTGACCTTCTTGGAAAAGAGTCGGACGCAGGCGATCGCGAACTTCCTCAACACAAGCCTCCCAATTGTCTGGAGGAAGCGCACAAAGAAATGGTTGGGCAAAGGTTTCGAGCCACCCAGAGATATCACCCGGAAGCGGCGTTGGACGAGAAAAGAGGACGATCGAATCCACTTCAAAGCCCTGATCTTCTAAAAGAACGCGATACTCATCTGCTGTTGGGAAAAACCAGGGATCGTATTCTTGCGGGTTGATGCTGCGATTTTGAAGGGCTGTGTGAAGTGCGTTGCGGATCGTTGCCACATTGCCAAACCCACCCATTTCAGCAACAAATCGACCGTTTGGTTTGAGCGATCGATAGACTTTAGCGATCGCTGTTGGTTGATCTTTAACCCAATGCAGAACGGCATTGCTAAAGACCGCATCGAACTCCTCAACGAAGGGAAGATTTTCAGCAGTGCAGACTTCAGCTTCGAGTCCGCGCTGACGGGTCGCCTGCACTTGTTCAGCGCTGGCATCCACTCCCAGGACAAGCCCACCTGCGGCAACCAGTTTTTCTGTCAGCGCTCCGTCTCCACATCCGAGATCAAGAATTCTCTCGCCAGGAACCAATTGCAGTAAATCGAGCAGCGGTTCGCCAAGGTCAGAGACGAAACGCGCGTTCTTGGCATAACTTTCTGGATTCCAGGTTTGTTGAGTCATGATCCGATTGGTTGTTTAGGCACAGTTGAGCGACGACAAATAGCACTGATACGAAGCGCTAAGACTTTACTCACCCACTCTGACCAATGTTTAGGCACAGTTGAGCGACGACAAATAGCACTGATACGAAGCGCTAAGACTTTACTCACCCACTCTGACCAATTGCTAGGCACAGTGACCGCTCAAATCCGCAGCTTCCTATACTCGCAGAGCGTTTTTTCTTCCTAGCTTACCTTTTTTCTTCATATACTCAGCATTTATGATACTCGACTCACTCTTGGTCAGCCAAGCACAATTATCTGGAAAGAATCCTTCATCCTTATCTATCCTAGAGAACGCCATGCTCTCTTCGGGGGGATTTCCAACATCTCGTAAGAATTGTTTGAAGTCGCGCCATGAATCATAAATTTCTAATCTAGGAATATATTCTTTAGACTTAGGGTTGAGTGCGCCATGGATAATCCTACTCCATGCTTTGTAAGCCTTTGTTTTAGTTAGGCTCTCACCGGGTTTTGCAATTGTCTTAACGTTCACCCGACACTGACTTATTCTCTTCTTTGCCGCAGAGAGACTTATATTCCGAGTCTCAGAAAGATATATCGCTGCTTTTTCTACACTTTCAAAGCGGATATCGTCAATACAAGTAACTTTTTTGTTTGAGCCACCGCTTACGCCACCAGTAGAAATATTATACCCATTAGGAATCAAGGTTCCAAGCTTTTTAATCCACTCCCTTTCTTTCTTTTCCAAGTCTTTTTTGGAAGTACCTCGGTCTATTTGTCGTATTTCAAAAGCATCTGAACCATTTTCTCGGAGCGCGTAATGTAATGATTCATTTCCCTTGATATATCCAGCGAAAGCTTGTTCAACATGATATTTCCATCGACGCTCTAGAGTCTGAATCGTCAATCCAACATATTGTTTACCGGATTTCTTATGTGTAACTAAATAGATAATACCTTCAGCATAGCCTGGGTTAGGAATACGATCAAAAGCTTCTTCAGGTGGTATGCCCGCTCTGATCCACCGAGCTATGGTGCGCCTGCTAGCTAGTGGATTTAAACACCTTATTGCTTCCTTAAGATTGGGATACTTAACTCCAAATACTATGATCTCGCCAACTTTTCGTGAACCGCGAACATATTCTTTATCAAATATCTTTTCTTCAGATAATCCGGCTTCACGCCTTTTAAGAGATCTCCAATAATTCACACCTAATTCCTTACATTTATTCTTGAAAGTAGTTTCGCGTTGACTATCACGGGAACAACTTGGACAATTAGTACCTCTCAAGTGGTTGCTTGGAGTTTGCCAAAACTCCCCATGTTTTGGACAGAATATTCTTCCTTTTTTGTCTACAGTTAGATACTTAAATTGACTGTAGTCATATTTATTGCCATGAACATTTCTAGCTCGTTCAACAAACAAATTATTCAAATCTTCTTTTGATTTAACTTCACCTCTTTCCTGCTGAGAGCCAGCTAACGTAATCGATAAGCATTCGGGACATCCCGTATGTCCACCTATATGATTTCTAGGTTCTTGCAAAAAGATTATGTTATGCTCTCTACACAAAATGCTTACTTGTTCGCCGCTTTTAGGAAGCTCGATAAAAAGTGAATAGTCATATCGATTTCCGAAGTGCTTCTGCGATCGGTGGACCAACTCCTCCTTCAATATTTTTTGAGATTCAAAATAGCACTTACGACATCCAACTCCATTTTTATGATGTCCAGGAGAAATTTCAAACTCACCATGAATAGGGCATATTACCCTTATTTTTAAAGGCGAGTTGACATATTCTACCGATGAGTAATCGTAGTAATCCCCATGAGCTTGATGAAACTCTGCAATTAACTGCTGTTGTGTCTTTTTGCTGGGCATTTAGAAAATCATTCAGCTACTACGTTCATACAAAAAAGCTCAAAAATCGGTATAACTCATAACCTGAGCAGTACAACTATTGATCGAATGGGGCGATCGCTCCCTTCTCTTGATTAATCCGATCGCGCCAAATTTGATTCTGTTCGATCGTCAAAACAATTTTCTTATAAAACTCATCATCTAGTTCAAGCGTCAAATAGTTTTCGTCATGTGTGGCATACCAAAACTCGCGCCCGTGACTCGTATAATAAGTACCCGCCTTAATCACACCCGGAAGAAAAGTGCCTGGTAATCGGACATCTTTCCAATCAGTTTCGGGCTTTGAAATTGTTGCTTGACGAATATGATTGAGAGGAATTTCGAGCGTTTGATTAAAGAAAAATGCTAAGATTCTTTCCCAGGGATTGAGATCAATTCGTAAGCGATCGCGTTCAATTGATAACTCCATAGTCACCTCCGGTTTATCACTAATTCTTGTGCAAATTGAGATTGATTTCCGACAAAAATCTCTCTAGACTTTTCAATCAGTCGATCGACACTTTCGGCAATAGAAATCCCAGAAACATCGACTGGATAAATAGAAACCTCTCGCTTTTTCAAATCAAATAAATAGCTTTTATCGTAATAGTTCAAAACGAGATCAATTGCAGGCGCTAAGTCACCTTGACGAATATGAGCGATCGCCGCTTGTGCATTTTGTCCGCCCAGCTTTCTACTAATTCGCTCAGTTGCGGCAATTAGTTCTTCAGGGTCAGCCGAACCGTAGACTTCTAGCAAAATGCCGATGCGCTCAGAGCGCGAGCGCTCAACCTGCACGACAGGCGACTCAACCATTCGCAAAAAAATCTCATCCGGCACACGACACAATCCGACGCGATGGCTTTCGGCTTCGATCCACACGGGGCGATCGCGATCGAGCGTCACCCACTGCATCGCAAGTAGATTTTCATAGTGCTCATTGGTCGGCTGTGGAGGTAGCCCCAGACTTCCATAACTGCTGCCGCGATGATTTGCCAGATGCTCTAAGTCGAGAATTTGCTCTCCTCGATCCGCTAAAGCATTCAACAGAATCGTTTTTCCGGTGCCCGTCATGCCGCCGAGAGTGACGATCGCTTGCGGCGTTGCTAAGGTCGATCGCGCCCAACGCCGAAACGCTTTATAGCCCCCTTCTAGCAAAAAGACTTCCAGCCCCGCCGTTTCGAGCAGCCACGCTAGACTGCTGCTTCGCATTCCGCCGCGCCAGCAGTGGAGTCGAACTCGACGCTCGTCAGCCAGTTTTTTAGCCGTCTGCACCAATTGGGTGAGTTTTGGGCCGACGAGCGTTAAGCCAAGCTCGATCGCGACTTCCTTACCTTGCTGCTTATAACAAGTTCCAACTTGTGCCCGTTCGTCGTCGCTGAATAGTGGAAAACTAGTCGCTCCGGGGATGTGTCCATGTGCATATTCAGCCGGACTGCGGGCATCTAAGATAATTCCAGAAGCGTCGAAAAATTCGTCGGGAGACAGGGTTTGCGGCATGAAGACAGTTAAAGCAGCCAGGGTTGATCATCAACAAAAAGAGGGCAGGACTTTGCCCACCCTCAACCATACATTACTGAGTTGTTAGCACTTCGGACGGCAAGCGTCGAAACTCTAACCGCTCCGTTTCCCCAACATCCACGAAGATCGTGTCGCCCTCGCTAAACTCGCTTCGCAGAATTGACTTGGCGATCTGAGTTTCTAACTCGCGCTGAATGGCACGCTTAAGCGGACGTGCCCCAAACACGGGATCAAAGCCCACCTCCGCTAAGAAATCTAGCGCCGAATCAGAAAGTTTGAGCGACATCTTCCGGTCTGCCAGTCTTTTCTCCAGCCGTTGCACTTGCAGTTTAACAATCTCACGCAACTCAGACTTGTTGAGACTGTGGAAGATGATGATTTCGTCGATGCGGTTGAGAAACTCAGGACGGAAGCTCGATCGCATCGCATCCATGACGCGCGATCGCATCTCTTCATATTGCGTATCATCACCAGCCAGATCCAAAATATATTGCGACCCGATATTGCTGGTCATGATGATGATGGTGTTTTTAAAGTCCACCTTGCGACCCTGCGAATCGGTGACGCGACCATCATCCAAAATTTGCAGCATGACGTTAAACACATCAGGATGCGCTTTCTCGATCTCGTCAAACAAAATCACTGAGAAAGGACGACGACGCACTGCTTCGGTTAACTGTCCGCCTTCTTCGTAGCCCACATATCCCGGAGGCGCACCGATTAAACGAGACACAGAGTGTTTCTCCATATACTCAGACATATCGATTCGCACCATCGATTCTTCGGTGTCGAAGAGATAGGCAGCAAGGGCTTTTGCGAGTTCGGTTTTACCTACGCCCGTCGGGCCTAAGAAGATGAAACTCGCGGTGGGTCGGTTGGGGTCGGCAAGCCCGGCGCGCGATCGCTGAATCGCATCTGCCACTGCCGTCACCGCTTCGTCTTGACCCACCACTCGCTGATGCAACTCATCTTCTAATTGCAGCAGCTTTTGCATTTCCGATTCCACCAGCTTACTGAGCGGGATGCCCGTCCACTTCGAGATGATCTCGGCAATGTCAGCTTCGGTGACTTCTTCGCGCAGCAGAGATGAGCCACTCTTTTGAGTTTGAGCGGTTTGGGCTTCTGCTTCTTGAAGTCGGCGATTCAGATCTGTGAGCGTGCCATACTTCAATTCAGCCGCTTTGTTGAGGTCATAATCGCGTTCTGCTTGCTGAATTTCGAGATTGACCTGCTCGATCTCTTCTTTCAACTCCTTGATCTGATCTCTACCGCCCTTTTCAGCTTGCCACTGAGCATTTAAGCGGCTTTGCTCTTCTTTAAGGTCTGCCAGTTCGCGATCGAGGCGCTCTAATCGATCGAGAGAAGCCGGGTCAGTCTCTTTTTTGAGAGAAAGTTGCTCCATCTCCATCTGCAAGACTTTGCGATCGATTTCGTCTAGCTCGTCTGGCTTTGACGTGTTTTCCATTTTCAGCTTGGCAGCGGCTTCGTCTACGAGATCGATCGCTTTATCGGGGAGGAAGCGATCGCTGATGTAGCGAGTCGAAAGCACGGCGGCTGCCACTAAAGCACTGTCAGCGATTCTGACTCCGTGGTGCAGTTCGTAACGATCTCTTAGACCCCGAAGAATCGAGATCGTCTCTTCGACGCTAGGCTGATCAACATAGACTTGTTGGAATCGCCGCTCTAGCGCCGCATCTTTTTCGATGTACTTACGATATTCATCGAGCGTCGTTGCCCCCACACATCGCAGTTCACCCCGCGCCAGCATGGGCTTGAGCAGGTTTCCGGCATCCATTGCGCCTTGAGTTGCACCTGCGCCCACCACAGTATGAATTTCGTCAATGAATAAGATAATGGTGCCTTGAGATTCTGTGACTTCTTTGAGAACTGCCTTTAAGCGCTCCTCAAATTCGCCCCGATATTTCGCGCCAGCAATCAGAGAACCCATATCGAGGGCAATCAGTTTGCGATCGAGCAAAGATTCTGGTACATCTCGATTGATGATTCGCTGTGCCAATCCTTCGGCGATCGCGGTTTTGCCCACGCCAGGTTCACCAATCAGCACCGGGTTATTCTTCGTCCGGCGCGAGAGAATTTGAATCGTGCGCCGAATCTCATCATCGCGCCCAATGACGGGATCTAGTTTGCCTTGACGAGCATACTCTGTGAGATCTCGTCCATATTTTTCGAGTGCTTCGTACTTACCTTCCGGGTTTTGATCCGTCACCTTTTGACTCCCTCGTATCTGTTCGATCGCGGTTCTGAGTTTAGTTTCGTCAAGCTTAAATTCTGCAAATAGCCCTTTTCCAAACCGATCGTCCTTCGCATATCCCAGCAGCATATGCTCGATCGAAATGAATTCATCCTCAAACTGTTTGCGGTAGTCTTCGGCTCGATCGAACAGCGTGTCTAAGCTGCGACCAAGATAGACTGATCCACCGCTGCCAGAAATTTTTGGCTTACTACTGATAAATTCGTCGGTGCGATCGCGCAACCGCTGCACATTGATTCCTAGCTTGTTGAAGACACTGGTGGCTAGTCCATCTTGCTCTAGCAGAGCGCGCATCAAGTGTTCGCTTTCGATCTGCTGCTGCTGATATTGCTTTGCGATTTCTGGGGTGCGAACGATTGCTTCCCAGGCTTTTTCTGTAAATTGATTGGGGTTGGTTGGCTGCATCGTGTCCCCCTCTGACCTTAGAGTTTTATCTTGTATATCGCTATTGTATAGACGTGAACAATTTTAGAAGGTCGGTGTTCACACCTCTTTAGATGGGTATTGCCGAAAAGAGGTACGAAAGATGAGCCTTGGAGGAAGTGATGAATGCCAACCAACGCACAATTGAGAAGCCTGTATCGAATCAGCTACCGACTAACCTACATCATGTTTCAGCCAATTCATCTCGTTTGTATCGATCGACGGACTCAGAATCTCTTTGTTCTGTCAGGTCATCATGAAGGAATCGAATTTGAAGTCACTCCAGACGGGCAGGTAGTCAATGAGCCAAATTGATTATGCAGCAATGACCGATCAGCAGTTAAAGCAGTATTTTTTAGAACATCGTAACGATAAAGCCGCACTGCAAGCTTACTTAGATCGTCGTAATCAACGCTCAAAAGTTGTGATTACAACCATAGATGATCCTGATTTTGATCAAAAGATTCAGGCGGCGATTGAACAACAGATCAGCAAGAGCTTATAGAAGTGGGAGAGTTCGGGAACCCTCAAAATCCACATGGTTCACCTGTGTTTGTAGTTCGGGAACCACAGACCAAGTGCAGGAGAAGGATTACATGCCCTTCCCCTGGGCAAACTCTCTAACTCGTCACCTGTTGAACAAGATCGATCACTTGACTGCGACTGAGCTTCTCAGATCCGTGCAGCATCGCATCTAACGTGGCATGACCCAGCGTCAGAATAATCTGACAAAAATCAGAAGCAGGGCTTCCCAAGGGCAACGAAGCCGTATAAGCATCGGCTAACTGAATGTTGCGACGAGCGTAGTTTTGCAGATCGTCACTTGTCCAGCCAGAGGGATAGAAATCAACGCCACGAGTCAGATCTTCGCCGTGATTGCGGAGAATGTTAACCGCTTGCAAGCCGCGACCAAATCCGATCGCTTCAGTGCGATCGGTCTGAGTGCCGTCATACCAGCCCCACAGATCTGAAAGCAGCAGACCGACAGAACCCGCCACACTGAAGGTATAGCGATCGAGATCTGTCTCGGTCTGAACCGTCCAGTTGCAGTCTGCCCAATGCGCCATGCGGTCTGACATCGCTGCGGTCGATTCCCAGATGCGGGGCGCAATATCGGCAGGGGCAAGCGTTGCCCATTCGCCAATTCTCAGCGAGACTTCGGGTAGCTGCTCGGCATATTCGCCAAACGCTGAGTCAAAATCACCATCTTTAAACCCAATTACGCCTGACTGCAAAATCAGACTAATTTCTCTCAAAATCTTGGCTTTGATGGAATTCTCTAGATCCGGGTCATCTTCGATTTCGTCGATCGCTCGCATACACAGATAAGCAGACGCAACTGCTTCTTGTAGACCTGATGGCAACCGACTGATGGGAATATAAAACGTCCGACTCGTCTCTTTAAGAATCTCTAATGCGTCTTTACGTAGGTTCATGCTTGTGTTCACTCCTCTCCGAAACCTTTATAGCAGGTTGTGATTTAAAAAGGCGTTTTCCTCTGATAAACCCCGTTTTCTGGGTGCGTCTTCGGCTAGACTGCTAAGTCGCCTTAGCAGAAAGTTTTTGCCATGAATTACTGGTTGATGAAATCTGAACCTGATGTCTATGGGATCGCTGATCTGAGACGCGATCGTCAAACGATTTGGGATGGGGTGCGAAACTATCAGGCGCGAAATTTTCTGCGGTCAATGCAGCCAGGTGATCTAGCCTTTTTTTATCACTCAAACGCCGCTCCTCTGGGCATTACTGGCGTGATGAGAATCGTTGAATCAGGCATCGCTGACCCAACGCAATTTGATTCCACTAGCAACTATTACGATGTCAAGTCTACAAAAGAGTCACCCCGATGGCAGACGGTCTGTGTTGAATTTGTCGAAGAATTGCCTCATTTAGTTTCCTTGGATACGTTACGATCGCAGTTCTCACCCGATGAGCTACTAGTCGTCAAACCAGGCAATCGCCTTTCGGTGATTCCGGTTGCCCCTGCGATCGCCCAGCGCATTCTCACCCTGGTTACTGCGACTTAATATTGCGCCTTCAAGTCATTTATTTATGTAACCGCTAAGATAGAATTATTAAGGCTTCTTTACTATTTTCGACGCATGATGCCAAACCGTGATGGCGATCGAAGCCTCCTAACGCAAAATTTCTAACCCTTTTCACTGGAACTTCTATGACTCTCCCGATTCGCAACGTTGCTATCATTGCCCACGTTGACCACGGCAAAACAACGCTCGTGGATGCACTGCTCAAACAATCTGGGACGTTCCGAGAAGGAGAAACGGTTCCAGATTGCGTGATGGACTCGAACGATCTTGAACGAGAACGCGGCATTACTATTCTGTCTAAAAATACGGCGGTTCACTACAAAGAGACGCTGATCAATATTGTCGATACACCGGGGCACGCTGACTTTGGGGGCGAAGTTGAGCGCGTGTTAGGCATGGTGGATGGGTGTCTGCTGATCGTCGATGCCAACGAAGGCCCGATGCCGCAGACGCGCTTTGTGCTGAAGAAAGCACTAGAGAAAGGGCTGCGCCCGATCGTATTCATCAACAAAATTGATCGGGTTCGCGCTAACCCTCACGTTGCCGTTGATAAAGTATTAGATCTCTTTTTAGAACTGGGTGCTGACGATGATCAGTGCGAGTTCCCTTATCTGTTTGGTTCTGGCATGGCAGGGTTTGCTAAGGAAACCCTCGAAGAAGAGGCATCCGATATGCAGGCGCTCTTTAATGCGATTCTGCGCCACGTTCCGCCTCCGGTCGGCGATGCGTCAAAGCCACTGCAACTGCAAGTCACGACTTTAGACTACTCTGATTATCTCGGTCGAATCGTGATCGGCAAGATTCATAACGGCACGATTCGCGTCGGTCAGCAAGCCGCGATCGTCACCGAAACAGGCGCGATCGTCAAATCTAAAATCTCGAAACTAATGGGTTTTGAAGGGCTGAAGCGCATTGACATCGAAGAAGCAACCGCTGGAAACCTCGTCGCGGTTGCCGGATTCGCAAATGCCAACATCGGCGAAACGATTACCGACCCGAACGATCCCCAGGCGTTGCCGCTAATCAAAGTTGACGAACCGACCTTACGGATGAATTTCTCAGTCAACGATTCGCCGTTTGCAGGTCAAGAAGGTGATTTCGTCACATCAAGACAGTTGCGCGATCGGCTCTTCCGGGAGCTAGAAACCAACGTCGCTCTCCGCATCGAAGAAACCGACTCTCCTGACAAACTGGCGGTTTCGGGCCGGGGCGAACTGCACCTCGGCATTTTGATCGAAACCATGCGTCGTGAAGGCTATGAGTTTCAAGTTTCTCAGCCTCAAGTCATCTATCGCGAAGTCAGCGGTCAGCCCTGTGAGCCGTTTGAAACCCTTGTTTTAGACGTGCCTGAAGAAGCAGTTGGCGGCTGCATTGAGCGGTTGGGTCAGCGCAAGGGCGAAATGCAAGATATGCAGGTCGGCACCTCGGCTCGTACCCAGCTAGAGTTTGTGATTCCGGCACGGGGTCTGATTGGCTTCCGGGGTGAGTTTATGCGAATGACTCGCGGTGCAGGCATCATGAATCACAGCTTCCTAGATTACCGTCCGATTAGCGGCGAGATTGAGATGCGACGCAATGGGGTGCTGATCTCCTTTGAAGAAGGCGTTGCCACGTTCTACGCGATGCAAAACGCCGAAGATCGCGGAGTCTTCTTTATCAGACCCGGTGTTAAAGTCTACCGGGGCATGGTTCTTGGCGAGCACAATCGTCAACAGGACTTAGAGTTAAACGTCTGCAAAGCGAAGCAGTTGACCAATCATCGGGCTTCGGGCGGTGAAGAACTAGTGCAGTTGAAAGAACCGATCGACATGAGCCTCGAAAGAGCGCTAGAGTACATCGGTGGAGACGAGTTGCTAGAGGTCACGCCTAAGTCAATCCGCCTCCGCAAGGTGGCTAAGGCGAAAAAACTCGCGAAGAAGTAGAAATAGGGATTGTGTAAATCCCTAATAAAAAGGGGCGTGTCAAGTACGCCCTTTTTTATTGCTCGAATATTTCGCTAATCTAAACTGATGTCAGCTCGATAGAAGCGGTTCGTCACGAGCGTGAATTCGGGAGAGCCCCCCAAATCCCCCAAAATTGGGGGACTTCAAGCCAAAATCTCTGAGTCAAAGTCCCCCAGAATTGGGGGATTTAGGGGGCGCGACGGACTAGTAACGAAGTCGTCGAATTCACGTTAAACAGGGTTATATTCTCGCGCCGTTGGATCAAACTCACGATTAGAAGACCGTCCGGGATCATAGCCCTCGTTGCGAACTCGGCGACGTAAATCTCCCGCATCAGGAGACGCTTTCACCGCGTCATCTGGGCTAATTCTACCCAACAAAATCAGTTCACAAAGTGCCTGGTTCATCACTTGCATTCCTTCATTCGTGTCAGTCTCCATCAACTGGAAGGCATCGGTTTCTTGACCTTTGAGCAAGTAGTCTTGCATCGCGGCAGTGTTAAGCAAAACTTCGTGAACAGCGGTGCGTCTGCCGTCGGTGGTCGGCAACAACTGCTGAGACACCACCGAGATCAGAGACTCTAAAATCTGAGTCCGCATCGCCTGCTGCTCATCAGGATTGTAGATATTGAGCAATCGATTAACGGTGCCGATCGCGCTCTTGGTGTGCAGCGTTCCTAAAACCAGGTGCCCTGTTTGAGCTGCTTTTAGTGCTGTATCGACGGTGATGCGATCGCGCATTTCCCCGATCAAAATCACATCGGGATCTTCCCGCAAGACTGCCCGTAGCGCCTCATGAAATTCGTGAGTGTGTAGCCCCACCTCTCGCTGACTGATTAGACACTTGCCCGAAGCGTGGACATATTCAATCGGGTCTTCGATCGTCACAATATGGCGACTATCTGACTCATTCAATTCTCGAATCATCGCTGCGATCGAAGTAGATTTGCCCGACCCAGTAGGACCCGTTACCAAGATCAAACCCTGCGGATAGGTGACCAAATGCTTGAGTACCGGAGGCAACCCCAACCCATCGATCGACGGCACATCAAGCGGGATCAGACGCAGCACGATCGCGCCGCCCGTCAAGGTCTCAAAGCAGTTTACCCGACAGCGCAAAAAGCCTGGATAGTAGATGGCGGTGTCTAGCTCCTTTTTCTCAACAAACTGCTTTTTCTGTTGCTCACTCAGCATTTCAGTCAGATATTTTTCAAATAGTTCGGGTGACACTGCGACATGATCTGACAAACAGACAATTTGACCTCGAATTCGCAGACGGGGCGGCTCACCCACGCGAATGTGAATATCAGACGCTTGGCGAGCATGGGCATCTCTGACCATTTGCTCGATCATGAGCTGAGTGCCATCGGGTCTTGAGCGAGGAGCAGCCAGTTGAGCCAGGGGCGGCGGAGGTGGAAAAGCAGGATCAGCCTGGGGGCGAGCGGCAGGAGTGCCCTGCATGGGTGATTCCTTTTTAGCTTTCTCGTCTGATGGGTTGAAGTTAGTCATAATTAATCAGGCTGAGTCCGGTTGGTAAGCTCCCTGCTCAAGCTAGGTTGAGCGCATCAAAACGCTAGAGTTTGTGCAAAACTTTTCTAGTTTTTTTGAATGTATCTAAGATTCTATCGATCATAGATAGTATGGCTCAGGTTTTTTGCGATTTTTTCAACCCTTCTAAAAGATTAAGCTGAGTCGCAGAGAACGCATCAATTATTTATAGAATCACGAGCGGCGATGAGCATCAAATTTCGGCTGATCAATTGGCTAGAAACTCACTGGGTTAACCCGGCTTATATTGGGTGGGTGCTGGGTGGGCTTGCCCTATTCTTTTTCATCGCAGCTACTAACACGCTATCGGGTTGGCTTTATGTGATTAGCGGGGTGATCATGGCGCTGTTAGCGATCGCCACCACCCGATCGACCCAAAACCTACAAGGGATTGAAATCATTCGCCGTCCCATCTACCCAGTAAGCGCAGGCGATCCTCTCACTGTAGAATTGCTGATTCAAAATGCAACCGCTAAAGCCAAAAATCTCCTGCAAGTGTCTGACCTGGTTCCGCACCGATTGGGTAAACCCGTTACTAAAGTTATTGAAAGCCTGAATGCCGATGCTACTCAATATTGGGTCTATCAGCACCCAACTCAACAACGAGGCGTTTATCGCTGGCAGACAGTGCAACTGCGATCGGCGGCTCCTCTGGGATTAGTTTGGCGACGACAGGATCAGCAAGTTGAGGCAACGGCGATCGTCTATCCAACCGTTCTTCCTTTAGCGCATTGCCCGTTAATTGATCAAATCGGACAGGAGTCAAAGGCACAATTCACCAGTGACCAGCGTGCTAAAGCTGCCCAAGAGGGATTGACGCGATCGCTGCGCCCTTATCGATGGGGCGACCCGACCCGGCTGATTCACTGGCGCACCAGTGCCCGCTATGGAGAACTGCGGGTTCGAGAACTCGAACTTTTTACGGGCGGTCAAGAACTTGTAGTCTGTTTGGATAGCGCCACCGCATGGAAGTCAGAATCGTTTGAGGAGGCAGTGATTGCAGCCGCGTCTCTTTATTTCTACGCGGCTCGTCAAGCGCTCACCATTAAACTTTGGACTGCCAAGACTGGACTTCTGCAAGGAGAACAAGCAGTGTTAGAAGCCCTTGCAGCGACCTATGCTGGGGAAGATACTCACAGCACTAACCCGCCGAATCTGCCTTTAATTTGGCTGACTCAAAACCCTGAAAGTCTCAACGCAATGCTTTCAGGAAGCCGCTGGGTATTGTGGACTCAACCCGCGACCGAGCCGCGATCGTCCCCTTTTCCAGGACTCGTGATTCGCCCCGAACGATCGCTGCAATCACAGCTTCAAGATTCTCTTAGCTAGAGTTCATCTGATGACAGACCAACTACCAGAAGCCTTTTGGCAAGCCATTGAGCAGTTTAATCAAGGCGAATTCTACACCTGTCACGACACCCTAGAAGCCATTTGGATGGAAGCGCCTACGTTTGAAAAAAACTTCTACCAGGGAATTCTGCAAGTTGCGGTGGCGATCTACCACTTAGGCAATCGCAACTTGCGTGGAGCCGTAATTCTACTAGGCGAAGGGCTAAACCGCCTGCGGAAATATCAGCCAGAATATGGAGGGATCGAGGTCGATCGCTTCATCAATGACAGTACAAACTTACTTACTACTTTGCAGCAGATGGGAGCCGAGGAAGTGGGAAATGTTATGTTATGTCAGTCTTTAGGAAAAGCAAGTTCTAGCACAACTGATCAGGATGGCAAGATTATTCTACAGATTCCCATTGTCCGGAAGTTGACTGCATCAGTGGAATAATCGGATTAGGACTGATCCGCGTCAAGACTATATTTGTAATCATTAGAGAAGACTGGATCATCTCGAAACTTCTCTAAACAAGCATCGTCTTTGAGATTAAGCAACCTATCTAGTTTCCAACCCTCAAGCGAGATTTGTTAAACTCTCTATGATGATATATTCGAGGTCATCAAAGGTTGCCTCGTGCGATCGCTCTCTCACTGCTCTGTTTGCCATCAACCTAATGATATTTTTAAAGCGCTTCTCACTCGATCGTTTAGGGCTGGCGTTGCTGCTTCCGGCAAGCTTGACGTTAGGCTTAACTGCCTCAAATCTTTCTGCCGATGCGGTGCCTAGCCGAGTTGCTCAAGCTGCACCTGCCCAGCCGCTGACGCTGCGAGCCAACAGCACCGAAGCCAATGCCAAAACTGGGGTTGTCGTGGCACGGGGCAATGTGCAAATCAATTATCCTTCTCGTCAGATTCAAGCCACGTCAGCTCAAGCTATCTACTTCAGCAAAGAGCGCCGAATCGTTTTGACGGGTGACGTTTATGTCTTGCAGCAAGGCAACAGTTTGCGAGGAGAAAATATCACCTACCTGGTTGACGAAGGGCGATTTATCGCATTGCCTCAGGCAAGCAAGCAGGTCGAAGCCATTTACCTGATCACCGATACGCCTGCTGTTTCTAGTCCGAGTGCTGCTAAATCTACCCCGTTTAGCCCTAGCCCACAATTTCAGTCACCCACTTCCGGCAAGCGCTGACTTCCTAACCCGATTCACTTTGGCTATTCTGAGGAGCAGGTTATTGAGGATTGTATTAGAAAATATTCATAAATCTTATGGCGCACGATCGGTGGTGAATCGGGTCAGCCTTTCTGTGTCTCAAGGTGAAGTTGTGGGTTTGTTGGGTCCTAACGGGGCAGGCAAAACGACGACGTTTTATATTGCAACAGGCTTAGAGAAACCCGATAGCGGCAAGGTTTGGCTAGACGGTCAAGAAGTCACTGCCCTCCCGATCAACAAACGGGCGACGTTAGGAATCGGCTATCTGGCACAAGAACCGAGCATTTTTCGATATCTCACCGTTCAAGAAAATATTCTTTTGGTTTTAGAGCAAACCAAAGTTCCTCGCTGGCAATGGAACGATCGCTTAAGCGGGTTGCTTAAAGAATTCCGACTAGAGAAAGTGGCATCTACGCTAGGAGTGCAAGTGTCTGGAGGCGAACGTCGTCGCACAGAGTTGGCGCGGGCACTTGCTTCTGGAGTTGAAGGCCCCAAATTTCTGCTACTAGACGAGCCGTTTGCCGGAGTTGACCCGATCGCCGTGGCTGAAATTCAAGATATTGTGGCTCAACTGCGCGATCGACAAATCGGCATTTTGATCACCGACCACAATGTGCGCGAAACTTTAGAGATCACCGATCGAGCTTACATCATGCGCGATGGGCAGATTCTCGCGTCGGGCAACGCTGAAGAACTCTATGCAAATCCTTTAGTGCGGCAATATTATCTGGGAGACAACTTCCAGCGTTAATTTCTCTAGCCTCTCACTCTTTTCCCCATGTCCTCCGGGTTTTCTCAGCCTCCTCAGCCTTCGTTTCGACCTGTCAGCCGACTCTCTTTTTTGTCGGTGATGGATCGCTACATCATCACTCAACTGATTCCGCCGCTTTTATTTGGGGTGGCCGCTTTTTCGTCGGTGGTGTCCTCAGTAGGGACGCTGTTTGACTTGATTCGCAAAGTTACTCAGTCGGGGTTGCCATTCTCGATCGCGCTTCAAGTCTTCTTCTTGCAACTGCCTTATTTTGTGAGTCTGGCGTTGCCTATGTCGATGCTGTTGGCGGCGTTAATCGTCTATAGTCGGCTCTCAACAGACAGCGAACTGATTGCGCTCCGCAGTGCTGGGATCAGCGTTTATCGGCTGATTTCGCCCGCGATCGTGCTCAGTCTCATTGTGACTGGGGTGACTTTTGGGTTTAACGAAGCGATCGTGCCTGCCGCAAATTATCAAGCAGCCCGGACGCTTGACTTAGCGCTTAAAGAAGACAAGCCGACGTTTAGAGAAAAAAACATTCTGGTGACGCAGTTTAGCAACGGCAAACAGGCGAATGGCTCAAGTGATCAGACGTTAGAGCGGATCTTTTATGCCCGACAATTTGACGGGCGGCAAATGAAAGGCTTGACGGTTCTCGATTTTTCGCAAGGTGGACTCAATCAAATTGTCGCCTCAGAGTCGGCGGTTTGGAACCCGAAAGACAGCACCTGGGACTTCTTTAACGGCACGATTTATGTGGTGGCACCTGATGGGTCTTATCGCAACATCGTCAAGTTTGTGCAGCAGAAACTTGAATTGCCTCGCACTCCCCTAGATCTAGCAAATCGCAAGCAAGACTCAGCCGAGATGAATATTGCAGAACTGCGGGACTCGCTCAACATTGTGACTCAGAGTGGAGATGAAAAAGAAGCTCGTAAAGTGCGGCTGCGAATTCAGCAGAAGCTTGCGTTTCCTTTTGTGTGTTTGGTGTTTGGGTTAACGGGCGCAACGCTAGGCACTCGCCCCCAGCGCGGCGGCAGAGGCGCAAGTTTTGCCATTAGCATTGTGATTATTTTTACTTATTATTTGCTGTCGTTTGTCTGTGACTCTTTGGGGCTTCTAGAAATTTTGTCTCCCTACATTGCGGCTTGGCTGCCAACCGTGTTAGGACTGGTTGCAGGTGGGTTTTTGCTAGTTCGGGCGGCTCGGTGAACTGTATAGATCTGCCGATCGCCGATGCCTGCAATGAGTTCGATCGGCTACAATTCCTGTTATCAGGGCTAGTCTGGGCTGAGTTCTCTACGGTCTTCAAATCATGCGCCGCCAAACGTCTCCTGTTGCTGCTCGATATCTGTTGGCTAGGTTGCGTCCTCTAACTCGACCCATTTTCTGGGGCCCTGCGATCGCGCTGATGTTTGTGATTCTGTTCACCTGGCAATATTGGATGCGCCCTGAATGGCTCAGTTATTTTGGGGTCAACGCTAGTTCGGGTGACACCAGTGGGCTGTCGCCAGAAGACCGGGCGATCGGTGCAGACATTGACACGCTGCCGATGCTGTTTAACGACTTTGGGGTTGCTAACTCGGCTTCTAAACAGGCTGACCCCGCTAAATCTGACCTCGCAACTTCAACTGATCTGGCAAAGCTTCCTCAAATTCCGATACCGGGTTCGGCGATCGCTCCTCAGTCCTCTGATAAGAGTGTTGGCAATAGCAATGTCTTTGGGGCAACGATGCAGAAACTTGGGCTGCCTGATCTGGGTTTAACGGGCAACTCAACGATCGGCGGAGCGGCCAACTCCACTCAACTGCAAAACTCCAATAATCTGGGTAGTGTTCTGGATTTGAACAATCTGTTGAAGTTTCCGACTGTTGGCACGTCTACAGAAAATTCGTCACAGGCTGCTTCAACAAACTATGGCACTTCTCCTGAAGGGTCGGTGACTCCTTCTAATAATCGTCCGACTCAAACGCCTTCTAGCTTTACTTCGATCGCGCCCTCTACTCCGATCGAAGGCGCAACCAGTCTGGGCAACTTTGGCGTAAATGCCGCCCCAACGACTCCCTACACCAATTCTTATACCAGCATTGTCGAAGGTACTCAGCCTCTTCCGGTCAATGGGACTGTGCCAGTTGTGCCTCCGATCGTGCCTATTTCCCCTTTATCCACGCAGCCGCAGCCAGTTCTATCGCCTCAACCCTTGAGCAATTCGTCAAGCTTAAATGCGATTCCTGCGCCTTTGGTGCCTCAACAGCCTCAAAGCTTTCCGACCAATGACGTTCCGTTCACGGCTCCGCGTCCGATTCCGGGTCGAGTGTTAGGGGGCGGCCAGATCAATACCTTCTCGAATCCTTAAAACTAGCCTTGTGGGGGAGTTAAGGATTTCTATGCTTGAGCAGACTTAGCATAATTAGTCTGCTAAATTATTCACCACAAGAGCACATTGCACGATCAACCATGAACCGACGACTGGTAATAAGTCTGATGATTGGTTTGGGTTTGACGACGGCAGGGTGGACAGTTGCACTGGTAGCTGCCACCCCAGAAGAAGCGCTTCGTCGTCCATTTTCATGCCCAGGACAGCCTGAAGTCGAGGCAAAAAATGTCCAAGTGTTAACGACTCGCAAATGGTCAAAGGGCATCCTGGCACTCTATCGAGGAAACTGTCTGACAGGAGATAAACACAGCTCAGACCAGCAAGTTTTGAGCTATCGGGTGATGAAGCAAATAGGAATGGAATGGCGACTCAGCAGTAGTGGTAGTCGTTTCACCACAGCCGAGAAGTCTAAGTCTAAACCCGTCTCTTTGATTGATTATGGAGTTGGGCACACCGTTGGCAAAGGGAACGATCGTCAAACAATTCTCTATGGTCAGGTGCTCTCGCCTCAAGTTTCAGCCATAGAAGTCACTTTTAATAATGGCAAAAGTCTTCGCGATGAGAGTCCTGACGGGCTATTTGCCTTAGTGGCTCCGGGCGCGACAGGCATTTGTGATATTCGAGTATTTGGGTATGACAATCAGATTTTGCAGCGAAACGAACTGATATCACCTCAAAAATCTGACCCTCATGATGGAAACACCTGTCAGGCAATCTCAGGACAGTTGTAGATTAAGGATCAGCTTTCAGATCCCTGAATTAAGATCGCAGATTAAATAACTATCGGTCACTTGCAACGCCAAGGGGCAGTGCCATGCCCGTACACAGATTCCTGCTTTATTTAACCTGAGTTCGATAGCAGTGGTTCACTCCGATGATGAATTCAGGAGAGCTACCTAAGTCTCCCAATTTGGGGGACTTAGGGGGCAGAAGCCGCTGAGAACGAAGCGAAAAAACTCGTCGAACTCACGTTTATTTAAATTTACGCTTCTTACGCCTCGTCTAGGGCTGCAATTCCGGGGAGTTCCTTCCCTTCTAGCAGTTCTAAACTTGCGCCACCGCCCGTTGAGATGTGGCTCATTTGGCTGGCAAGCCCAACTTTCTCAACGGCTGCTACCGAGTCACCGCCGCCAATGATCGTCGTGGTGCCTTTGGGAGTTAAATCTGCCAATGTGCGCGCGATCGCTTCCGTTCCCGCAGCAAATTTATCAAATTCAAACACACCCATCGGGCCATTCCAAATCACGCTTTTGCACTGATTGAGCGCATCCTGGAAGACTTTGATCGAGTCGGGTCCGATGTCTAAACCCATCCAGCCATCGGGAATGTTTTCGATGCTGACGGTTTGAGCATTGGCATCTGGAGAGAAGTTGTCAGCGACTACCACGTCCGTCGGCAGCAGCAAGGCAACGCCCCGCTCTTTGGCTTTGGCTTCGAGGGTTTTTGCTAGTTCTAGCTTGTCTTCTTCGACTAGAGACTTGCCCACGTTTAGCCCACGAGCTTTATAGAAGGTGAAGATCATGCCGCCGCCCATGAGCAGATAATCGACTTTATCGAGCAGGGTGTCGATCACGCCGATCTTGCTGGAGACTTTTGAGCCACCGACGATCGCAGCCAACGGGCGCTGAGGATTCTCGATCGCGTTTTGCAAATACTGCAATTCTTTTTCAACGAGTAATCCTGCTACCGAGGGACTCAGATAGTGGGTTACACCTTCGGTCGAAGCGTGAGCGCGGTGAGCCGTGCCAAACGCATCATTGACGTAAAGATCGGCGATCGAAGCTAACTTCTTTGCAAATTCTGGATCGTTCTTTTCTTCTTCTGGGTAGAATCGAACATTTTCTAGCAGGATCACGTCTCCGTTATTCATGGCGCTGACTTTAGCAGCCACTTCATCGCCAATGCAGTCGTCGCACTTGACCACCGATTGCCCCAACACTTCAGAAAGGCGTTCTGCTACGGGAGTGAGACGCAGTTTGTCATCGGCTCCTTTGGGACGACCAAAGTGACTGCACAAAATCACCTTTGCCCCTTTAGAAGTCAAATTTTGAATGGTCGGCAACGCGGCTCGAATGCGAGTGTCGTCAGTAATCTTGCCCTGATCGTCTACCGGAACGTTAAAATCAGCCCGAACTAAAACTCGCTTTCCTTGTAAATCAGAGGATGATAAATCGTTTACAGTCTTCTTGGACACAGAACCAGTCTCCTGAATAAGTCTTTCTACCCGTCCTTATTTTCCCTGAAAGTGTCGTGATGTCGATCGCAAATCTGGTCTTGATGCGCTAAGTTCAGAAACATAGAGCCAATAAGCGTCAAAATAAAAGACGAAGCTCCTTGAATTCTCGCTTCTAGCCTTTCGGAAATGAGATCTTATGTTTAAGACTGTTTTATTCCCAGTTGACCAAAGCCGAGAATCGCGGCAGGCGGCTGAAACCGTTGCTACCCTCGTCAAAACTCATCAGAGCCGATTAATTATTCTCTCGGTTGTCGAGCCGCCCGAAGCCGAAGTCCCGTCTACGGATGCGATGGAGTCACCCCAGGTAGTTGCTGAGTTGCTGCAAAACGCAAAGAAGTTATTTTCTCAACAAGGCATCGAAGCCGAAGCGTTAGAGCGAGAAGGCAAACCTGCTTTCACGATTTGCGATGTGGCTGATGAACTGGATGCCGATCTGATTATCATGGGCTGTCGAGGATTGGGACTCACCCATGAAGGCACTTCTGAAAGCGTGACCAATCGAGTCATTAGCTTGTCGCCCTGCCCAGTGCTGGTCATTCCCTAAGAAGCTGAGGGATGAGGGGTGAAAAGTCACCTAAGATAGAGGTTTGCCGTCAAATTCTCTCTCGTCTCTTTTCCCCATGTCTTCCCCTCCTATTCAGTGGTATCCCGGTCACATTGCCAAAGCAGAAAGAGCGCTTTTTGAGCAGCTTAAGCGCGTTGATGTGGTCTTAGAAGTGCGGGATGCTCGAATTCCGAGGTCAACTCATCACCCACAGGTCGATCAGTGGATTGGCACCAAGGGGCAAGTGTTGGTGCTTAACCGCACGGATATGATCCCGGCGCAAACTCGTCAGCAGTGGACACAGTGGTTTCGATCGCAGGGGCAAGAACCCAATTTTACCGATGCTCAACACGGCAAAGGCATCGAAGCGGTCGCTGGCGCAGTGCAAGAAGCGGGGGCACAGGTCAATGCCCGGAGGCGCGATCGGGGCATGTTGCCCAGACCGATTCGTGCGGTGGTGATTGGCTTTCCCAACGTGGGCAAGTCGGCGCTGATCAATCGCTTGCTGAATCGGCGAGTGGTTGAAAGTTCTCGTCGGGCGGGGATCACTCGTCAACTCAGATGGGTGAGAATTTCTGATCAAATCGAGTTGTTAGATGCACCCGGCGTTTTGCCCAACAAGCTCACTGATCAAGAAGCTGCCATCAAGCTGGCGATTTGTGATGATATCGGTGAAGCCGCCTATGACAATCAGCGCGTTGCGGCATCGCTGGTCGATTTGCTCAAACAGTTGCATCAAGATCGCTGTTTAGAGGCTCGATATAAAGTCGATGCGGCTGAGTTAACGGGGGAGAGCTATTTGCAAGCCCTAGCAGAGCGGAAATATAAAGGAGACGTTGAGCGATCGGCGCGTCAGATTCTCAACGATTTTCGCAAAGGAATTTTGGGCACGATCGCGCTTGAACTGCCCTAGTTTAAGCAATTGTTTTTCAGGGTTGCGACTTGCTTGATTGAGAGTAAACTCGTTAATAAAATTTATTGTTCTTGCTTAATAGAAGTCTTTTATCAAATTGAAGAAATGTGACTTTTGCAACATTTTTATCTGAGATAGCTCTATCTATTAAGTCAACTCCTAGAGTTAGAAATCTCAGCTATCCACCTGATTCACGATCGGTTAACCCTTCTGCTACCATTAAACGCAGCGACAAATTTATAGGACAGGTGATCTAAGATACAGGTATCTTATTCTCTGAAACCCTTACTGACATAGAGCTATCGCTTCTGAAAAAAGCTGGGAACCTTTTAGGTTTGATCTCCGTCGCCTCTTTAAGTGCGGTCGCGAAATCGGTAGGTAGCTTGGTTGCTTCCAATCAATTGGTTTAAGTCTTTTTATAGAAATCTATTGCTTAAACTCAAAAACGGCTCACTCAGTTAAAAATTAAATTGAGTTATCTGTCTCCTAACTTGCATAAACATTCAAGTTAATAACTATAAGACTTACAAGACCTAAGACCGTTGTTTTATATCAAAGTTTGCTGGGGTGTTCTTATGGCATTAATTCGTGAAGTGGTGCAACAGGCTCTGATCACTGGCTTATTGACGATCGAAGCTGAAGACCAACTGCGACAGCTTCTGTCAACCAAGTATGACCGAGAAGATTTGCGAGCCTTTATGACCCTGCAAACGGCGGCAATGGCTGGCTCGGTGAAGCAAGAATCTCGATGCTGCGTCTCATCGGCTCGATAGCCAAATTGAGGCATTTTTTGCACTGTGCGCTACAAATCAGACAAAACGGCTCCATCTATGGCAATCTGAGAGACAGAGAGAATTTTCCCCTATTTTCATGCTGTCGAGTCTTAACAACAGCCGTATGCAAACTTTGCCAATTCCTGCTACTTCTGCTCCGATTTCTAGCGAGCTATCTACAGACCCCGCCATTCAGCGTCGCAAAACCCGTCCCGTCCCGGTTGGCAGCATCACGATCGGAGGCAGTCACCCGGTTGCTGTTCAGTCCATGATCAACGAAGACACGTTAGACATTGAAGGATCAGTGGCAGCGATTCGGCGACTGCATGAGATTGGCTGCGAAATTGTCCGCGTGACCGTGCCGAGCATGGCCCACGCCAAAGCGATGGAAGAGATTCGCGATCGGCTGCACAAAACCTATCAGCCCGTGCCCCTCGTCGCTGATGTGCATCACAACGGCATGAAAATCGCGCTAGAAGTGGCGAAATATGTCGATAACGTGCGGATTAATCCCGGACTTTATGTGTTTGAAAAGCCTAAGAGCGATCGGACTGAATACACACCCGCAGAATTTAAAGAGATTGGGGACAAGATCTACGAAACCTTAGAGCCGCTGGTGGTGTCACTGCGCGACCAAAACAAATCTATGCGGATTGGGGTCAATCATGGCTCACTCTCAGAACGGATGCTGTTTACCTATGGCGACACGCCTGAAGGCATGGTCGAGTCGGCGCTAGAATTTATCCGGATTTGTGAATCGCTCAACTTTTACCACATCGAACTCTCGCTCAAGGCATCTAGAGTGCCTGTGATGTTGGCTGCAAACCGCCTGATGGTCAAGCGCATGAACGAGCTAGGCATGGACTATCCCCTTCATCTAGGCGTGACTGAAGCGGGAGACGGCGAATATGGACGCATTAAATCTACGGCAGGCATTGGCACCCTTTTAGCAGAAGGAATCGGCGACACCATTCGTGTTTCTCTGACTGAAGCGCCTGAGAAAGAAATTCCGGTCTGTTATGGCATCCTGCAAGCCTTGGGTCTGCGGCGAACGATGGTCGAATATGTAGCATGTCCGTCTTGCGGACGTACGCTATTCAACTTAGAGGAAGTCTTGCATCAAGTGAGAGACGCAACTCAGCATCTGACGGGGCTAAACATTGCTGTCATGGGTTGCATCGTCAACGGGCCGGGTGAAATGGCTGATGCTGACTATGGCTATGTTGGCAAGCAAGCTGGATTCATTTCTCTTTATCGTGGTCGAGACGAGATTAAAAAAGTCCCTGAAGCAGACGGCGTTCAGGAGTTGATTAATCTGATTAAAGGCGACGATCGCTGGGTTGATCCCTAACAAAATGTCAGTTCGATGAGTTCTTTCGCTTCGTTCTTCAAGGCTTCTGCCCCCTAGATCCCCCATTCTGGGGGACTTTGAACCGGAAATCTTGGCTTGAAGTTCCCCAAACTTGGGGGATTTAGGGGGCACGACAAACTGTAACGAAGCCGTCGAATTCAGGCGTTCAAATCATACGATCTGAACGCCTTTTTTATAGGTAGGGTTCTGCAATCAATTTTTATGATTCAACCAATGGGCTATCTAGACGCGGTTGGTAGGTGTAGAAACTGGCAATCAACCCGATCGTCAGCCACCAAAGTGTATTCACCGCCGGACGGTAAAGCACCGTATCGACCAAACCATGCCCCAACATAGCGGCTAGGGCACCAATAATGCCAATCAGCCAAAAACCATCGCGATCGCCCAGTTGTCTGAGTCGCTTGAGCTGCACAAAGCCCTGACTAAACGTCACCAGCAATAGCCACAAGAACGCAAATAAACCAATGATTCCGGTTTCAACCGCCACTTCTAGCAGAATTGAGTAAGCACTCAGCGCACTAAATCGCGCTCTCTGATAAAGCGGATAGATCTTCTTAAACGGCGGATCACCGGGGCCGATTCCCAAAACTGGATAGTCTTGAATCATTTGCACAACCGAAGTCCACACATTGAGTCGGAAATTATTGCTGCTGTCGCCCCGTCCGGCAAAAATGCTGCTGACTCGATAGCGCAACTGAGGTATCAAGACTACGGCGAGAATAAACAAGCCTGCGATCGTCCCCAAGGCGATCGGAAGTGCCCAAATTCTCCAAAAGCGCGGCAGTGCTGCACTCCACCAATACAACAGCAAAATCAGCAGCGTTAGCATCAACACGACCAAGCCGATCCAGCCGCCTCGACTCCCGGTGTAATAGAGACACATAAAATTGACGATCGTCATCGTGATCGCCAAGAGTTTTGGCACCCAACTGCGCCAGGCAAAGATCGCGGCAACACTCAACGCGATCGCAGGCAGCAAATATCCTGCTAATAGATTGGGATTGCCCAAAAAGCTGTAAACTCTCACCACTTCAGCGTTTGGAGATTCTGGATCAACCCAGGTTGCTAAAGCCTCCGCGCCAAAAAACTGTTGATGAATGCCGTAAACGCTCATCAACAGCGCAACGTGTAGATAAAGCGAAATCAGCCACGATCGCAGCCGAGACGACCTTAACACCCGCGCGGCTAAAGCAAATAGCAGCACATAGAGCGTCAGTTTGCTCCATCCGGTAAACGCCAACTTTTTGACCGGAGACATCGCCGCCGCGATCGTGGCCACTCCCCAATAGAGCGACACCATCAGATGAATCGGTGTAAACCCCGAACCCAAAACCGCTTTTTGCTCTGAGTCAAAGCCCCGATCGTCCGAAACGGTTAACAATGCCCAATAACAACCGCAGGCAAAGAGCAAAACTCCTGCCAAGTCACTTGAGACAAACGGAGTCAACCCAAAAACCGTGCCGAGGAGTGCCGCTCCGATCGGGTCTGCCCACTGCATGAACACACTGCGCTTACGCCATGCTTGCAGCGGCCCGACGAGTCGATGCAGATAGCTAGAGCCGCGCCACCGATAGAGCGGCAGTGCTGATAGGGTGATCTGTTGCCACGGATTCATACGCGATTTCCAAAGCTTTAGAGAATAATAGCCAAGCCGCCTTTGGGCTATGGTCAATTATCCTCAAAAACGGATCGTTGGCAAGCGGTAGTGACTTATGGGTTAACTGCGCTTAATCGAGGCAGCGTCACTACATATCGATGTCCCGGCTCAGAGCCGCCTTGAATGAGAATTTTTCCGCCGTGCATCTCTGCCAGTTGGAGGCTCAACAATAGCCCCAAGTTTTTGCGAAGAACTTCTGCCTCGATCGCCTCTGAGACCGCTTCATAATCTGCGATCGTCGCCGTTGACATCAGGTTATAGTCCGACAATCTACTGCCATTGCCGTTTGCGTAATCGCCGTAGCCTAAGCTCATCAGAGCCACAGACCCCGCAGGCTGGGACGCATAAATCTCTGAATAGCCAAGTTCTTCATCAAAGCACGGATGCGATGACCAAACGGTCAATCTCAGCCCACTACCCTTATGAGAAACATGGAAGCGAATCAGACTCCCGGCATTAGACGCTTGAATCACACTAAACATCAGGTGATAAAGCATCTGCCGAATCTTTTCTTTATCTAACATCCAGATGCGGCTGCCAGGTTCGACTGAGAGCCTGATTTTTTGCTCTCGGCGGTGAGCGGCTTGCTCTAGAGTGCCGATCGCTTGCTGACAGAGCATCTCAATATCGACTGACGAAAGATTAAGCGACTGGGCGCTATCCTCCATTTGAGAGAGTTCTAAAATTTCTTTAACCAGAGAGAGCAGATATTGTCCACTTTGATGAATGATGTCTAAGTATTCTTTCTGTTTAGGGGTTAGAGGGCCGTATATTTCTCGACTTAAAACGCTTGCCATGCCCATCACTGACGTGAGGGGAGTCCGCAGTTCTTGAGCAAGCTGGGCGAGTAGCTCGAACTTAATAGAATGGGTTGAAGAGTTCTGGGGCTGAGGGTCGATCGCCGCTGACTCAACGCTAACTTGATTTTTGGTTAGGTAAGTGCGCTCATATTCACTCATGCTGAGGCGAGCCGTGAGAGCCAAAAATTCTTGATCTTTGACCGTGAAGATTCGTGGCACCAGATCCATGACCGCCAGTGAGCCAATACACTCTCCGCTAGAGGTGATGAGGGGTGCGCCCATGTAGGCACGAATTCCATATTGTTGAGCAAGAATGCTATTGGCGAAGGCAGGATAATTTAGGGTGTCGTCGATCGCCACCACTTGATGACTGTCTATGACATGAATGCAAAACGACTCATCACGGGGCAGTTCACGAGAAACCGCCAAGTCATTCATCAAGCCTAACCGCGCCAGCCCTACAGCCGACTTAAACCATTGGCGATCTTGAGCGATCAAGCCCAAGATTCCGATCGGAGCCTCTAAAAAATGAGCAGCGGTCTGAGTTGCCTCCTCAAAAATTGGAACGCTATCTGTTTCTAGCAAGCCCAACTCTGTCAATATCGACAGACGCTGCTGCTCACGTACCGCAACCGTTAAACCATCTAAGCGACAAAAAAGTCTGCTTTCAGGGATTCCCATTCCAACCCCAGCCCCTATAAATAAATCCGTGAGATTATGCAATCGAGGAGACTTCTTTATAGAACAGTCTTCATCTACACCAAGACTGCCCTCGCCTTGTGCCACACGAACGGTTATATGCAAGGGAGATTACTGAAGTTTGGGAGGTACGCGTCTGATGCGATCGAAAAAATCACTGAATCGTTAGCAATTTTACACAAGATAATCGATCGCTACTCAAACCAGGCTGGGTGATCGAGCAGAGCCGCAATCACCCGCACCCCACGGAGTTGATTGGACAAGGGGAGATGTCCTCTCGGAGCGCTGAGGTTCCAGGTAAACTCATTTGGGTAGCGAGTCCAGTTGTTGCCTGACTTCCAGCCAATTTTTTCCCAAAGCTTATCCCAGTTTTTGCCGACACCCAGCCAGATCTCGCGCTGCACTGAAAACCCAAATCGACTGTTTGAATGGGCCAGCCAAAGGGCGTTGATCGTCTGCAAGTCCACTGACGCGAGGCTTTCGATCTCGGTGAAATAGATCCACTTGCGCTGCACAGCCGCCGACCCTGCAAGCTCACAAAGCTTTTGAATGGTTGACTTGTCGGCTGCCTCAAACTCTTGCTTGGCCAAAATCTGCTGAAGCGGTGCATAGTCGAGGTTGTGCTGCGATCGTAAGGGCACCGTCCCGGTTGGAAAATGCTGCTGAAGAAAATCAACGACTTGAGTGGCGCGTGTGTTAAACAGCGCTTGATAAACGGCTGCCTCAACGACTTTGATCGGAGTTTTGCTCGATCGTCCTTGATCTAAGCCAGGTTGACGCTCTAGCAAAAATTCCATTAAGACCGCTAGACCTGCGTCTCCTACGGCAATCAACTCGTTAATGATCTGTAGCTGAATTTTCTCTGGCTCAGATCGCAGCTTATATTGCAAGGTGGCGACGCTGGCGGGAATGTTGAGAGCCGAAGCGGTATCTAGGTTAGTCATGAAACGATTTATTCCAGATTGCGGCAGTGAAGGGCTAGGAATTTAAGATGCGGCGAATGATGGCACTCGTAGAACTAGGGATTTCAACCTGAATCAGTTTGACGTGCCCCCCATAAGCGTGAACGATCGACGCTTCGGGCAACGTTTCAATTCTATAGTCTCCCCCCTTAGCATAGATCTCTGGCTGGAGCGCTTCAACCAATTGAGCCGCAGTTGGCTCAGAAAATAGCACGACTCCATCGACTGATCTGAGGGCGGCTAGCACTTCTGCCCGTTGCAGTTCGGGCACGATCGGTCTAGCGGGTGCCCCATCAGCTTGAGGTTTGATGGTTTGCACCGATCGATCGCTGTTTAGCCCTACGATCAGCGATCGTCCGAGCAGTTTCGCAGCGTGCAAATATCGCACATGCCCTGCGTGGAGCAGATCAAAACAGCCGTTTGTAAACACTAGCGGTCGCCATTTTTGGGGATCGGTAGCGATCGCCTGTTTCAGTTCGCTCAAACTATAAATATTAGACCGATTCTCCATCTCACCCCATCCTCTAATTCTCAGCCACTTCTTCCTGAGAAGACGGTTCGATCGGGAGGCGATATCCCTGCTCAAACGCAAACCGAACTAGCTGCGATCGGTTCTCTAATTGAAGCTTGCTGAGAATATTACTAAGATGAGTTTGCACTGTGCGGGGGCTAACAAACAAGTGATCGCCAATTTGCTTATTGGTATAGCCTTGAATCACTTCCCAAAAAACCTTCTCTTCAGCAGGCGTTAACGGCAGAGGGGGCGGAGTGGGAATTTGGGCAGGAATGCTCTTAGATTGCTGCATTAAACGCACGATTTCGGAGTGCATTCGGCGCGATCGCTCTAGCTGCGCCTCAATTTTTGCCAGGAGTTCTTTGGGTTCAAACGGTTTGATTAAATAGTCATCTGCTCCGATCGAATGCCCTTGAACTCGATCTTCGATGTCACTTTTGCTTGACAAAAAAATAAACGGCACTAGCTGCCCCGATCGAGTGGCTCTCAATCGCCGACAAAATTCATAGCCGTCCATTTCGGGCATCAGCACATCAGAAACGATCAGATCGGCGGGATCTTGCTCAAAAATCTTAAAGGCTTCCACCCCCGACGCAGCATCTTGAACCAGGTATCTGCGTTTTTCTAAATATCGGGTGAGTGCTGTCCGCAGGGTTGTATCATCGTCAACTACCAGAATTTTCTTCATTCACGTCTCCAGGCAGTCAATTAAGCCGCCTCTAGCTTGCTTCGAGCGATCGTTGGCAGAAATCTACACAAAATTATCAGATGAGACGAGATGAACTCTCGATCAAAAACCGTTCTTGCCACTTCATCGTATTTTAGAATTCTTTGATGCTGCTTAGTTCTACTGAATTTAGTATCAAGAATTGATGAAGAAATACTCACTACGTGATCGATCAGGCTTCACAAAATTCTGATAGCCTACCAAGACGGCGCTGATCGCTGCGTTTAAGGCAAGCCTCTCGTAGATGACGCTTTGAATTGAGATCGCCTCTAAGACGTTAGTAACTGACCCTTTCTCACTAAAAATCTATGTACGAAAAAATCACTCCTCCGAGCACAGGTGAAGCCATCACCTTTAAAGACGGTGAACCGATCGTCCCTGATCACCCGATTATTCCATTTATTCGAGGCGACGGCACGGGGATCGATTTGTGGCCTGCCTCTGAGAAGGTATTTGATGCTGCGGTCAAAGCCGCTTATGGGGATCAGCGCAAGATCACCTGGTTCAAGGTCTACGCAGGCGATGAAGCGTGTGAACGGTATGGCACTTATCAATATTTGCCAGAAGACACGCTAGCCGCGATTCGAGAGTTTGGGGTGGCGATTAAGGGGCCGTTGACGACTCCGATCGGCGGTGGCATTCGATCGCTAAACGTCGCTTTACGCCAGATCTTTGACCTTTATGCTTGCGTTCGTCCCTGCAAATATTACACGGGCACACCGTCTCCTCACAAAACTCCAGAGAAGCTAGATGTAATTATTTATCGTGAGAATACGGAGGATATTTATTTGGGGATCGAGTGGAAACAGGGCAGTGAGATGGGCGATCGCTTGATCAAACTGCTCAACGAAGACTTGATCCCCAACACGCCCGAACACGGCAAAAAGCAGATTCCGCTCGATTCTGGAATTGGCATCAAACCGATTAGCAAAAAGGGATCTCAGCGATTGGTTCGGCGGGCAATGCAGCACGCTCTGCGGTTGCCCAAAAATAAGCAAATGGTGACGCTCGTTCACAAAGGCAACATCATGAAATATACCGAAGGGGCGTTTCGAGATTGGGGCTATGAGTTGGCGATCGACGAGTTTCGAGCCGAATGCGTGACTGAGCGCGAGTCTTGGATTCTCGGCAACAAAGAGAAAAATCCAGATCTTTCTCTCGAAGACAATGCTCGTCAGATTGATCCCGGTTATGATTCCCTGACCTCTGAGAAGCAAGCCGCGATCTGCGAAGAAGTCAAATCTGTCTTAGATGCAATTTGGGAGACTCACGGATCGGGGCAGTGGCGCGAGAAAGTGATGGTCAACGATCGCATCGCTGACAGCATTTTTCAGCAGATTCAAACGCGCCCCGACGAATATTCGATTTTGGCGACGATGAATCTCAACGGCGATTATTTATCCGATGCGGCGGCGGCGATCGTAGGCGGTTTGGGCATGGGCCCCGGTGCTAATATCGGCGATTCGT
This sequence comes from Phormidesmis priestleyi ULC007, assembly GCF_003003695.1. Lineage (NCBI taxonomy): Bacteria > Bacillati > Cyanobacteriota > Cyanophyceae > Leptolyngbyales > Leptolyngbyaceae > Phormidesmis > Phormidesmis priestleyi. The sequence continues at coordinate 58,354 of NZ_PVWG01000011.1, forward strand.
CTGCGATTTTTGAAGCAACTCACGGCACCGCCCCTAAACACGCAGGACTCGATCGCGTCAATCCCGGTTCTGTGATTCTCTCTGGCGTGATGATGCTGGAGTTTATGGGCTGGCAAGAAGCGGCAGATTTGATTAAGAAAGGGTTGAGCGCGGCGATCGCCAACGGTGAGGTCACTTACGATTTAGCCCGGATGATGGAGCCGCCGGTTGAGCCATTGAAATGTTCTGAGTTTGCAGATGCGATCATCAGCCATTTCTAAACTTGTAGGGACGTTCTATAGAATGTCCCTACGCCATAATACGACTAGCTGAATGGCTCTAGCTGATCGACTCGCAGCCAAATATTAGGCGTTGGGACGATGCCAAACTTGACAAAAGCAAAATCACCTTTTAGATCAATCACTTCGCCCTTAGTGTCAAAAATATAGCTGGGAAATCGAGCATCGCTTGCCTTGGCTTCCAGGCTGTTCTCTAACTTTTCTCGCACCGCCCGAACCAAGTCACCTTTCTTGACTGCCATAGCCTACCTCGAATTACTTTACTTAACGTCAGTTCGACAGAGGTAGTTCGCTCCAATTGTGAATTCGGGAAGCCCCCTAAATCCCCCAAATCGGGGAACTTCAAGCCAAAGTTTCCGGTTCAAAGTCCCCCAGAATGGGGGATTTAGGGGGCAGAAGCCGCTGACAACGAAGCGAAAAATCTCGTCGAACTGACATTTATTTAATATTTTAATGAGTTTGGAGCCTCTATTTCAGCCGATTTTGGGCAGACTTCATTAGTTTTTGCGCGTCTGAGTATTGGGTTGTGCCCGGTTTCACTCTGGCGAGTTCATCAATAATCTGTTTGAGCTGAATGGCAACGCGACCTCTATCGGTGCCTTGCGGATTATTGGTTGTCTCCGCTAACAGTTGATTGGTTAACTGTTGAGCTTTTTCAAAGGCTTGCATTGACTCTTCTTCAGCCTTTGACCGCACCTTAACTGCACCCAGAGATTTTTGATAGCTGACGAGTTGGGTCTGTGCTTGCACATAGTCTGGATCGCTGACCGTAATTTTATCTATGCGATCGATCGCCGTCTCCCACAGCTTCTGAATCTCGGCTAACTCTGCTAAAGAATGAGGTGGATTCCGTGTCGATTTGGTCGCTTCGGCGGCAAACTGTTTAGCAACGGTGATCAGACTTCCAGTTCGAGTATTGTCTTTGGTAAAGCCGACCACTTGTTGAAAATCTCGCTCATAGGCTTGGAGTTTCCCTTGCGCCATTCGCCCCGCCAGCGTTTTTGAAGGAATTTCTTGCATCGTGTCGATCGCGGCTTGCCACTGCTCGATCGCTTTACTCTGCCTTGGTTGGTCGGTTGCTTGACGATAAGCTTGTTGGGCTTCAGCGATCGCCTGACCCGCCTGTTCTATCTGCGTCCGAGCGTTGTCTTCTTGAAATAGAGTCGCTTCCATGCGGGCAACCTCGGCGCGTGCCGCCCGAAACTCATCGATCGTAAAGTTCCAACCGCAGTGAAACAGGCTGCAATATTGACTCGGATAGTAGCCCACAAACCAGACTGGCAAAGCATCCAGGTTTTTTTGTGCGGCTTTTGCTTTGGTTTTGCCTAACTCAAAATCTGCGGGAGCCGTCGCTTGATTAATCAGTTGATCGGCTTGCTCGACGTTGACGATCGCCTGTCGATAGTTTTGATCCATGCTGATAAAACTGGGCACCAGCAAGAGTGGTGCTGATTTAGCCACTGCCCATCGCAGGGGAGGAAAGGGCAAATTGAGAACCCAGACTCCACCTGCTAGGGTAATGAGGGCGATCATGGAATATTTGATGGCTCCCCAAGGAAACGGAGCGTGATCACGCGGACGGGGCATAGCGTAAAGACTGAAACGACTACTCTCTCAAAGGTGCCCCAAAAAGGCTGAACACTTAAAAGGGACACTCGATCGAGCGTCCCTTTTATGCGATCTGTAAATTAGGATCAAGTCTGGCAGTGATCTGCTTAAAATCTTTTAGGGTTGACGCTTACCGAATCACAAGCGAAGTCATTGTGACATCGCCTCTGATTGGGAAAGCGCCAGCACAATCAGGCTAAACGGCCTGCTGTATCTTGAAATCCAGCAAATTTAACATCTTGGACAGACGTTAAACCTTAGGAGTTGGTGGTTTGGGTCGCTAGAAGTTGCTTGAGCTTCTCAAGGTCTTGCGCCCAGCGAGGATCAGGCTGAATCGAGTCAGGATCAGACGAAGCCGTTGTGGTCGTGCGGGTCTTGTTATTGGCATTACTGCTGCCACCCTTGCGTCGAACACCACCTGACGAAGCAGCACTAACCGGAGCGGGTGCGCTGCCTTCAGGCTTGTCTTCTGTTTCCTTCGTGCGAGGCAACGCCTTCTCGATTTTGATGGCGTTGTCCTTGATCTGCAACCCGTTGAATTTTTCGATCAACTGATCGGCTAACTCATCGGTTTTGACCGTGACAAACCCAAAACCGCGACACTTGCCCGTCTTGCGATCGGTGATCAGCTTGGCTGAGACACCATCCCCCTCTTCTGCAAACACGGCTTCTAGCTCTTGCCGAGTTAAGTCTTCTGGCAAATTGCCAACATATAAACGAATGGACATAGTGAGAACCTCCAGACTTTGATCCTAATACACTTGCTTTGAGAACGTTCACCGGATGTGGGCTGAGGATGGGCTAGACCGACCTCTAAAAAACTGCCAAATTCGCTTCCCTTGCCAACCGCAACAACTCAAGTAGTTCGTCAAATCTTAGGCTTTTAATCATCTGCTGACGACTGTCCCAAGATGGGTTGAGAACAATTCTTACTAAAAGAAGAACCCTTAAGTTTTTGGTAACTGCTGGAGGACTCAGACTAAACAGTAACTTTTAACTGTCTCTCCAGAATGTTTATGCCATTCTTAAAGGTACCATGCCCACCAGCGCTGAACTTCACCCGCAGCAGATTTCCATCGATAGCTTGATCTCCCCTTTAAAAACTGAAGCGACCACTCAAATTTTCTCTGTCTAAATGCACATAAAAAATCAGCGATCGAACTTCGATCGCTGATTAAGCTTGCTGTGTTGGGAGGAGAAATAACTGATACCGAGACACTTTAGCCACATTAATCGTGAGATACGGGACTGAACCCGGAATCATCCAACTCCTGTAAAGAAATGTAACACCACATTTCAATAAGTGCAATTTTTCTTTACAAAGAAGCGGGTCTTTCATCAACAATGTAAGACTAGACGATTAAGAAAAGTCCGAAGAGAATGGCGGTGCCAGCGAGAATCGTAGACCAAACCTGATGCCCACTGCGGCTGATGCGACCCCCCGATCGTAAGGTGTCCATATCGATCCAGGGAATCGCCCCTCGCCGAAACCACCCTGTAATCAGCACAGCCTGCCCGATTAGATCGACAGGGCGAGTGACTTGGGGAAGCAGATTTCCGACTGCACCTATTTGCGAACTGTAGTGCAGCTTGATCAAGCCTTTTGGGGTTTGCAAGAGCAAATCTTGCCCTAACCCGTTGGCGATGCCTATGCGTCCTAGCAATGTGCCTTCTAGGCGAATGGGTTGACTGTCGATCGGCAACGCATCCGGTTTTGTGATCAAGGTTGAGAGCCATGACAGATCTGCTGACGTGGTGAGCGGTTCTGACTCGCTGAGTGAATGTGTGGGCGATCGATTCGACTCCAAATGCTTGAGTTCTGGAAAGAAGGCATTGAAGCGAAGAAAGATTCCTAGCCCTAAACCGATCATCATAAAACCCGCAAACAGGTTGTAGTCACTCGCTAGCCAGGAGATTTGCTGCACTCCAAATCGATAAGCAATCTGAGCCGCAAACCAGAGAATCTGAGCGACGAGATAGCCTGCCGCCAGCCCAAAAAATGGCGCACATTGCAGCAAAAACGATCGCGGGTTTCGATTCAGCGATTCAGACGGTTCGATGTCTAATTCTGGCTCTAACTGCCAGTGAAGCGCATAGTGGGTGAGGCGTTGCAGCCGATCGCCCATTAAAGGATGCGAGTGATTAATCGCTAACCAATGTCGATCGGGGTTCACCAGATCCCATTCCAGGAGGGCGGTCAAAGATATGTGAGGATAGAAGCTTCCTAGACTCGTTGCGGCACCGCATCCCAACGGCGTAAGCAGATCAAAGCTTTCTAACAGATAATCGGTTTTGGTGTCTCGCTGAATGGTTTGAGCCGTTGCGATCGCACTCTTAACCAATGCGCGAATCAGGCCATTCGGGTTTCCGGTCAGGTTGCAGGCAGCCCGATCGCTGTACGTTACCCGTTGTTTTGAGAGCCACAGCCCCGACCCGCGCAGCAGGCGATAAAAACCGTAGCTAATCGCCGACCCGATCGCCAACAAGTCGGCTCCGATGCCCAGTAAAACCGCTATGAGCTTACTTTCTCGTTGTCGTAACGCGCTTCTTTCTCGCAGCCAGTCTCCACCCTTTGCCGTTTGCCAATAAAGTGCGTAGGGAATTTGAGTGACGATCGTCACCCAAGACATGAGGCTAAAATCCCAGTGGAGAATGTGACCGAGTTCGCCTGCATAAATGGTCGCGATTTCGTTATCAGTCAGTTGGTCGAGTAGCCCTTGACTGACGACAATCCGACAAAATCGCCGCAGAGAGCCATAGGTAAAGGCTAAGGGCGCTTGAGTGGGCACGATTCCTAGACGCGGCATGGGCATCTGATGCTGCTGAGAAAAGCGCTGAATCATCCGATAAGCTTCTGGGCTGTGCGCTCCTAAAGTGTCTGCTGATAGAGGATGTAGGTTGTACAGCCCTTTGAGCAGCGCGTCAAGCAGCCAGGGAGAAGCCACAAACAACACACCCAAAATCAGTAGAATTTGTCCGACTGGAATTTCGAGCGATGGAATCGGACTGCTCAAGTGCAGAATGCTGGTTGTGAATTTGAACCAGAGAAGACCGATCGCATTCAAGACCACAAACACGCTGGCGATCAGCAGAAAGAGCGCGATCGGAGTCGCCATTTCTGCCCACTGCAATCGAGCGGGATTGAGTTTAGGTAAAGGTTGCCAGCGCTGAGATCGTCCCGCACTGCGCCAAATCGATGAGTTTGGAGCCGCAACAGGTTTTTTAACCGATGTAGCGGCTGGTGGATTGACGGGTGGCGGAGATTCTGAATTCTGAACAGAGGGCTGCTCCGTTGCCGATGAGTTTGGGGGAACAAAGACCGATCGTCTGCCCGTTGTCCCAGACTGCAAGGGCACAAATCCCGCTAAGTCTGCGGTTTCTGCATCAGCATCAGTTTCCGGGCCTGTCGATGTTGGATAACGCTGCTCAATCTCTTCTAACGTCTGGCTTGCCCAATCTCTGACTTTGATGTGGGGACTAGAATACAATTGCTGACAAACAGCGATCGCCTTTTTAGGTCGCCCACTGCGTAGATAGACGGTCGCCAGCCACATTCGCGCCTTGATCGAGTTGGGCTGCTCTAAAGCACCCGCTTGAGACACGAGATAGCGCTCCAAGTGTTGAATTGCCTGGGAGTAGTTGCCCTGTTTGATTGCTGCCAGACCCGCTTCAAGGCGATCGGCACCCGAAGCGGAATCAGGGGAAGAAGTCATAATTTCTGGAACTCACAGCGCTTCTAGGATACCTCTAGAGTGCAATTGGCTCTTTCCCAGAAACTACGGGGGCGATCGAGTTCAGTTTTAACTCAGGGTGATCTGACTGAAGCTGCTGACAGTTCCACTCGTTGCGAAACAGCAAAACAGGACGTTCCCAGCTATCTTTGACAGTTAACGTGTTGAAAATCCGCCCTACTTTTTGCAATGCTTCCCAGCCGCCATCGACCCATCGAGCCACCGTATAAGGAAGCCACTCGACCGTAGTCTCAACCCCATATTCATTTTGTAGACGGAACTGCACTACTTCAAACTGCAACTGTCCAACGGCGGCTAGAATCGGGTCACGTTTGGCTTCGTCGGCAGAATACATAATCTGAACGGCACCTTCTTCTCGAAGCTCAGATACGCCTTTGCGAAACTGCTTAAACTTAGACGGGTTGGGGTTTCTGAGATAGGCAAATAGTTCGGGTGAGAAACAAGGAATGCCTTCATATTCCAGCTTTTGACCGTTGTAGATCGTGTCTCCGATCGCAAACACACCCGGATTGTTCAACCCAATCACATCGCCCGGATATGCCTCGTCGATCACTTCTCGATCTTGAGCAAACAGCTTTTGAGGACGAGACAATCGCACGGTTTTTCCTGTTCGTGCAAGGTTCACTGTCATATCTTTCTCAAACTTGCCCGAACAAACTCGTACAAAGGCAACTCGATCGCGGTGTTTAGGGTCCATATTTGCCTGAAGCTTAAACACAAAACCCGAAAACTCTGGGTAGGTCGGCTCAATTTCACCTTGATTACTTTCGTGATTTCCCGGCTTTAGCGCATAGTCGAGAAACGCATCCAGAAATAGCTCTACCCCGAAGTTAGTCATGGCACTGCCAAAGAAAACGGGAGTCATTTTGCCTTGATGAACGGCTTCTAAATCGAGTTCAGATCCAGCGCCCTCAATCAGTTCTAGCTCGTCTTTGAATTGATGATAAAGTCCTTGTTCTAAAAGAGACTCAATGCGCGGATCACCGAGGTCAATCGCGGTATCGATCGCTTCTCGGCTACCGTGTTGACTGCGCTCAAATAGGTGAATTTGCTGGCTGCGGCGGTCATAGACCCCTTGAAAGAGATCGCCCATGCCGATCGGCCAATTCACCGCGTAGGTTTGCAAGCCTAATTCTTGCTCGATTTCGTCCAGCAACTCTAGCGGCGATCGCCCCGGACGATCGAGCTTATTGACAAAGGTGAAAATGGGCAGCGATCGCAGTTTGCAGACTTCAAACAGCTTGCGGGTTTGCGGCTCTAAGCCCTTGGCAGCATCGATCAGCATGACTGCGTTATCGGCGGCGGCTAGAGTCCGGTAGGTATCTTCACTAAAGTCCTGGTGTCCGGGGGTATCGAGCAGGTTGATCTGACAGTTTTGATACTCAAATTGCAGCACGGTTGAGGTGATCGAGATGCCACGCTGTTGTTCCATTGCCATCCAATCTGACGTAGCGTGGCGTTGAGAACGACGCGCTTTGACGGCTCCTGCTTCGTGAATTGCGCCTCCATAGAGCAGCAGCTTTTCGGTCAGGGTCGTTTTGCCTGCGTCGGGGTGAGAAATAATCGCAAAGTTGCGGCGACGCTCAACTGCTGTCTGCAATTCAGCCTGAAGTTCAGTGGACATGCTTAGATCCAAAGGATAAATTCGAGGAAACCCGGAAGTTTTACAATACCCTAATTAAAGATAACGAAAAATGGGGCGAGGGGCGAGGAGTGAGAGGTGTGGAAATTGCTCACTTCTGCATCCCAGATATCCTTACCAAAGAATCTCAAATTTGGAAAATCATGGAAAACTCTGATCAACGTAAGCTATTGTCTGCTCTGTGTCATGGGTCAATTTTTTTGAGTTCTCTGCTGATCTCGATCGGTATCCCAGTCGCGATTTTATTGATTTCAGATGACTTGATCGCCAAAGAAAATGCCAGAGAAGCGATCAATTTTCACATTAATCTTTACCTTTATGCCGCCCTTGCAGGAGTGCTGGCAGTGACGGTGATTGGCATTCCGATCGCGATCGTGCTAGGCATTGCCCTGTTTGTGGCCAGCTTCGTCATGCCGATTATCGCGATCGTAGCGGTGCTGGGCGGCTCTGATCGACCTTACCGTTACCCCTTCATCTGGCGGTTGGTATAACTTCATCAAAACTTAATCACGGCCTAGCAAATTTGCGGACTTTACTCTGTACGATGTAGAAGTAAATATCAGGGCATTACGGACTTCTCCTGAGTGAGATTGACTACCTTCAGCATCTACCATTCACCATAGCAAGATCCTCCAGATAGAGCCTGAAAGCCCTGAAAATCTTCAGAAGGCTTTCGGCGCGTATTGCTGGTATTGGTAACATTGGGGTTGATGTGAATAGGTATAAATTTTTTATTGGTTTGAATGAGCCAGTCGTTTGTGCGTCTGGGTCTGTAGGTTTTGCGGTTAAGCGATTTTGGAGCATCCGTCATGGACACTAGTAGTGACCTGCTCACCGCTTCGCCGCTTTCGCTCAATTCTGACAGTCAACCTCTCAGCACTGATGCTCTGCGAGTTGCGTCTGCTCAGAGCAGCTTTGAAACAGCCATTCTCTGGCGCAATTCAGCCGAGGGGATAAATACTAGCTGGTCAATGGACGGAACCCGATATGTCAGAAACCGCGATCTGACTTCCGTGAAAGGCTCAAGCTGGCAGTTGACCGCGACGGGTGACTATAACCGCGACGGGCAAGACGACATTCTCTGGCGTAACTCTGATGGTAGTCTCGCCTGGTGGGTGATGGATGGCACCTCGATCGCCAAGGCAGTTTTCTTAACCACGCCTGCGGTCACAGACCTCAACTGGCAGATCGCTGGAGCGGGTGACTATAACCAAGACGGACAAGTCGATTTGCTCTGGCGGAATAAAGCTGAGGGTTCCGTTGCCTGGTGGGTGATGAATGCCACCTCGATCGCCAGCGTCGTCTATTTGCCGACCCTAAAAGATGCCAATCTGACGATCGTCGGCACGGGTGATTTCAATCAAGATAACCAGGTTGATCTGCTCTGGCGCAATGGTGCCACTGGCGAAAACTTTTGGTGGGTGACTAATGGTAGCGCTGTCACCGAAAAGCGGGTCTTGCCCCCTGTCACCGACCTAAATTGGAAAATCGTCGTCACGGGCGATTTTAATGGAGATGCAAAAGTTGATTTAGTGTGGCGCAACTCCAGCACAGGTGCCAACAGCATTTGGCTCATGAACGGTCTAGATGTCGCTGACTCAGTGGCACTGCCGACGGTTGCCGATCTGAATTGGAAAATCGTGGGCACTTTGCGCCGTCCTGTTGAGGAACTGTCGCCCGTGAGTGTGGGCACTGCACCTGCTGCCTTATCGGCTCCTGAAAAGGCGGGAACGCTCACAGCGGCGATCGCTGAAAATTCGGCAAACTTTTCAAGCAGTGCTCAGGTGAGTGCTAACGATCTCAATGATTTCTATCGGTTTACGATCGCCCAGTCTGGAGTTTTTAGCGCCAGTTTGACGGGCTTGACCGGAGATGCTGATGTGCGCCTAGTGCAGGACGTTAACCAAAATGGCGAGGTTGACCCCGGTGAAGTGTTGGCGTGGCAGTGGGAGCGAGGCACCATCAGCGAATCGATTCGGCGGTTTTTGACGACGGGCACCTATTATGCACAGGTGATGAGCTATGGCAGTCAAACGGCAAACTATGGGCTGACGACCAGCTTTACCCCAGCAGCCAGCGATGATCAAAAATTTGAGTTTAAGCTTGGTTTTGATACGCAAGGGTTGAGTGGGTTAAACGATGCGGCAAAAGCAGCGATCGTCGATGCAGCAAAGTTTTGGGAAAGTGCAATCACGAGTCGCAGCGCTATCACTCAATCCAATCAGTTAAACGTCACAATTACGGGCAAAAGCCTGGTCTATAGCAATGGCAGTGCTGATAATGGAACACTGGCTCTGTCGGGGCCGCAATTTGCCCTAGACGGCCCTAATTTAATCATCAGTAGTGGCATCAGCACGATCAACGCCCGTCGATTTGCTGAATTTAATGCCAATCCGACTTATTTGCGTAGCATCATGATTCATGAATTTGCTCACGTTTTAGGGTTTGGCACCTTATGGGAGCCTGTCCAATTTATGGATTCTAGTGGACAGATTTTTAACTTTGGCAAGAACTTGATCAACCGCACCAATGCAACTTATAACGCCAATACCTACGCAGGCTGGGCTTATGGAGGATTGACAGGCAGTTCTACCCAAGTGGTGGTTCCGATCGAGGCGGGTGCTTTTGCTCACTGGGATGAAACTCGCTTTGACACCGAGTTGATGACCCCCTATGCTGAAACCCCTGGAGTTGCTACTCCGCTCAGTCAGTTGACGCTGGCCTCTCTCAGAGACCTGGGTTGGAATCTCAACTTTGGGGCGGCTCAAGCCTATTCACTGCCCGCAGTTGCCCCGGCTGCCAGTTTAGCGCCGACTGCTCAAGGCAGCCAATTGGCAGCTTATACCAGTTGTGGGTGCGCTCGGTGTTTGGCAGCATCGAAGGTTTACACGCTTGATGGCACGACTTTGAGTGAGGCGATCGGCGCTTATGCCTAGAGCTAAAACTTGCTGAGTCGCGGTGAACTTTTTAGACAAAACTGCCCGCAACCAAATTCGGTCACGGGCATAGGGACAGTTAAACGCTTGAAAATATTATGGCTCAACTCTATTGAGATTGAGGAAGCGATGGACGGTTGACAGAGTGTCCATTGACCGCAACAAAAAGCAAGAGACACGACATGTCCTCTTGTGAATCTGCAATATCAATTGCGTCAATAAAATTGGTATTAGAGTCGTCTAGGCAAAAAAGTTTCAGGCACTAAATTTAGCGGTAAACTGTGCCGCTAGGATGCCCTTGTTTAAAACCCAATCCGCCCATGACCTTTCTTTCTCCGCTTTACGGCTTGTTTTTGCTGAGTGTTATTGGGATCTATTGGTCTGTGCAGCAGTCGTGGCTGCGATCGTGGCTATTATTTATCGCGAGTCTAGTTTTTTATGCCTCGCTGCAAGCCCAATACATTCCCCTGCTGCTGGCAGCTACTTGGATTAACTTTAAGTTGGGACAAGCGATCGGGGCGCCTCCTGATTGGCGCATCGAAGACTGGCAGTTTGCTCAACAAGATTGGAATCGGCGGCGCATCAAGCTTCTCAGCGTTGGTGTAACGATTAATGTTTTACTACTACTTAGTTTTAAATACCTTCCATTTATTCTGTCGTCGGTGGGAACGGTTTTAGGCTGGTCGAGCGGGTTCCCCGCAGCGAAGCTGTCCGCTCAACAAGGCGCAGACTGGACGACTCAACACATCCTGGTTCCCCTGGGGCTGAGTTTTTTCTGTTTTGAGTCCATTGCTTATTTGGTTGATGTTTATCGCGGCGCACCCGCAACGCAAGGGTTTCTCAAGTTTGCGTCTTACAAACTGTTTTTTGCCAAACTTATTTCGGGTCCCATTGTCCGCTATCACGCCTTTGCAGGACAGCTACAATCGCCTAAATTTCCGGCGATCGACCAGATTACAGAAGGGCTATGGCTGATCGCTTGTGGGGCAATTAAAAAAGGACTGATTGCAGACCGATTAGATATTCTCGTCAAGCTCAGTTTTGATAACGCCCAGCGAGCCGGAAGCGGTAATTTGTGGCTGGCGATCGTCGCGTACGGCTTGCAGCTTTATCTCGACTTTAGTGGCTATGTGGATGTAGCACGGGGCAGTGCCCTGTTATTAGGAATCAATCTACCTCAAAACTTTGACTTTCCTTATTTCAGCACGAGCATTGCTGATTTTTGGCGACGCTGGCACATTACCCTGGGCGACTGGCTGCGAAATTATCTTTATTTTCCTCTGGGCGGCTCTCGTCGAGGACTGGTTCGGACGTGTATCAATCTGATTATTGTAATGTTGATTGCTGGAGTCTGGCACGGAGCGGCCTGGGGGTTTGTGGTTTGGGGTGGGCTGCACGGGGTCGCGTTAGCCGTGCATCGACTGGTGGATCTGCGATCGCGACAATCTCCCCAACTCGAAAATTTTTGGCAAACCCTACCGGGAATCGTGATCGCCTGGTTTACGACTCAGCTAATGGTTTTTAGCGCTTGGATCTTTTTTCGTCTACCAAACCTCAGAGATTCGTGGGTGGTGGTGCAACGACTAGTCGGACAGTCAGCCGATGCCCAGTTTGCTCAAAAAGTTTATGGAGAAGCGATCGGGCTATATCCCTTGCAGATTTCTTTGTTGCTGGGCGCGATCGTCTTGGCAATGGGGTTCGCCTACTTGCTGAATCGAGGGTTAAAACTTCAACTCACCTGGCACATTAAACTATTTTTGGTGCCGCTTTGTCTTTATGCCGTTTGGGTGCTGGCTCCTGAAGGCGGTTCAAAATATATTTATTTCGATTTTTAACGGTGTTTTGTGTGGTGTTATTCGGATGTTTCTTAAATGTCTTGCATTATAGAGACAGGAGTTCTTTAAGAAAAATCGATGAACCAGGAAGTGAGCGAATCAGTGACTTTGCATCCTAACGGTGTAAACGCACTTCAGTCGTTGTCATCTGACTCTGAAATCACGCGCACCCGCTATTGGGGAACCGTGACCCTGCTCGAAGAAGGCAAACGCTATCGAATTAACCGCATTGAGCTAAAACCCGGACATCACATCAGCACTCAAATGCACTATCACCGCAGTGAACACTGGGTGGTGGTTTCGGGCACGGCTAAAGTGCTGTGTGGGGGTGAAGAAAAAACGCTGGTGCAAAAGCAATCCACTTATGTGCCGACCTGCACGCCACATCGGGTTGAAAATCCGGGTGTGATTCCTCTGGTGATGATCGAAATCCAGAACGGGGAGTATTTAGGAGAAGACGATATTACTCGATTTGAGGCTGATCCAGAGTTAGACGATTAAGCAGTCCTTAACGTTAAGCTTTTTAATCTAACGAATCGCTCAATGAATACCCCAGTCAGTTCACAATTGCCAATTCCAGCTTGTTTTGATCGCGATCGTGTCGGCACTGTTTGGCGCGTTCCTTATCAACAGCGAGCCACCGAAGCCGAAGCTTGGGCAACCCAACAGGGCATTTGTCCCGCATCTGAAGATCAGGTGCGCGTTTGTCTCCTAGCGATCGACGTGCAAAATACGTTTTGCATTCCAGAGTTTGAGTTATTTGTGGGCGGTCGATCGGGACTGGGGGCGATCGAGGACAATCAGCGACTTTGCGAGTTTATCTACCGCAACTTGGGGCTGATTACCGAAATCGCGCCGACGATGGATACGCATACAGCAATGCAGATTTTTCATCCCATTTTTTGGGTGAATGAAGCGGGTGAACATCCAGTTCCGACTGCCACAATGATTCGGTTAGAAGATGTGCAGAACGGCGTGTGGAAGGTAAATCCAAAGGTTGCTTATAGCCTGATGAATGGAGATTATGAGACGCTGCAATCTCATGCGCTACACTACACTCAAAAACTGACTGAAAACGGTAAATATCCGCTGACGGTTTGGGCTTATCACTCCATGCTGGGGGGAATCGGTCATGCCCTGGTGTCTGCTGTTGAAGAGGCGATGTTTTTTCACTGCATTGCGCGTGGAAGTCAAACCAATTTTCAAATTAAAGGTGACAATCCTTTAACTGAGAACTACTCGGTTTTGCGTCCTGAAGTCATGGATGGGGTAGACGGATCGGCGATCGCGCAAAAGAACAGTCGATTAATTCAAAAACTGCTCGATTTTGATGCTGTGATCATCGCAGGTCAAGCAAAAAGTCACTGTGTTGCATGGACGATCGACGACCTGCTGACCGAAATTTTGGCTCAAGATCCCAGCTTGGCAAAGAAGGTTTATTTGCTAGAAGATTGCACGTCTCCGGTTGTGGTGCCGGGTGTAATTGACTTTACAGAACAGGCAGATGAAGCGTTTCAGCGATTTGCTGAGGCTGGGATGAATTTGATTCGATCGACGGATTTTGTGGGCGATCGTCTAGCAAATTTGAGTTAGGAAGTCACGCGAAAATGAAACCTCAGTTCATAAGTTGAATCCGCCGATTTCTAAAGTTGAAGCGGGTACTTAATTAATTTTTAACTCTCTAAGCGACTGAGCTTGAGTTTCAACCAGGATAACTGCGAATATTTGGGTATTGCGCGGCGAGAAAACCTTAACTTTGGGCGTTATTCAGTTTCTTAACGGCATAATTCTGGTAAAGGCGTATCATGGCGATTGGTAAGTGTCCAGGTAGAAACGAGAGTTAGCTCTCCAGTTTTTAGTGGGACAAAGTTTATAATTTTTCAATAAGTACAATAACCTCAAGTGCAAGATTAATTTGAGCTAGACATATGCAAGTAATAACGTGGGTCGAGTTATTTAAGTTTGTGGGCGGTGGAGCAGCGCTACTAGCTGTTGCTGCATGGCTTATTCGATCATTAACTCTGCAATTATTATCAAGGGATATAGAAAAATATAAATTCAATTTAAAGCGGGAGTCAGACAAGGAAATTGAGATATTGAAGTTCTCACTTGTTAAAGAAGTCGAAACGCTAAAATCATCTCTTAGTATGGAAGCTCTAACACACCAAATCAGGTTCTCTAAGCTACACGAGCGCAGAGCGAAATCTATTGAGGAACTTTACCACAAGGTCATACAGCTTGAAACTCTTGCTCTTAGATTGACGCTTGAGATGGATGATGATGATCATGAAGAACTACAAGTAAGAGCAGATGAATTTATCGATAAATTTCTAGAGACTAATTCTCTTTTGCAAGAGAACGCGATCTATTTTCCCAGCAAAATTATAGAAAAAATTGCGGGCTTTAATAATTTGATGTTTGACTTATCGCTCAATCTTCATTACCACTCAAAGTCAGAAAATGCTAAGGATTTTATTGATGCCTTTAAAAACAAGCAGAAAGCTTTTGAGACTCAGAATTCCGACATTAAAAGATTTGTTGAATCTGAATTTAGAGCACTTCTGGGAGTCATGGGCTAACAAGCCTACTGCACCGGAACGTTGTTTACTTTATGTTGTGTTTTAGAGTTCATCCGCGTCTGGCAAGTGGGAACGTTAGCACTCCAGTTACGGAGCGCGCGCTCAGACAGAAAGCAGAGTGAAGAGAGTATGGAGTCCGATCGACAATCGAAAGGGTCTGAGTAGACAACTGTTTCGACAGTTAATGCTGCCCAGACTTGGTGCTATGTTAGCCCGATCGTTAGCTTGCAGCCGTTAGAATCTGTTCAGCCGTGATTTGAAATTCTGGAAAGATGACAGAGAGAATCCGATCGTTATGCCGCTTCATTTCAAAGTTCAACAACAGCAGCCTTGATACGGACTAGGTTATTCTTTCGTATCATTTGTTACTCGGAGAGTGAGATGACAATCTACAAGGCATTTATCACAATTGAAGATCCAAATCAGGTTGTTTTGTCCAACCTACCCTTTCAAAAAGGGCAACGAGTAAGGGTCGTGCTTGTGGCTGAAGATGATGAAAGGGCTACTACAATTAGTCAAAAATTTCGCAATCTCTTCGAGAAAACGCAGTCTTTGCTTGGAGTTGGTGAGATTACAGAAGAAGAAATAGCAGCAGAGGTTAAAGCTTATCGCCGAGGAGAATGAAAGTAGTCATTGATACAAACATTCTTGTTTTTGCTGTTTTGAGAGATAGAGATCCTGAACTGGTGATTCAATTCGTTGTTAACCATCCAGAGTTTGAATGGGTTGCATCGCAACCTATATTGACCGAGTACAAGGAAGTCCTCAATAGACGCAAATTCCGATTGACTCAGGAAGTGAAGGATAACTGGTTCAACTTACTAGATGAGGCTCTCACGCTGATTGAGGTTGATACATCCGTTGATTTTCCCATTGATCCTGATGATGCAATGTTTCTAGCCTGTGCGATTACTGCTGATGCAGACTTTCTAATTACGGGTGATACAGATCTTTTTCAAGGGACGAACCTGTTGAACACTGCCGTTATTACAGTAGTTCGGTTCAAAGATTTATTTTGTGATGTTCTGTAATCGTGAATGCTGTCATTCAATGCATGGTCGTCTCTTTTGCTTTTCTGTCGATCGTCTCCCCATAATTGTGTTGCAGCCAACGAGCGATAATCTACTGACCGAAATTTTGGCTCAAGCTCCCAGCTCGGCAAAGAAAGTTTATTGGTAGAAGATTGTACGTCTCCGGTCGTGGTGCCAGGTGTGATGGACTTTACAGAGCAAGCAGATGCAGCATTTCAGCGATTTGCTATAGATTGAGAATATGCTGCATAGATTGCTGAAGTTTCTTGAGGCTTGCACTATGACTCCACAACTCGAAGCCGCGATCGTGGCTATCCAACCCCTCTCACCTACGGAGCGCCAACAACTGATCCAAATTCTTGTCCAGAGTATTCCACTCTCAAATTCCCAGAGTGACCTCGAAACACTCAATGCCCAATTCCGGCAAGGCATCACGCTTAGGCAATTACTTGCCACCCAAACTCCTAAGACTGTACATGACCCTAAAGATCTCGCCGCTGACTTTTGGTCTGAAGAAGACTCCATTGAGGACTTTCTTGACTTCCTGCGGCAACAGCGTCAAGCGTTAATTTAATCCAACTTCCATGAGTCTTCTTTTGATTGATACTGACATCGCTTCCTTCATTCTCAAGGGCAGCGACTATGCAGACCCTTATATTTCACTTTTGAGTGGTCATGAGTTAGCACTTTCCTTTATGACGGTTGCAGAGCTTTTTCAGTGGGCAATTTTACGTCAGTGGGGCGATCGTCGCCTTGCACAACTAGAGCAATATCTGTCGAATTACCTTGTCATTCCGAGCGATCAGCCCCTTTGTCGAGAATGGGCGAAGGTCTGTGCAGATCGACAAAGTATAGGACGACCCATTTCACCTCAAGATGCCTGGATTGCAGCAACGGCTCTACGCCATGACTTACCGTTAGTTACTCATAACATCAAAGATTTTCGAGAAATTCCTAAGCTACAGATGCTTACTCCTCTCCCCTGAGAAGGCACTTTTTTATTGACTCGATCGTTAGCTTGCCGCCGTTAGAATCTGTTCAGCCGTGATTTGAAGTTCTGGAAAGATGACAGAGAGAATGCGATCGCTTCCTCTAAATCGACTCACCTGATATTCACCATCAATCAAACCGTAAACTGAAACGGTCGGAACTTTGGGAGAACCAATATATCGAGTGGCTCCAAGTGCTTTGAAATCGACAATCCAATACTCAGCAATCCCAAATTCTTCGTAGTCAGTCAGTTTGTGTCCATAGTCATCTCGCCAATTTGTGCTGACAACTTCAACGACTAACTGGGCAGATTCTCTTCTCGTAATCGTTGAGGCTTTTTCCCAAAGTGGCTCGGCTGCTAACGCGGCTCGATCGAGCACAACGACATCAGGTTTATAGGCAGTGTTGGGAGTGTTGGGCTTGATAGTGCAAGTTCTGGGCAGAAAATAGGTTAACTGTTGGCGGCGAATCTCAAGATTCATCTCAGCCACCAAATAAGCAACTACTTCTTCATGACTACCCGTTGGATTCACTTCGACCATTTCTCCGTTAATCAGTTCATAAATTCCGCCATTGTCTGGATATTGTTCCAGAAAATCTTCAAAGGTCAGAGGTTTGGGAATCGCTTGAACCATCGAACTCTCCGCTTTTTCTAGCGTTGACAATTAGGACAGAAATGGGACGATCGTCCCGCTAATTTTAATCGCTGAATGATAGTCTCACACGTCCGGCAGGCTTCTCCATCACGGGCGTAAACCCAAGCAATGTTGCCATAGTTGCCATTTACACCCGACACGTCTCGAAAGTCGCTAAAGGTGGTGCCTCTGGCGTTGATACTATCTTGCAAAACGCGAACGACGCTTGATCGCAGCCGTTTAATCTTCGCTGGACTCAACTCTGCACACAGCGTCTCAGGACGAATGCCACTGAGAAAGAGAGCTTCATCGGCGTAAATATTGCCCACACCTGCCACCAACATCTGATCTAACAAAGCAGTTTTAATCGGACGGCGACGATTTTTAAGCTGTTGAACAAAATAGTCGTCTGAAAAGTCTGCCGAAAAGGGTTCGGGGCCAAGTTTTTGCAGCCCGGTGATGATGGTTTTAGGATCGCGATCGCGCGGCACCCACCACATTTGTCCAAATGTGCGCTGATCGACAAAACGCAACTCGCGATCGTCGCCAAAAAACAATCGAACTCGTGTGTGTTTATGAAGCGGTTCGGTTTGATCGAGCCACAAGAGTTGTCCTGTCATTCTTAAATGAACGCCTAGCCAGCCGTCACTCAACTCCGCCAGCAGATATTTTCCGTAGCGGTGCCATTGAGCGATCGCGGTGCCATCCAGTCCGGTTAAAAAGTCGATCGAGGAAGTTGGATAGGCAACGGTGCGATCGAGCAACACATCGCCGCCCCGAATCGGTTGATTTAAGGTGACTTGATTTAACCCCAATCGGACGGTTTCAACTTCAGGAAGTTCTGGCACAAAAAAACCTTAGACATTGAACAATGAATGCAACCGCGCACCCATCATTATTAGTCTAAGGTTTAACGATTAGAGTTTGCTGTTTAAGTGCCTAAAGCCCTAGCGAGCTTCGGTTCCTTGGTTAGCATCTCCTTCTACTACGGTGCTGCCACCTGGGATTTCGGGTGAGTCAGACTGCCTGCCTGAGACTCCGCTTCCGGTTTTGCGAGAGATCGGGTCGATCGGGGTTTGCTTTCCACCCGGCATGGTTGCCGAGGGCTTTTTACTGGGCGCTGCAACCTCAACCAACTCACTGGTTGCAAAGTTGTTGGTATTTACCCCAGAGTAAGCAACTTTTTCAAACCGGACGATCACAGGATATTTAATACCACTTTGATCGATGGAGGCGACGGTGCCCACATCTTGAAACCAATAGGATTCTTTGCGAAGAACGCGAACTTTAGAACCACGCTGAACCATGAGCATTCTTTCCTTTTTCTATCAAACTTGAACTCATAAAGCCTAGTGCCTCTCACTCTACTACGGAGTTGAAACGCTTCTCTCGAAAGACGAACGGGTTGAAACAATCTGCAACAATCTAGAGAAAAATTAATTCCCGTAAGTTCTGCCACGCCACTGAGTCGGGGTTTGAGTAGACGAGAGGAAAATTCGCAAAACGGCGATCGGGTCGGCGATCGGAGAGAGCCAAAACACCCAGGCAGATTTAGCTTGCGACCGATCATAAGATGCCGCGATCGCCCCATTCAACGCGATTCGCATCGCCACTAAAAAGCCATTCAATCCCAAAGCTGCGATCGCGGGAAGTGTAGTGTTTCCGCGCCCGACAAGCAGGGCTGAAAGCATCAACATCGGCAAAGGCAACCCCTGCACGCAGAGCAAAAGCCATAAATCGCCCCAGATTTGACCTGGCGATGCGGCATCTTTGAGATCCAGCGATCGTCCCCATTCTTTCCAGGTTTCTGCCATGCCTTCATACATTCGCACCTTGAGAATCTTGGCTCCATCCATAAAGCCGACTCTGGCACCTTGGGCGGCTGCAAATCGGGCCAGGGTGACATCATCACAAAACGATCCGCGAGCGCTCGTATAGCCGCCTAGCTGAACGAGGAGCGATCGGCGGCAAAAAAAGCATTGACCATTTGCCATCACCCGTTCAGGAGGGCTATTTTTTTCGCCCGCGGCTCCAAATCGGTAGACCAGCGTCATTAGCAAGGCAGGTTGCAGCCAAAGCTCTCCCGGCTGCTTGAGAATGAATTGCGGTGATAGCGAGATCAGATCGTAGTTTTCTGAATAAACTGTTTCGATCAAGCTAGCGACCAAACCGGGATGGGGTTGTGTATCGGCATCGATTCCTAAGATCCATTCGCTGTGATCGGAGCTTGCCAAAAATCCTGAATGCAACGCCCAAGGGCGGCCAACCCAACCTGACGGGAGCGGGTCATCATTCATTAGCCGAAACCGAGGATCGCGCTCTTGAGCGGTTTTAACCAGATCGGCGGTTCCGTCTTGAGAGTGACTATCGACCACGATGATTTCTCGAACTTCGTAGCTTTGCCGAGTTAGCCCTTCTAAGCAGGGTTTAATTCGCTCTGCCTCATTTAAGGTGGGTACGACAACACTAACCACCCCGAATGAGTCTGGAGCCGCCGATCGAGGTTCGAGGGGAGGGTGACGAGTCGGGCCTTTAAGCAACCGTGAAAGCAAAATCGCTACGGCTGGCAACTGCATCAGCAACACGCCTAGAAAGCCCACGTCTTGTTGATAAAACTCGTCTTGAGTGCTAACGAATCCTAAACTGTTCAGCCCTAATTGCAGCAAACTCGTCAATCTTCTAACCTTTTACGATGGGGGAACCGCGATTTACTTTTCAGAAACGCCAACCGGGACAGCCGGAGACTCATTTTCTAAGTCTCTAGCTTGTAAAACGGTTTTTAACTGAGCCACAGTTGCGGTGGGCTTGGCGATCCACCAAAGCACGATCGCCGGAACGACTCCTAACACTGCACTCAGCGCTGTAGGAATCCAAAATCGAGCATCTAACTGAGCCACGGTGATCACGGCTCCGAAGGCAAAGTTAATCAAATAAACTGCTAGAGGCACGGTAAGTTGGGCACGGCTGAGATTTAAAGGCGCTTTTCCCCAGAATAGAGATGCCACCGACATAAAGACTACGCCTGTGCCAAACCAGCCTGATAAGTTGCGGTAGGGCATCCCAAAAAAGGCACCTAGCTGCTTAAACTCCCAGAATGGGTAGGAAGTTTGACTCATGGCAGGGTCAAGGACAAAATCCCAAGCGGTGAGCATTAGAGAACCGACGGCGATCGCCCCAATCAGACGCGCCCAAACGGGTAACCTGACGCTTTCTAACCCGGCTCTCGCCAACACATAGCACGCCATTCCTAAATAAAACCACGATAGCGGAATGGTAAAGGGCACCAACCCCGCGATTTTATAGCCCAATCCACTCAAATAGCCATACTCACCAAAGGGAAACCCAGTACTGGTTCCCAAAAGTTCGCTGCCGAGCGAAAGCACGATCGCCGGAATCATAAACGTCAGCCAGCGCTGCAAACCCAGCACTCGGTAGGCGTAAGCTGCGATCGTCAGCGCCCCCAGCAAGATATAGACGACCCCACCGCCTGACATACTCAAACCGAAGGCCGACTGACCAAACGCTGGCAGTGCCAAAATAAAATCAGGGTTGGGCAGCACCAACAATAACCCTGCCAGCCCAAATGCCAATGCTACTGTGTGACCAGTTAGGCAGAAGCGCTCAATAGCGATCAGTTGCTTCATAAGGACTCCTCAGAAAATGTGGCACTTAAAATGCCTGCTATAAGTTTACAAATCTTTAATCAAAAACTCGCAATTGGTTACTGCTTTTCTCACATTTCTGGGAAAGAAGTTAAGCGGCGCGATCGTCAGAGAAGTTAGAGACGCATTCTGTCATGAAGCGATCGATAAAGTAAATCCGCTAGTGCTTTATCAAAGCTAGTAGGGACGTTTAATCGGATGCTCCTACAGATAGCAGCCCTTCAATTTAACCTTGATAGCTCAGTCTTTGCGGGGTCTGATTTCTGATCGCTTGATATTGCTGCTAAGATCCGCTAGATATTCCTCACTGTTGCCGTTTGGAATCATACTCCTCACACTGATTATTTGCTGAATGACTCAACTGAACAGTGCGTTCACCCTCTTTTTTAGTTTGTTGGTGGAGGCAATTCCCTTCCTATTGTTAGGGGTTTTGTTCTCTGGACTGCTGCAATTTTTTGTGGATGAGCGGCGGCTGCTGGCAATTTTGCCCAAAAATCCTTTACTAGGGGCGTTTGCCGGAAGCTGTATCGGTTTTTTGTTTCCGGTGTGCGAATGTGGAAATGTGCCCGTTGCGCGACGGATGCTGATGCAAGGGGCACCAATTTCGGTGGCGATCGGGTTTCTTCTTGCCGCTCCGACGATTAACCCGATCGTGATTTGGGCAACCTGGACAGCCTTTCGAGACCAGCCAGAAATTGTGTTTTTGCGAGTGGGCTTTTCGCTGGCGATCGCGACGATTATTGGCTTTATTTTCAGCGCCCAAGCTGATTTGCGCCCTTTCCTTCAGTCTGGAGTCGCTTCGGCTCTGACCCTGAAACAAAGTCAACCTTCTGACTTAAATCAGTCTCCGCTGCTGCAATCGGGCACTTATTTTTTGGGGCAATCGGCTAAACCATTAATTACCGATCCGTCTGAACTGCAAGCGGCAATGATGGCATCGGTGTCTAAGCCCAAGAGCTTTCGTCTCAGACTACTGTTAGAAAACACGGTGCAAGAGATGCGCGAACTGGGAGGGGTGCTGATTTTAGGCAGTGCGATCGCCGCTCTGGTGCAAGTCTTTGTGCCTCGCGATATCATTCTCAGCTTGGGTCAAAGTCCGGTCACGTCGATTTTGGCAATGATGCTGTTGGCAGGGGTTGTCTCGATTTGTTCAACCGTAGATTCGTTTTTTGCGCTCTCGTTTGCCTCGACTTTTACAAGCGGCTCTCTCGTCGCATTTTTGGTGTTTGGCCCGATGATTGACCTCAAAGGCGTGGGTCTGATGCTATCGATCTTCAAGCCGAGAGCCATTTTCTATCTGTTTGCTTTGGCGGCTCAGTTGACTTTTGCGTTGACGCTATTTCTCAATTTATATATCAGTTGATTAGCCATGACTCGTAACGTTATTCGATCGCTTTTGCCCTGGCTTGACGTGGTAGCGATCGCCGCTTGGGGCGTTTTGCTGCTGAACTATTGGCTGTCTGAGAAGCTCTTTTTGCTGATTCACCCTAACTATATTGGGTTGACGGTGGCAGCAGGCGTTTTGCTGCTGATCGTGAGTGGGTTAAAAGGGCTACTTTTGCTGCGATCGAGTCGAAGCCGTCAAACTTTTGCACCGATGCAGCACATGACGCTGTTTCCGCCAGGGTTTGGGAGTTTGCTGATGTTAGCAGTCGCGATCGCGGGGTTGTTAATTACGCCGCGTGCGTTTGCGAGTCAGACCGCGCTCGATCGCGGAGTCACTGACACCATCACGCTGACGCGGGTGAAACCGCAATCGTTTCGGGCTTCGACTCGGACCGAAGATAAAACCATGATTGATTGGATTCGCACCCTTCAGGTCTACCCCGAACCAGATGCTTACACGGGGCAAAAGGTAAAAGTTCAGGGATTTGTGGTCTACCCGCCCAAGTTGTCAGAGCAATATTTGTTGCTGACTCGGTTTGTGATTACGTGCTGCGCGGCGGATGCTTACCCCGTGAGTTTGCCAGTGAAATTGACGACGGGCGATCGTAAGTCTTATCTGCCAGACAGTTGGCTAGAAATTGAAGGGCAAATGCTGACTGAAACCTTGGATGGCAAACGTCAATTAACCATTCAAGCAAAGACTTTAAAGACAATTCCAGAGCCGAAGAACCCTTATAACTACTAAGAATTGCAAATTAAATTCTGTAGGGCATTGCAGATGCAACTTAAGGTAGAGGCACCTTTGATTTAAAGGGTTAGAGATTGTCGCGATCGAGCTTTCAAGATTTCTTCTTCAAGCATCGCAAACTAACTTGAATCGATTGAAAGATAACTTAACCGATCGCGCCTTCAATTTCAGCCTTCTAATCACTAAACTCCTTAGTCAGCCTTGATTTTGAATTCTGAGAAGTTGGGGAAAACAGATTAAGATTAATTAAATTCTTGTAGAAATGTGAAGGATTTCAGCATTGTCTTAATAGTTATAGGCTGAGTTTTGATTGCTAAAAAAAAGCTGAAAAAGCTTCTATGCATAGGATAGAGGCTTTTCTATAGAGTAATGAAAGAAGAGAGCATTCAGCTTCGATAGAATCTCTTAAGATTAGAAATCAGGAGCCAAAAATGTAAACTTTAATGAAGATGCATTCACTCCTCCGATTGCTTTCTCTATACTAAATTTCACGCAGCGATTCGCGGGGATCGCTATAAAGTTTTTCAAAACTATCAATAAACCCTTAACTCTGGGAGAGAGAATCATGGCACTGGTTCAAAGTCAGCCTTTTAAGAACCTCTATTTCGTAGTCGCCCTCAAAAGCTTTTTGATCTGGACTTTTACTCTCACAGTTTGCATGATTGTGGTTGGTTTTCCAGCACTTGTTTTAGTGGTTTCGGTTGGCGCTTTAGTGGCAGTTACATTACATGCCATCATGCCATTTAGTGCCGTTTTATTGATCGCAGTTGGGCTAATTGGCATTCATGCGATCGGCATTATGCTGGCTGCTGCATTCATGACTGCTAATGGAATCCACCCCCAAGAGGTTGAGTGGTTGCGATGGCTCAATGGTCAAGCAGACCCCTTACATACATCAGTTTATGCGGCTTGCCCACTCACTTGTGAAATCGATCCTTAGACTTAAAATCAGCAGACTAAAAACGCAAAACGTCTGCTTTTTTATAAGCGCACTTTGAAAGTTTCTTGAGTCATCGGTGAAACAGTCCTACCTAACCAGCTTCGGCTGGTTTTTTTGTGAATTAATTTAATTTATTTGTTGAGTTTGGGATTCACTCAACTTTCAAAAAATGCTAAATAGCAACTACGATAAGGAAGATATTTTCCTGATAGCGCAATTGGTGAACGATCCGACTGGTTGAGACAAGTTTCAGAAAGCTTGAATAGCACGGCTTATGGCTTAATTAGAAGCTGGTTTCTCTGTTCTATGACTCAAAAAATCTTATGCTGAAGTTTCCTATTCCCATTTGCATTATCGTCGGCACTCGCCCCGAAGCGATTAAAATGGCTCCGGTGATTCAGGCGTTTCAACGATCGTCACTGTTTGACACTCAAGTTGTTTTGACAGGTCAGCATCGCGAAATGGTGGATCAGGTGATGCACTTGTTTGACCTCACGCCCAATCACGATCTGGCAATCATGCAGCCCAAGCAAACCTTGACCGATATCACCTGCTGGGCAATGCGGGGTTTAGAAGAATTGTTTCAAAAAATTCAGCCTAAGATAGTGCTGGTGCAGGGAGACACGACCACCGCATTGGCAGCCGCGATCGCAGCTTTTTATCAAAAGATTCCCGTTGGGCACGTCGAAGCAGGTTTGCGAACCGAAGATCTCTTTAACCCCTATCCTGAAGAAGCTAATCGGCGGCTGATCTCGCAGGTGACTCAGCTTCACTTTGCGCCTACCTCGGTTTCGGTGGAGCATTTGCAGCGATCGGGTGTTTTGGGCGAAATCCATCAAACGGGCAACACGGTGATTGATGCCTTGCTCAAAGTGGCAGAACGTCAGCCCACCTGCGAGATTCCAGGGCTTGATTGGAGTCAACATCGCACAATTTTGGCGACGGTGCATCGCCGAGAAAACTGGGGCGAACCGCTCGAAGACATTGCTCAAGGTTTTCTAGAGGTGTTGACTAAATTTGAAGACACCGCGCTGCTGTTGCCTTTGCACCGAAATCCTACTGTGCGTGACCCATTAACTGCCATTTTAGGGAGCCATCCGCGAGTTTTTCTCACAGAGCCGCTCGACTACACAGAATTAGTAGGCGCGATGCAGCGCTGTTATTTGCTGATGACCGATTCAGGCGGCATTCAAGAAGAAGCGCCAAGCTTGGGCAAACCTGTTCTCGTGCTGCGCGAAACCACCGAGCGCCCCGAAGCCGTCACAGCCGGAACCGCCAAACTCGTCGGCACTGACCCCGCCAACATTCTCAAAGAAGCCTCAAACCTGTTGAGCAACCCAGCCGCCTATCAGGCGATGGCAAACGCGATCAGCCCATTTGGTGATGGCTATGCTGCCGATCGCATCGTGCAGCTTGTCGAAGATTATCTGCAAAAGTGATCTTAGAGGTCTGGTAAGTCTGGCGGCTCGGCTTTGGATGCATCAAGCAGTTCCTTTTTCGAGTCTCTAAGTTGCCGCCAGAGCTGTTTGATTTCTTTGTATGCCTCTCCGGGCGGAATTTTGCCTCCCGTCTCCAGCCCACAAAGCAGCGACACGCGTTGAGCGAATTCTTGCAAGTTGGCATTAAAGGCTAGATGCTCTGGTGTAAACTCGCCCCGATAACGTCCGATCGGGTAAAGGAACCCTTCTTTACTTTTGTCTGTGTTGTCTGCCACAAGCTTTCCTGAGTAAACGAGGTAGATCAGAAACCCAACAAGTCGAATTGCTAGAACGACTCCCTTATCATTCCTATCTTAAATTTACTGGTTTGAAAAGAGAGTGCAGAGAGATTGGCAAGTTATTTTAGCTAAATAATGGTCACACTAATGATTGTGTCCATTATTTAGCCTGACTCAGTTATGCGATCGGATCAAGCTGAGAAGCGATTTTTGCCAAAGATTTCGGTGATTGTGCCCATCTATAACGGAGAAGCAGACCTACCGGGTTTACTTCACTGTTTAAGGGCGCAGACCTATTCGAGTGATCTCGTGAGTTATTGCCTGGTGGATAATGGCAGCCACGATCGCACCTCTGAGATCCTTAAATCTGCCAGTCAAGACGCTCAAAATTTCGTGGTTTTAAGCGAATCTCAGATTCAAAGTTCTTACGCGGCTCGAAATCTGGGCATTCGATCGACGACTGGAGAAATTTTAGTGTTTACCGATGCCGACTGTCGCCCAGAGCCAAACTGGTTAGAAAATTTGATTCAGCCGTTTGAGGATCTTACCGTAGGGTTGGTTGCAGGAGAAATCAAGGCGCTTTTAGGCAACACAATTTTAGAGCAACACGCCGATCGTCAAGAAACTCTTTCGCAAAAGCACACGTTAGCGCATCCGTTTTGCGCTTATGGTCAGACCGCAAATTTGGCAGTTCGCGATCAGGTGTTTGAGCAAGTGGGGTTGTTTCGTCCCTATTTAACGACGGGCGGCGACGCAGATTTCTGCTGGCGCGCTCTAAGCCAAACACCTTGGCAGATCAGGTTTGCAGAACGGGCGATCGTGCGGCATCGTCACCGCTCTACGCTGGCAGCGCTCCGCAGTCAATGGCGCAGATATGGGCGATCGAACCGCTATCTTCACGAGTTGCATGGAGTAGATCTGATGCGCGACTTCAGCTTGCAGGACTATGGTTATCGTCTGACACGCTGGTTGTTTAAAGAATTGCCGATCGCCGCCATTCATGGGCTACAACAGAAAGCAACCCTGGCAGATCTATTCAGCACCCCGATCGGACTAATTTGTGCCCATGCCCGCACAACTGGACAGCGACACGCCCACCTACCCGATCAAGCCAGACAGATTGAGTGGCTTCACGAGCCAAAAAATTCCTAGAACCCGGTTCATTCTTAACTCAAATTTTAGATATGGTATTCACGCTGCTGACCCTTGGTGCGATCGTTCTCGCTGGTTTAATCATTTATTGGATTTTGCAACCCTCAAATCGCGATCGTCGATCGTCTTCGCGTAGAACAAGCCGACCGCCTAAGCGAGTTATATCACTGCTGAATGGCGACACGGCAACCGCACAGCGATTATTTGAAACCGCACGTTCAAGAAATCCGGGTGAATCTGATCAGTGGTGTTGGGAGAAAGTGCTGTGGGATCTAGAGCGCGATCGTCGCTGGTAAGATCAAAATTCGGCGTTGCAGAATGAGATGAAATGGCTGTAGGAGTAGCGCCCCCGTGCCTACCCCTGACAGAGGGCAACCACGGGGAGATTGCCCCTACCAAATCATCTCTTTATTCCGCAATGCCTAAAACTCTATTGAAATAAAGATTGGTTCACGTCCTTGAGCTACTATCGTCAGAAAAACAACGCTTTCGCAGCATCCTATCTTGATGACTTGCGCGGAGGAATTTTGGCTTGCCCTTATTTTGCGGTCAATAACCTCAATCGTGATTTTGTGGACACCAAAGGATTCTCAGTGGTGTTTCAGCGATCGGGACTCGAAACCGTTGCCCAAAAATTTCCCTTCTTCAAACCTTATTTAGACCTCGCGCTTGAGTCTACTTGCAATGCGTTTTATCTAAATCCCTTGTTGCTGCGTGAAGGATCTCGTGTAGACCCACATGTCGATCGCTCGTTGCGATCTTATTGCAAAACGATCAATCCTCCCGATGGTGTTAGCGTTCTCTATGTACAGGTGCCGTTTGCGCTGCAAGGCGGAGAACTGGTTTTACGAGATCACAAGCGTCAAGTCGGGCAAGTCAAACCGCAAGAGAATTTGTTGATTCATTTTCAAGGCGACTTGATTCACTCGGTGAATGCTGTAAAGGTTCCGGGAGCGCGACTGAGTTTAGTTTGTGAACAATACAATTTAGATGAATCGGAACTGCGAGAGATTCCAGAATTTACGATCGAATCGAGAGTGGTGAGCGCCAAGCGATCGCATCGCTGATTGGGTTTTAGAGAGATTGTAGATTAACGATCTAAGAATGCAGCGAGAGCCTGCTTTACATACTCAAGCTGTAAGTATTCAAATAAGCGATCGCCCGAATCGGCTCTGACTAACCCTAAAATCACGTCAGGTAAGACGGTTAGACTGGGAAAAACCAGGTAGCGCGGCTCCCATCGTGGCTGAAACTTCTCTTTAAATTGGTGCAGCCCTTTAAAGTTGTAGAACTGGTTGAGGTGATTGAATAAGTAGTTTAAGGCTTTTTCAACTCTGCGGGCACCCGGTTTTGCGCCAACACCTGCTAGGGGTGAAAGACTGAGATTAAAGCTGTCATATTCTGCCTCTTTAAAGTGCTGAAACATCGAGACAAACAAAAAATCCATCGTGCCTTTTTCGGCATCTAATCGGTGACGCATTAAATCGATCGTGACTTCGCGGCGGTTATAGCCAGATAACAAGTTTGCAAAAGCGACGACTTGATTGTTAGCATCGCAGACGACAGCGATCGAGCAATCTTGCAAATAGTCTTCATCAAACCAGCCGATCGAAAACTGTTTTTCTGACCCCTGCTTATCTTTTAGCCATTCGTCGCTAACGGGTTTTAACTGCTGAAACAGTTCTGGCTGAATTGGCGATTCATAAAGCTTGAACTGATAACCTGCTTTTGCAGATCGATTCAGCGCAGTGCGGAGATTTTGCGCTGCTTTTCCTTTGAGCGTAAAAGTGGTCAAATCCACGATCGCTTCTTCACCAATTTGAATCTGCTGAAATCCTAATTTAGAGTAGCGATCTAACTGCTCGGTTGAGGTTTCATAAAAAGCCGGAAACCAGTCGTTACGATCGCAAAATTGACTGAATGTGAGAATGGCTTCGACCCGATCTTGAGGCGGGCCGATGGGATCACCCAAAGCGATCGCGGCTCGACCTTTAGCAACATAAGCAATCACACTCTGCCCCGATGGGCTGAAATAGTAGCTTTTATCTTTTAGCAATGACAATCGGGCTAGCGAAGTTTGCCCATGTTGGTCAATGATGTCTCTAGCTCGTCTACGATCGCCAACAGTTGCAGGATCGCCACGCAGCAACACAGGACGCAACAGCATGAACAATGCATAAACTAATGTTGCTGCTCCGACCATGTAAATAGAGTTAATGAAAAAGGCACTATATCGAGTCGTGGGTTCTAGCCCTGCGTTATCTTCAGTAAAAAATATGGCTAACGTTTGCTCGATCGAGGCAAACAATCCAAAATTAGCGGGTTCGCCATTGACCGTAAAGCGTCCGTCGAGCACATAAAAACCAGCCGTCCCGTAAGCGAGGGTGAACAACAACGCCCCGATCAGAACGCGAACACCTTGATAAATAGACGGACGATCGGAGCGAGCCGTAAACGTCTTTCGCATCACGATTAGCTGGATCAGAGGTACGATCGCGAGCAAGCTTTCTTCATAGTCAAGCCCTTTGACCAGATGGCTGGCGATCGAGATGCCTAACAAAGTCACCGTCAGCAGCCAAGCAATATGCTTACGTCGCAAGAGATTGGCTGCCAGCGTCAGCAGCAAAAAGCCCGTTAACGCTGCAAAGACGTGCCCCCCGGCTCGAATTGGAAACGGAAAAACAGGCATCAGCCATCTGACTCGTTCGGGTAAGCTTGGCGACACCGCAGATAATAGGTTGACTAAGCCGACTAAGCCCGTCCAGATCGAAACCGTCCATAGCCCGATGCGAGTTCGATATTTCAGCCCGATCGACAGCGGCTGCATTTTGTGCCGACCTTGTGCGCTCATGGCTGTGATGCTCCCGGAGATGCAGGCAAAGGTTCTGCTAAGGTCTTAGCCTTTTCTGGCTGACTAATTTCCCGGTTTTCTGGCGTTCCCATTTCTGTTTTTTCTGAGGAAGTGGTATCAGAAGTTGGTTTGGGAAGGGAGGCTCTAAATTGTTTTCCTACAAAGCTCAACGAGGTTGCTAAATGTTTATGCCAATAATTCCAACCGACATTCTTGCCGACGATTCCGTGTCCTCCTGGAAACGCATTGAACTCGTTGAGAATTTTCAATTGATTAAGGGTTTGGTGAAACTGCTGAGTCGCTTGCAGATATTTAGTATCTTCTTTTCCTGCATCTAAGTAGACCCGCAATTGAGGTCGAATCTCTAAGGGAATTTGCTGAACAAAGAATTGAGGACTATTGTCTGCGCCACTACTGTCTTTGAAATAGCCAGTATGACTAAACAAAATATGAAACTGATTGAGGTAGTGCAATCCAATATTCAATGCACCCCAACCGCCGGACGATAGCCCCCCGATCGCCCAAAACTGTGGCTCATTGCGCGATCGATAGTGAGTTTTAACTTCGTTGACCAAATCTGAGCCGATCAGGGTGGCAACTTTGCCGTTGGCTCCGTCGTAGTATTGGGGGTCCCAAAAGGGGCTGCTGCCTCGATTATCGCTGCCGTCTGGAGTGATGACGATCGAGGGAGGAAGCTTACGATCGCGATAAAGATCGTGCAGAACTGAGGTGAGGGCAGCTTTGTCTTCAAAGTCTCGCTCGGTGCCGTGCCCTCCGTGCAGCAACACAATCACGGGGTAGCGCTGATTAGGATTTTTCTCATAACCGGGCGGTAGCACGACTCCATATCGCCGTTCGGTGCCCATGGCTTCGCTATTAAACGTCCGAACTCTAAAAACAAGCCCTGTTTCTGGTTCGGCTTGAGGCGCATCGATTTGAGGAGCACCTTCTACAAAAACATACCAATAGCCTGCGGCGGCTAGAGCCGTTAGACCCAGTACACTGACGATGATCAGGTTGCGATAGAGGTTTTTAGAGCGCTTCATGCAGAAAGAGAAATAGCAGAACGATTTAACCCATTTAGGATAAACGCAGTTTGCAAAAAATCTCAATCAAGTCTTGTTATAGGGAGCTTTCTTGAGGACTGTGAAGTGCATGTGTTAAAAAGGACTACTTTGTTGCGTCACGATCGCTCGTGCTTTAGGCAATTAACTTTTCAGCCTCGGATTGTGCAAGGTCTGACCGCAAGAGCCGTGAAAGGGTTAAAGAAAGCAGACAAACAAAAAGCCTCTGGACGTCTTGCCGTGTTTCGACTCCAGAGGCTTTTTGATTCAATTTGCTCCTCACACCTCTATACTATGCAGCACACGACTGAATTTGTCTACTTATCAGTGTGACAGACGTTAAATTGGCTGAAGTTTTGATATCTATCTAGAAAATAGGTATTGCTAACATCCCACTCATCTCTTTCAGCAGACAGAGGGTGTCTTAAAGCTCAACTTCTGTGATGCTGACATCTTTTGTCTGCAACCAGAGTATGAAAGCTTTTGGACAACCGCGCTCAATTCTGATTCTCATTTCCTTGCTGTTCGTCGTTGGGCTACTCGGCTTGTTTAGAGAAATCAGTTCAGGCTACAACAATCATTTGAATGTCGGTAGTTTTTTTGTGTAGCGTATGAACCTGATCGAGCTTCCCACCCTCTACGTGTTGATCAGATTTTTCAAAAAAAGAGGAACGATCTCAAGCCATTACTCGTCTTAAAGCGCTACAATTCTCAGTCCTTTGATGATAAGAGCTTGGCTCGTTGCCCTAAAGATCTCAATGGCATAGATCAATCGCTGAGAGTTAGATGTATCTGACGTTTTACAAATTTATAGGCAGAGAACAACTCGACGATCGAAAACCAAAATCACGAATTCTGGAGTGGTAATTTTTGCCTACTGTGTTCTTATAACTTAGAGAAAATACGACTATTCATGAGCATTTTTGAGAAAACCAAACATTTGAGCAACCCGATCGTTTTAAGAGAGGTTGCAAAAGTTTTAATTTCTCATCTTCGTGAAAACTAGAAATTGGTAAGTAGGTAGCGCTCAGTCTTCAAACGCCCCTGTCTATTAGAATTTCAGTTTTGATCAAACGAAAGCTAATCTTTCTCTAATCAGATCTATAATAGTATCTCGATTATTCTACCAAGAACCAGAGATGCTGCGAAAACGTTTTTTGCTAGGGCTAGAAAACTTGTCAAGAATTACTAACAATTTAGAAAATTCTATTAGAATGAACGACCCCTATGAACCCTTTATTTGGTCACTGTAAGAAAAGCAAATCGACGAGATTTGCGAATGTAACCATAATTTACTTTCTCACCCACAAATTAAGAAATTATCATTAGAATTAAGTTGTATGATTAAAAAGTGGTTGAGCAACTTAAAAGAGTTGCTGCTCAAGTTAAGCACATCTTTACTGGCGACACATGCTGTTTATGTTAATTAAACACCAGCGTCGCATCTTACCGATAACGTAATGGATGCCCTAGTGCTTGAGCACCTTCTCCTTGATTTACCTGAATGCGAACTCACATTGCGTTTGTGAAACGTCAACCTAATCAAGAAATGCCGAAACGAAGCGGTTTTCTTGAAGACTCCGGTCGTTTAGATACTTCACAAACATAGCTAAATAGTCATGCTCTGTGATTTCGCTCCAATTTTTCACCCCCAGGGTAATTTAACCCTTTTGAAAGACGGCAAATATAGGGGCAACTGCTAGCGTTAGGGTGCAACATTCTACTAGTCTGACTGTTCCCTTCTTCAAGCCATCAGAGCAACGTTGTTTTGTCACACGACTGGATTGAGACAGATGAAATTTGAGGATATCTATCAATTCTTTAAAGACCCACCACCTTTTTATCTCAACAAAGAGTTGGCGGTGTGCTACGTTCTCGCAGTTCTCTTGCGGGGCGACTCTTACGGAACCGAGCTGATCCAGTTATTGGAATCAGAACACCCTCTCTATCGTCTTTCAGATACGGTGCTTTATAGCGCCCTTAAGTTTCTTGAAGACGAAGAGATGGTAACAGGCTACTGGAAAAAAGTAGAGGGCAGAGGTCGTCCTCGTCGGATGTATCAGATTCGGCCTGAGGCAATGCCTCAAGCGCAAGATCTGGCAAAGCTCTGGCAAGATTATGCTGTTAAGCGTGATCACCATAACCGAGTGCCTCAAGCTAGTGGCTCAGAGCGATAAGTTATCCAGGTTCTAAAAGTTATCCATTGTTGACTAGACTGAAGTAGACAGGACGCTTTTACAACCTGGCTGATTTAATGAGTACCTCTGTCATTCCGTCTACTTTTTTTCTGACTATCTTGATGACGATCGGACTAGTCTTTTTTATCCGTGCGTCGGTCAAAGATCGAACTCAGGTGATCAGGTTAGCTTCTGACCAATCGGAAACGTCTTTGCTGACCCAGTTGCAGCAATATTTTGACCAGCGTGCCTACCGCGTTGTGTCGCTAGATGCTGCAAAGAACGAGGTCATCTTTGAGGGGACGGTTCGCCCTAGCCTATTTTTGGCAGGCTTCTTAATCCTGCTCGCAGCGACGGGGGCTTTGTGTCTCGTCTTAATGCTGTCTTACCTGTTTCCAGATCAGTCGAAACTTTGGCTGAGTTTATTGCTCCTGTCTCCGTTGGCAGGAGTATTTTATTGGCGCGGTGCGGGGCGATCGGAGCAAGTCTCACTCAAGATTGAGTCGGTGCCTGATGCAGCGACCAAGAGCTTAATTACTGTCAAAGCGCACCGTGACGAATTAGCAGAGCTACAGCGCCTTCTAGGATTAAAGACGGCTACCTAAAAGCCTCCCAAAAAAGTCCCCTCAAGGTTCTCAACTTGAGGGGACTTTTTGATCAGATAGTGTCAAACCAAGCAAACGAAATACTTCTAGCTCAAGACAGATTTGAACGATCGTCGTCAGACTTTACAATTGTCCCAGGCTACGTCATCTCTGCTTGATGAATCAAACGTTCACTGACCTCGCTTAACGCTTTTATCGTTTCACTAACGCTTAACTGATAAAAACAACAGTCAGGCTAAACGAGGGGTGTGTGGAGTGTTCTAATCTCTAATGACTCTTTGCAGAAGCCCCAATGGGTTCTAGCTCGTCGTCATTGGTCTTTAAACTGGGGAACAGAAAATGGTTTTCTTCGACATATTGCGCCCCGAAGAGACCCTTCTCAGCCCAGAAATACCGATCTGTGGTATGCTCGTTTCTCTTAACCAGCAATAGCGCAGGAGGAAGAATGCCTTCGGAATGGATGAACTTTCGAGCTGCCGTGACCGGTTTGTCTTCGCCACACTCGATGCTGTATTGAGGCACATGTTCTAAGATTCTGCGCCCCTCTTGCCGCCGCCGACTTTTACGCTTACGTCTCCTTGCCAAACCCCTTACCTCCTTAATCCTAACTGTCAAGTTGTAGTGATCGTTACAAAAGCCGTCGCAAGTATAGCGGCTCTGGCTCTAGATATCAACTTCCCTTAACGCAACGATACAAAATTTCAATTTTCTGGCTTTTCGTCGTCAAGAACACGAGCTGAATGTCGCAGCCTGGCACTTGTTAACCTTAAACTGATCGGCTGTAACTGCATGTAGGGGCGCTGTTGAACCACAGACTAATAGTTCTGAACTGGAAATTGGTTTGACCTTAAGCCAGCAAAATCGGCAGTTCAGTGTTTAATGTCTAGTGTTCTATGAGCGTGGAGTGATGCCGCTACTACTAACTTACGAGGGTTCAATGCTTAAGTCAATCTTAATTTAAGCCGAGGTATCTGAGGGCATGTTGATGCCGACTAGTTCAGAATTTGTAGAGTTGTGTCGATCGCAGGTCGCTCTACTGACTCAAGTGTTAGGAGCTTCACTCAGCGCGGTCTATTTAACCGAAGAATTGGTCGAGGGAGCAGAGGCTCAGATCGTGCCAATAGCGACCTACCCTGAATCGGTGGCATTAGAAAAATCGAGCCGCTTTGTGTTACCTCCAGGAAGTGACGTGGCTGCTGCAAATTCTCGACAGATTTCTGCGGGTGTTCGCGTCGATGAACCCTTGTCTACTGATTCTGACGAGCCAATCGATGCTTCTGCCGTGTCTCAACGTCTCAAGGGTGGCCTGGTCGAGCAACGGCAGGTTGTGTTGCCACTCGTTCATGAAGGGATGGTTTTGGGTTTGTTAGTGACTGAACGCAGCGATCGTCCGTGGACTACCTGGGAGCGCAGCCAGATTGAGCGAGTTGCTGCCACGATCGCCTTGGCGTGCGTGATGGATCAACGCGCTCAGTGGCTAGATCAAACCCGCCACGAGCAGAGACTTTTGCAAAACGAGCAGCATGATGTTTTAGATAATTTGCTGCATCAGTTCAAAAATCCGCTCACGGCCCTTCGCACGTTTGGCAAACTTTTATTGAGACGATTGCGACCAGAAGACTCAAACCGGGAAGTCGCAACGAGCATTGTACGAGAAAGCGATCGCCTCCAAGACCTATTGCAGCAGTTTGATCGGGCGATCGATTTAGAGGATGTAGACCTGATCTCAGTGGAAATAGATCAGGAGTCACAATCAGCGAAAAGTAGACCGATTCCTTTACTTCCGGCAGGGGTTTTAACGGGTTCAAGTCTGACCTTAGAAGCCTGTTCAGTCACTGATATCTTGCAGCCGCTGTTGAGTTCTGCCGAGGCGATCGCGCAAGAAGAAGAGCTTTCGATTCGAGCGTTGATTCCAACTAATTTGCCGCTTGTGTGGGCAAACTGTGGAGCATTGCGCGAGGTCTTGAGCAACTTGATTGACAACGCGCTCAAATACACTTCACCCGGCGGACAAGTCCATATTCGAGTCAATGCTCTAGACGATCGTGTCATCCTGCGCGTGACCAACACAGGGCAAGGAATTCCACCACAAGATTTGCTCCACTTGTTCGAGCGGCACTATCGAGGCATGCAGGCAATGACTGAGATTCCGGGGACGGGATTGGGGTTAGCGATCGCGCGTCGCTTAGTCGAGCAAATGCACGGCGAAATTGAAGTCTTTAGCCCCATGCAAAATGACGGCTGGATCTCAGAAGATTCTGACCAGCCGCCAAAAGAGCCAGGAGCCACATTTGTGGTGAAGCTAGCGGTTGCAGAAGTGAGGGATGAAACAGCACAAGACGCTTAAAGTTCAATCCCCCATCTTTCTGCCTACTTATTGGGATTGGGGCAAGACCAGATCGGCATTTAGCCGCAGATTGAGGTCAGAATTGGGCTGGATAGAAATCAGATCCACGCGATCGCCGCCAAAGATCAGACCCGCCAACGCACCTGCACCCGTGCCAATCAAGACTTCCCCAGCTTTGATGTTGCGATCGCCCGTCACCGCAGAGATGCCCGCCGCCGCCGCAGAACCCAACGCGGCACCTTTGAGAATCGTGCCAGTGTTGGAACCGCGACGAATGGTTTCGGTTGTGGTAATTGGGTTAGAGGTGGCATCGATCGGGATCGGTTGCCCATTGACTACGGTCAATTGGGTGGCAACAAACTGTGCCTGATTTTGAGACACCACCAGTTGACCCGCCACCTGGCTTCCCGCCGGAATCAACACTGCTCCGGTAGAGGTGACGATGTTTTGAGCGACTTCAAGCGTGATTGGGGTCGGGTTTGGCTCATTCTTGGCTAACAAAATCCTGTCTGCTTTTGTATAGCGCACAGAAAGTGAGGTTCCAGCAGGAATTCTCACTTGTCCTTGAGGAGGCGTGACCGCTTGACCCACAATGAAGGGAGACTGAATTGCGGCAACCTGTCCACTGCTGACCAATGCCTGAAAGATAAAGGCAGCCGTTTCGGCGCGGGTTTCAACCTGATTGGGGCTGAGCAACTGCACATCAGGATAGTTGACGACCAGGCGGCGCTCGGTAGCAGCAGCGATACTGCCTCGTGCATAGCCTGGAATGTCAGCCGCATCCCGGAAGACTTGCAGCGTTGTTTCAACCGGATTAGTGCTAGTGTATTGTAGCCCGTTGGTCAGAGAAACCAGCGCTTGAGCGCGAGGGATGTTTTGGTTAGGTTGGAAAGCCCCACCGGGATAGCCTGCTAAAAACCCAGTTGTGTAAGCAAATTGAATGGCATCATAGGCCCAATAATCGGTAGGAACATCGGTGAAGTTGATCGCACTGCGAATTTTCGGAGCGTTGGGAAATGCTTGCCGAATCATGGCAGCAAATTGAGCCCGAGTTACGGGGTCGGTCGGGCGAAATGAGCCATCGGGGAATCCTTTAATGATGTTCCGAGAGGCAAGTTCTTGAATGAAGGCACTCGCCCAATAGTTTGAAGGGACATCAGCGAAGGTTGTCTGAGCAAAAGCAGGCGCAGAAAAGACGATCGGAGCCGTTGCAGATGCCGTGATGCCCAGGGTGAGTAACAGAGCCGTTCCAGACTTAAAAGCGATAGACATAGGAGTCGTTCCCAATGGATTGCGTTAATTTTTAGTTTTGATCAAGTAGACAGTGAACGGGTTGAGAAATCTTGTCATCTGACCACAGAGAGATTTCTAATCTTCCTCAAAACATTGTTGTAGGTTCTAGACTTCTAACTCCCATTCTGTCTGCCTTTATGTATCTCAAGACCGTAGCTGAAAGACAGATGTTTCCAGCACTATGACACTTCGATAAGTGGTTATAAATCAGCTTATTTATAATGCATCAAATTAACTCAAATGAGGCTTATTTTTGAATCGCAAAATATTTTTGTTCAGCCGATCGTCCATCTAGCAACGAGACAGCATTTTGGTTTACGCTGCCAAGAGCAGAGGAAGGGTAAATCATGAGCGATGAACGACTGCCGCCTTATAAAGCAAAACAGGTGAGAGAGGCAGGACGGCAGTATTATGTCACCGATCGCGGCGATCGGGTTCCTAGTGTGACGGCGATTCTCAACGCCACCAAACCGCCAGAGCAAAGAAAGGCGCTATTTGACTGGCAGCAGCGAGTTGGCACCGAGGAAGCGTCTCAAATCACTCGTGCAGCCAGTCGGCGCGGCACCGGAACTCACCGCCACGTGCAGCGCTATCTAGAGGGTGAAAAGACTCCCTGTCCTGAAGCTGTGCGTCCCTATTGGGAGAGTATGGCTCCGATCGTCAGCGCGATCGAGCAAGTTCGCTTGGTCGAAGGGACGATATTTCATGACGAACTTCGTTATGGCGGCGTAGTCGATTGTGTCGCCAGCTTTGAAGGAACGCCCTGCATTTGTGAGTGGAAGACCTCGGATAAGCCTAAACAAACGATCGATCGTTTATACGATTACCCGTTGCAGTTGGCGGCCTATTGTGGGGCGGTCAATCAGCTTTATCAAGACTACGAGCTAAATTTGCGCCATGCGCTGTTGGTGGTAGCAATTCCAGACAGACCCGCCGAGGTGTTTTGGTTTGAGCCAGACGCAATGGCAGACTATTGGGAGCAGTGGGAGGAACGCGTCGATCGATTTTGGCGCAGGTTGGGATATTTTCGATGAGCGGGTCGTGAATTAACGTGAATTCGACGGCTTCGTTACAGTTTGTCGCGCCCCCTAAATCCCCCAAGTTTGGGGACTTCAAGCCAAAATTTCCAGTTCATAGTCCCCCAGAATGGGGGATTTAGGGGGCAGAAGCCGCTGACAACGCAGCGAAAAAACTCGTCGAACTGACGTTGAATTAAATTATGTCGCTACCTGCAACGCCAATGGGCACGACATTGCCATGCCCGTACGCAAATTCATAATCCTTGGCGAATGCTATCCGCTTCTTTTAGACTCACACGATTTTTCTTGAGTACAATTCGCCGTGCAGTTGACTAGGTGAAAACGCGCCATGCTCGGTCACGATCGCCGCAATCAAATCTGCTGGGGTGACATCAAAAGCGGGATTGTAATAGTCAATTCCTGGCGGACAAAGTATCGTTTCACCCACCTGGTAGATTTCAGCCGGATCGCGTTCTTCGATCGGAATCTGACTGCCATCTCGAATTTCAAAGTCAATAGTCGAGAGCGGTGCCGCTACAAAAAACGGAATGTTGTGCGCTTTAGCAATCAGCGCCACACTATAAGTCCCAATTTTATTGGCGGTGTCACCATTAGCGGCGATGCGATCGGCTCCGACAACCACCGCATCAATCATGCCTTGCTGCATGCAGTGCGCTGCCATGTTATCGGTAATTACGGTCACGGGGATGCCCTCTTGCACACATTCCCAAGCGGTTAACTTTGCGCCTTGCAGCCGAGGTCGCGTCTCATCGGCGTAAACCCGTTCGAGTCGATCGGCTTGCCACGTCGATCGCACGACTCCCAAAGCCGTGCCATAGCCAGCCGTTGCCAGCGCCCCGGCGTTGCAGTGGGTCAAAAGCCGCAGCTTTTCAGGGGCGGACGGCAGCGCAGATAACCCATGATCGCCGATCGCCTGACAGGTTTGAATATCTTCGGCATTGATCGCCTTTGCCGCTTTTAGCAAGGCTTGTTTCAAATAATCCACGCTGCCGAGGGTTTGGCGAGCTGTTTTAAGCATCCGCTCGATCGCCCAAAACAAGTTCACCGCTGTAGGGCGAGTGGCGCGTAGTGTTTTGGCAACGTCTTCGAGTTGGGTGAGAAAGCGATCGCGATCGTGGGTTTCAATTTCTCGTGCGCCGAGATACATCCCATAGGCAGCGGCAACCCCGATCGCCGGAGCGCCCCGCACAATCATAGTTTTGATCGCTTGTGCCATATCTTCACAGCGATGAATATCGACCAGCGCATATTCGCTAGGGAGACGGGTTTGATCGATGAGCAAGACACGATCGTCTTGCCAAATAACGGGATAGACCTGGTTTTGAAGAGACATAAAAGCGAGGGGTTGGTTTACGACGGGTCTGCGAAGGTTTGCAATAACCAACGATTAATTGTGCCATCATCTTCAGTCCGACTGCGCTGTAATGCCTCTTCGACTAGCGAAATCTTTAATCTGGGCAAGACCAGCGATTCTTGAATTCGACCGCTGTATCCCTGATTGACCTCAAAGGCAAACACTTCGCTCGTTTCAACCTTCACGACCCAATATTCTTGAACTCCAAGCTGCTCATAGAGTAGGCGCTTATCTCCTAAATCATCTTTAAAGGATGAGGCTCCAATCTCAATGACCAAATTTGGCGCACCAAACTCATCTATATTGACAGGAGAATTGTTATGTGGAAGCCGTCCAAAATTTGTCCCAACATAAAACGCGATATCAGGTTGACAGCCTCTGACTCCCGTTTTCCAAAAACTTGCATTGGTTAATCCTTTAGTCCGAAAATTCCTAAGGGCTGCAAAGATAGCGACGACGTTAGAAATCACCGTATTGTCCTGACCGTGTGCCGATCCGAGGGCTGCCATTTCGATTCTTAAGTGTCCACGATCGTAATAAAACCGCCCTTTTTCATAAACCGGATCATCCGCTAAGGCAGCAAAAGTTTCCCAGCTAGCTTTTATCCAGGTGTCGGTTTCGATCGTGGGAATCGTCGAGGCAATTTGATTCATGCTCTTTGCTCTGCTGTCCCGGTTTAAGCTTAACGGCTCAATCAATCAAGGGCTGACTCAAGCTCACAAAGCCCGATTACCAGCCCTTAAAAACGACGATCGCTTACACACTCACCACCGACGGCTGACGGCTAAACAATTTGAGAATCTGCTCTGCCATCTGCGGCGGAGTCAACCCTAAAGCTGCCTTTGACTCGTCGGGCGTGGCATGGTCAACCAGAATATCAGGAACGCCAATCCGCTTCACGGGAACGGTGATATCAGCATCCATCAACGCTTCGACCACAGCAGAGCCAAAACCACCGGGCAAACAGCCTTCTTCAAGCGTCACCACTCGACCGATTTTTTCAGCCAATGGCAAAATCAATTCAGTATCCAGAGGTTTAGCAAATCGGGCATTGATCACAGTCGCTTCGATGCCGTGTTCGCTCAAGATTTCGGCAACCTGCATTGAGGGATAAACCATTGAGCCATAGCCGAGTAGTAGGAGATCATCGCCTTGACGGAGAATTTCACCTTTGCCGATCGGCAGTTCTTCCCAGCCTTCTTCCATCAAAGGCACGCCATAGCCGTTGCCTCTGGGATAACGCATCGCGATCGGGCCACTCGTATGATTGATTCCCGTGACGATCATGCGCTGCAATTCGGCTTCGTCTTTAGGAGCCATCAGCACCATATTAGGAATTAGGCGCAGATAGGCAATGTCATACATTCCCTGGTGAGTGGGCCCGTCTGATCCAACGATTCCGGCGCGATCGAGGCAGAAAAACACAGGCAAATTTTGAATGCAAACATCATGAATAATTTGATCAAATGCCCGTTGCAAAAAGGTCGAATAAATTGTGGCGACAGGACGCATTCCTTCACAGGCAAGTCCGGCAGCGAGGGTGATGGCATGTTGTTCAGCGATCCCCACATCGACATATTGCTTGGGCACTCGTTTTTGAAAGATGTCTAATCCCGTCCCGGTTGCCATTGCAGCAGTGATGCCGATGACTCTTGGATCGTTTTCAGCGATCGTGCTTAACGTTTCACCAAACACCTTTGAGTAGCTAGGAGGCTTGGGTTTGCTGGAGGGGTTTACCTTGCCTGTCGCCAAGTTAAAGGGCGTTTGCGCGTGATAGCCGACCTGATCGTTTTCAGCGATCGCATATCCTTTTCCTTTCACCGTCGCCACATGCACCAAAACTGGACCCGGATGCTGGTGTGCCTGTTTGAAGGTGGCAATCAATTCTTCGAGATTATGACCATCGATCGGCCCCATATAAGTGAAGCCCAATTCCTCAAACACCGCCCCTACTTTAGGAACTGCCAAACGCTTCATGCCTTCTTTAAGCCGCGATAGTTCGGGCGAGAAGGGCATATTTTTGAACTGCTCTTCTAAGTTGTCAGTGAGGAACTGAACGGGCGGACTGAGGCGCATTTTGTTGAGATAGCGAGGAATCGCGCCAACATTGGGCGAAATGGACATCTCGTTATCGTTGAGTACCACAAGCAGATTAGTTTTAGGCAAATGACCTGCGTGGTTAATCGCTTCGAGCGCCATGCCCCCGGTAAGTGCCCCGTCGCCAATGACTGAGACAACCTTGAAGTTTTCGCCCTTAGCATCGCGTGCCAGAGCCATTCCTAAACCTGCCGAGATGCTGGTGGAGGCATGACCTGCCCCAAAATGGTCAAACTTACTTTCACCGCGTTTGAGATAGCCCGCTATGCCATCTTTTTGACGTAGCGTGTCAAAGTTGGCATAGC
The DNA here is from genome assembly GCF_003003695.1 of Phormidesmis priestleyi ULC007. Classification (NCBI taxonomy): domain Bacteria; kingdom Bacillati; phylum Cyanobacteriota; class Cyanophyceae; order Leptolyngbyales; family Leptolyngbyaceae; genus Phormidesmis; species Phormidesmis priestleyi. The sequence goes on from NZ_PVWG01000011.1 coordinate 100,378, forward strand.
GCCCTGTGACTAGCTTGTGGGGGTAGGCTTGGTGTCCTACGTCCCAAATTACTTTGTCGCGATCGAGATCGAGAGTTTGATAAAGTGCCAGGGTTAGCTCGACGACCCCTAATCCAGGGCCGAGGTGTCCTCCAATGGTTGCGACCGTTTGCAGATGCTTTTCACGAATCTGACGAGCAATTTGCTGAAGCTGATAGATCGACAGACCATGCAACTGGTTTGGGTGAGTCAATTCACTCAGATGCATACCGGGAATATCCTTGGAATGTATGTGATCAGTAGTTTTATCTACCCTTTATCACTGTAATTCATTAGGGGAAATGATTTTGAGCGCGGTACGCAATTTGAAACGGTTTCGTTGCCCGCTCACAACCACGATTCACCGTAGACGGAATTTCGTTACGACTGCGATTCCCAGCGAAATTGTTTGGGACTACTCTGATTTCTTATGGTTTAAGCGAGTGGCGAGAATCGAACTCGCATCATTAGCTTGGAAGGCTAAGGTTTTACCACTAAACTACACTCGCGCGTCTAATCGGCTTGACTTGACTCAAGCGTTTTTAACAATAGCATAGTCTTCACACAGTTCGCTCACAAATTTTTAGAAGTCGCGATCGACTCACTTTAAGGAGTTAAGCCGCACAGAAACATTTAGAAGAGACTCTACAGGCTGTCCAGCTAAAGTGGCAGGTTCAAACGTCCATTGATCTTGAATCAGGTCACTCACAAACTTGTCATACTCCTGTGAACGACTGGGGTCTACCACGCTAGTCACCTTAGGTTTTCCCGTGCGATCAACCAACACGATTAAGCGAATTGTTTGACCCAGATTTAGCTCAACTTCAGGCGGGTAATTTAGAGTCAAAAATAGTCTACTCGACTCGATCGGGCGGGCAATTTTATCAGGAATCGTTCCTCCACCATTATTCTTCCCATCTTGAAGACTATTCCCGTCTTGAATGTCCAGCAAATCTGCCTTAACTCCGGTTCCCCCACGAGGAATTGCGTTTTCAACGTTAGGCAACCCTGCGTTCGTTCGCTTCGATTCGTCTAAGCCCTGCGTAGGTTCACCCGGAACTCGACCAATCTCTGGATCGGGTAAAGGAATTCCACTGGGAGAGGGCGCAGGCACCGGAGTAGGTTCGGCGGGAGTTTCAGCAGGAGCGGCAGTCGCATCAGGTGCAGGAGCGGGTTGAAACGGCGGTTGCGGAGAGGGAGTGATCGGGGTTGAGAGATCTGGTTGCGTCGTTAATTTAGGAGAGGGTGTGACCGGAGATGGAATAACTCGCGATCGAGTCGGGGCTGATTTGGGGATCGATCGAGTCGGGGTCACTGGCACAGGAGAGGGCTTGATGACTTGCTGAACCGCAGATGGCTGATCGGGCACAGGTGGGGGAACTGAAGAATCAGCGTTAGGCAACCGAGTCGCGGTCTGGGGAGCGACAGAAGATTTAGCAACTTTGGGTGTGGTCGATCGAGCCACTTTGCTAGAAGACTTTGGAGACAGATCAATTAGCTCGATCGGGGCAGCCACCCGCGCAGGTTTTTGACTAGAGACGCGAAACAAAAACAAGCGCCCTGACAGCAGCAGCAACAAATGCACAATCAGTGAGCCTGCCAATACGGCAATCCACAGGCTAGGGGGGTCACTGTGCCGTCGATCGTGCCCAGACCGCAGATCAGTCGCTGGGTTCATCAGTCGCCATCCTAGAAACTTAGCGTCACCCTCATCTTAGTCAGTGGGTAGCGTTTCGGAAGCGTCGTAACCATTTCAGAAACAGGTTTCAGGTTTCGACTTACGGAAGCCTGCACGGTACATCTAGATAAGGATTGACTGAAAACGTTAAGACCGTCTCATCGATACCTTTGAGTTCTAGAGGGCTGACTTTGGTAATTGCGCTTTCGTCGAGATAGTCGGCGACCGCAGCAGACACGAGAATGCAGTTTGGCTCGGCGGCTTCTTGGATGCGAGAAGCAATATTCACACTGGGGCCGATCGCCGTATAGTCGGCTCGTTCTTCGCCGCCAAACATGCCGACGACTGCCGTACCTTGATGGATGCCGCAGCGAAACTGCACTCGACTAATGCCTTGAGCCTGCCAGCGATCGTTGAGTTCATCTAGCGAGCGATACATCTGACGGGCTGCGGCGATCGCACGTCTGACTTGCTCGTTGGGAGTCAGTTCTTCGGGTGCGCCAAAGATTGCCAAAATCGCATCGCCCATAAATTTATCAACGGTGCCGCCATTCTCAAACACGGCACGGGTCATGCTGGCGAGATATTCGTTAAGCAACTCAGCAACACGACGCGATCGTAAGGTGTTAGAAAGTTGAGTGAAGCCAACAATATCGCTGAATAAAACCGTGATCATCCGAGGTTCTGGGCGTAGATCTAGCAGGAGTTCACCCTTGGCGGCTCGTTGCACCAAAGCGGGAGGCAAAAATCGCTTCAGCACCGACTCGGTTAAATAAGTGTTGAGTTGCGCCACTCGCTGCTCGTTGGCTTTGAGCGCCAGCAGATTCCGAACTTCTGCCAAAAGCTCCCGATCGTTAAATGGCTTTGATAAGTAGGCATCTGCGCCCAGCTCCGCCCCTTCGATGCGGGTGTCTTCATCGGCTTTGGCAGTCAACAACACGATCGGAGTGCCTTTGAGAGCGTCGTCTTGGCGAATCATTCGGATCAGGTCGAGTCCTGAGACGATCGGCATCATCAAATCAGTCACAATCAGATGAGGACGACGAGTTTGCGCCTCTTGGAATCCTTCAGCACCGTTGCGGGCAGTCCAGACTTGATAGCCCTGTTTTCGCAAAATGCCTGAGACATACGATCGCAGGTCGGGGTTATCATCTACAACGAGAATCTGAGATGCGTCAGACGCTTGAATTTTGAATTTTGAATTTTGAATCGAGTCTTCTAATTCAGAATTCAACAGTGAGGATTCAGAATTGTTCTGAAGTTCTATCTCTAGATCGGCTAACTCTACTGCCGCGCGGCTCGATTGCAGTTCTGCCTGATCTTCAGTCACGTGTTCTGGCGCTAGATGGGCGCTACCAGTTTGCAGCCAGATGCTAAACGTCGTGCCTGCTCCGTAAACAGATTCGACGGTGATCTGTCCTTTGTGCAGTTCGACGAGTTCTTTGACGAGGGCAAGTCCTAACCCGGTGCCTTCATAGCTGCGATTAGCAGAGCCTTCTGCTTGTCTAAACCGCTCAAATAAGTAGGGAATTTGATCGGGAAGAATGCCGATCCCCGTATCAATCACTTGCAGCAGACAATGTTCACCTTCTGACCGCGCCACGATCGTGATTTGCTTACCTGCTGGCGTAAACTTCATCGCGTTAGACAACAGGTTATAGAGAACTTTGTCAAATTTCTCCAAATCCAGATAAGTCGAGGGACACGGACTCAGTTGAGTCAGCAAAGTCAGCCCCTTTTTCTCGCAGTAGGGACGGAACGAATCGACTACCTGGCTAACAACTGCTTCGAGGTCACACGGGCGGAAACTGGGCTGCATACGTCCAGCATCGAGCCGTTGCAGGTCGAGAAGCTGATTGACCAACCGCAGCAACCGCCGAGAATTTCGCAGCGCGATCGCGGCTTCGTCGTAGGTCAGCCCCTCTTGTTGAGCCGTTGCCGACTCTAACGGGCCCACCATCAGCGTTAAAGGTGTTCTAAACTCGTGGGAGATATTTTGGAAAAACTCAGTCTTTTGGCGATCGAGTTCAAGCAATTGTTCGGCTTGTTGACGAGTTTTTTGATAGAGACGAGATTGTTGAACGGCGATCGCTGCCTGTGCTGCCACCGACTGCGCGAGTTGAATCTCCGAAGTTTTCCAGAGACGAGTGTGTTGATTTTGCCGTAGAGAAATGCTGCCGATGATTTTGCCATCTGAGATCAGGGGCACCACCAGCAGGGCGCGAGCAGGCGTGTGAACCATCTCTCCAACGTGCATTTCTGGGTGTTGAGACAAGTCTTCGAGCACAACGGGCTGCTGAGAAACCAACAACTGCTTGAGAACCGGGTTGCCCTTGATCGGGGTTTCCGAGCGGGGAAGCGATCGCTCTAATGACAATTTGCTGATTTCTGGTGCGATCGCGTTGCCGGGCTGCCAGTTAGGATCGTGTAAACCCACCAGTTGCACAAATTCGTCGTTTTCTGTCCAGAGTGACAGCGCGCAGCCATCGACCTGGAGGGCTTGCCCCAACTGCTGAGTGATGGCGGCAAAAATTTCTTGAGGGTCGAGGCTCGATCGAATCGCGGTGGTGATAGTGTTAATCAACGCTTCTCGTTTTGCCAGGGCGCGAACTTGTTCATAGGCATACGCTTGGGAAAGTGCCAGCGCTGCCTGATCTGCCACCATGCTGATCAGTTCGACTTCATCTTGCTGCCACTGACGAAACTCACCGCACTGGTGCAGCGCCAGTACCGCCATTAATTCTTGTTGACAAATGAGCGGCACAATTAGACTCGATCGAATATCGGCCGCTTGATAAGCCTGTTGACGCTGCGAGCTTTGAGACTGAATCAGATCATCGATCGTCGCATCCTGAATCACTTCAACTTGATGAGTTTTCCAGATGGTTTGAAAGAGCGGGTCTTGATTGAATTCAGCCGTCTGGGGCGCTTGCCAATAAACAAATCCTTCATTGTCTGATTGCCCCTCTTGAAATGGGCGCAGAATAGCGCAACTCACCTCAAACATGCTGCCGACGGTTTCGACGATCGTTTGCAGAATTTGCCGATAGCTCAGGGCACTGCGAATCGTGTTGGTGACCGCGTTGAGCAGCAACTCGCGGCGTAAGGTGCGGCGCAACTCTTGAGTTCTCGCTTTGAGTACGTTGTGGGTGTCGGCTGCCTGACGAACCACTCGCTTTAGCTCTTCGTCATCCCATGGTTTTGTGACATATTTAAAGACTTTGCCCGCGTTGATGGCTTCGACCAGATCTTCAACGTCGGTATAGCCCGTGAGAATGATCCGAATAATATCGGGATATTGGGTTGCCGTCAGACTGAGAAACTCGGTGCCGCTCATCATTGGCATGCGCTGGTCGGAGATGATCACCGCCACATCGCCTTCTTTTGAGAGAATTTCTAGCGCTGCCGGGCCGTTTTCTGCCCGCAAAACGTTAAACTCGCGATGAAAAGTGCGGTAGAGCAGGTCTAAATTATCAGGCTCGTCATCGACAACCAGAAGTTTTTGCTTGTTCACGTCACGAGATTTCATGCATCACGCTCCTGCGGCATGGAAAGACTCGCGATCGCAGCCACCTCACCCCAGACATAAATAGAGCGCTGCGTCGCGATGCAATAAGTTGTGGAATTCTGAATTGCCAACATAGTGATTAGTCTGCCCATGATCAGCTTGGCGATCACTGATAACAGCAACAGCCGAAGATTTGTCTGCACCCATCTCAATTTAAGATTTGAAGCGATCCTTCGGAGTTTCGCGAAGCCGATCACCCACTCGTCTATCGACGCTAGAGCCATTGTTACCAGATTCAAGATGATCCACCAAGCACGTCTTTACTAAAATTGCCCCTGACTGAAGGGGTTCTAACACTAATCTACAAAAGTTTGTGATCTCGATCGCACAAATGACCCACTCAGATCACCTCAAACGCGCAACCTACTGAAACTTTTTCTTTCCTTCAGGGTCGTTGTAGGAAAGACATAAGATTGCAACTCCGAATAGAGGAGTCTAGCGCTAAAATTTGAGCGGTAGAGATCTTCAACCTGTCTGCCCGACGAATGCCATGAATCAGCCGATCGCTTCTGAGTCTGCCCTATCTGCGTTTTTGCACAACCTGCCGGATACTTTGCGTCAGCCATTTTCGCTGGCGGTGATTGGCTCGGTGGGTGCCCATTTATTTTTCTTTTTGTGGCTGCCTCTGTTCACCACCGAGGAGGCAAAACCCGATAATCAACGAGTCGTGCGTTTACTCAATTCATCAAATTCACCGCCTCAATCTCAGGTTGCCACCTCTCAACTAGGGTTGCCGCCAATTCCTAAAACACCAACCAGCACTGTAAAGATTCCGTTAGGGCAACTCACCCCGCCGATTCCTCCAGACTCGTCGCTCTATAAGTTTCAAGATCCGATCGGGCCTTTCACTAGCCCGATCGTGCCGCCTGCGCCGCCTGTGTTCCGGTTTCCTCAACCCACAAATCTCTTTTCGCCTCCTCCAATTCCCCAGAATTTTAATCGCATTCCAAATTCACCACGTTCGCCAAGTTCAGTGCTTGGACCAATTCCTATACAAAACAGCCCAACCCAAAACGCGACTACAACACCTCCGCCACCCTTGAATATAAATGGGCAGACGGATAGAAACGTTCGGCCACTTACCCCAGGAGTTACTGTAAATTCCCCAACTCAGCCCACCAATCCAGCAACTCCGCAAAACCAAACTGCTGCGCCCACTGCTACAGTGCGTCCAGAATTGCTGGCAGAAAATCAGCGGCTGCGAGACAAATTCACGTTTAAGTCTCCGGGTGCAACTCCGAACGAAGTCGATTCCAAGAATCTTGACAACTATATCAGTTGGTATAAGGCAAACGTGACCGATCGAGGAATTCAAGAAAGTCCGGTTGAGAAAAGGATTGTAGTTGCTGACATTCCTTATAATTCGTCATTTAACTTAACTGAGAAGGTTGAGCCAGCTTACATTCACGTTTTGGTGGCTCCAGATGGCAACATAGTCACCCGCGAACTGGCAGTCACCGGGCGCACAGGTTATGGAATATTAGATGATCTCGCGGTCAGAGAGGTATTTCAACGAGTCACGAGCGCTCAAAAAGAAGGCACATTAAAGCCGACTGGCGACGACAAAGACAAATACGTTATCTATATATATAAAGTGACTTTTAAGATCGATCGGGCAGCGTGATTTTAAGTTCTCTGGGTTTGTCTACTTAGACGCGATCGCCAATCTTTTAGCCAGGAGTTAGACATTCTAGCTCCTGATTTTTTTAAACGTGCCACGGCAGAAAAAATTTGGGCACCCTGAAGCTTTGCAGATGGGGTGTAAAAGTGAATCTGACCAGCGGCATGATTTTAGGTTTGGCTTATATTTTGGGGTTGCTCTCGACCGGAGTTGCTTGGGGCGGAATCATCGTTTTGGGGCTGGGATGTGGGGCAGCGATCGCGCTTCCTAAACTCTGGAAAGGTCAGTTTAGCTCCAGAATTTGGATCGCGGCAGGAGTCGTGGGTTTAGTCGCTAGTTTGTATTTTCAAATTCGAGTGCCGCAACCCGGAGTGACTGATATCAGCCGACTATTGGCGATCGAAAATGGTGCCAATCAGCAGCAAGTCACCGTTTCTGGACAAGTGATGGAACTGCCCCGGCTCAACCGCAGTGGAAAATCGCAACTCTGGCTAGCGGTCAGTCGTGTGGATGGAGCCACTCAATCTGAAACCCTAAAGCCCGACCAAGTGCGCGGAAAGCTATACGTGACGGTGCCCTTGCTGCAAGCAACTGGTATCACTCCGGGGCAGGAAATCGCGATCGCAGGCGTTCTCTACAGACCTAAACCTGCAACGAATCCGGGTGGGTTTAACTTTCAGGAATATTTGGCGCAAGACGGCTGTTTTGCAGGATTGCGAGGAAAAACGATCGAGCTATTGCATCCCAGCGATCGGACATGGGGCTGGTGGATGATTCGACAAAAAATTATTCGATCGCAGATTGACTGGCTCGGCAGCCCAGAAGGACAACTCGTTAGCTCAATGGTGTTAGGAAGTCGAGTCGTCGATTTGCCCTTTGATATTAAAGATCAATTTACCAGAATTGGATTATCTCATGCCTTAGCTGCGTCGGGTTTTCAAGTATCGCTAATTTTGAGTGTTGTATTAGCGTTAATGAAGCGATTCTCAACTCGATCGCAGGCTATGGCTGGAGCGGCGGCAATTTTGATATTTTTAGGATTAACGGGGCTAGAGCCATCCGTTTTGAGAGCGGTGATTATGGGCATGGGCTTGTTAGTTGGGCTATTGATGAAGCGCAACGTCAAACCATTAGGAGGATTGTTACTTGCTGCAATCATGCTTCTAATCGTCAATCCGATATGGATTTGGGATTTGGGATTTCAACTAAGTTTTTTGGCGACAATGGGGTTACAAATTACCGCTCCGACTTTAGTGAAATGGCTAGACTGGTTGCCCAATATTTTTGCTCCTATGGTTGCGGTTCCGATCGCAGCCTATATTTGGACGTTACCACTTCAGTTATATGCGTTTGGAGTTCTCTCTCCTTACAGCATTCCGGTTAACGTTATCGTGACTCCTTTAATCTCTATCATCAGCATTGGTGGAGTGATTAGCGCTTTTCTGGCTTTGATATTTCCGATCGCAGGTAGCGCTTCTGCCTGGTTGCTGCATTATCCAACCTATGGCTTGCTGGCAATCATTGATTTGTTTTGCAATCTGCCCGGAAACTCGATCGCAGTTGGCACAATTTCAGCATTCTCTACGGTGATTTTATATGCGTTGATCTGCTTGCCCTGGCTGCGACCCAAAGTGCAACCTTATTCGTGGCTGATTGGACTTATTGCAGTCACTTTAGTGTTTATGCCTGCCTGGTATGTCAAAGCAAATTCATTACAAATTACACTGTTGGCAACGCTGCGAGATCCGATTCTAGTTATTCAAGATCATGGACAAACTACATTAGTTAATAGTGGTGATGAATCGACCGCTAGTTCGACGGTGTTGCCATTTTTGCAAAAAGAAGGCATTAATCAATTAGATTGGGCGATCGCGACCCACTCGACTGCGACGACAAACACTGGATGGTCAACCCTGCTGGCTCAAACTCCCGCAAAATCTTTTTATCAATTAGCGAGTTTAACTGCGGCTGAGAATGCCACGATCGCGCAAACAGTTCAGACTCATCAAGGGCGATATCTGCCTTTCGCGATCGGGCAGACAATGCAGATGCGATCGACTTCGGTACAACTGATCAGCACTGAGCCTGAAATAGTGCGGTTTCAAATCGGTGAGCAAAATTGGCTCTGGCTGAAGGACAGTCCCAAAAAGAGCCAGACGGATCTGCTGTCAAACCCAGCATTGAACAATAGCCAGGTGTTGTGGTGGTCTGGGAAAGCGCTTAAGACAGATGTGATTGAACGACTGAAACCGGAAGTAGCGATCGCTTATTCAAACCGAGTCGATCCTGAAACGGTGGCTCAACTTCAGAGTCGTGGAACTCAGTTCTATTCTCTGGGGCAAGATGGAGCCATCCGATGGACTCCGCAAACCAGGTTTGAAAAGACTTCAGAATCTTCTGAGAAGAATGCCCGATCGATATAGTATGATGGATGGCTGGAGAGTTATAAGCTCTCTTGGAGAGGTGGCAGAGCGGTTGAATGCGGCGCACTCGAAATGCGCTTTGGGGCAACTCAACGGGGGTTCGAATCCCCCCCTCTCCGTTAATTTAGGGCATTTCATCCCCTTGTTCTGCAACATTCGCTAATTTATTAGAGGTTGATTCTCGTTAGCGGCGTTGTGATTAGGAGGCAGGTTTGACTCGACAAAAAACGATTGCCACTGGCATAGGGTTTGGATTCGCGATCGCGTTGTTGTTCACAACTATTTCGTCTGCTCAATCGCCAACTACTCCCAGTCTTCCTCAGTTGACTTTACCGCAATTGACCTCTCCTCAGACCGTCACTAGCACAGAGCTGGCGCGAGGAGAGGTCAAACTCGATGGACGGAAATTATTTACGATCGCGGCCCCGGCAGTTCGCAATCAGCAAAACGGCACCCCGATCACTGCTCGCGCGCAAAATATTGAGACCAACCTGAATCGCATAGTCGATCGCAATCTCGACCCCAATCAATTGCAGGTGACGACCGCGATCGACTCGGCAAGTAATCTGCCTATCATCTCTGTAAATGATCAATATTTGATGACGGTAACGACCCTAGACGCTCAACTGCAAGGGCAAGAACCGAGCAGCTATGCTAAAGAACTCACGCAGACCATTCGCAATGCTTTGATTGAAGCGAAACGAGAACGGCAATCTGACTTTCTCGTGCGTCAATGCGCGCAAGCCGCAGGAGTCGGGGTTGTCATGTTTCTGACGAGTTGGGTGCTCTCTCGATGGCAGCGGCGCGTGATTGATCAGCAAAGGCAAAGGCAAACAGAGATTCCAGCCGACCCAATTGTGTCGCCCAACACCGCAGAGTCGGCTAACGTCACCACGAGTCAGATCGTGCAGCAGCAGATGATTAAGCGGCAACAGCGCAACCTGAGAGAGGCACAACGGCGACTGTTGCAACTGACTCAAGTGGGCATCTGGGGAATTGGGATTCTGATTATTCTGGGGTTGTTTCCTTATACTCGCTGGCTGCAACCGATCGTCTTCTCGACTCCGCTCAAAATATTGGGAATCGCGATCGTGACTTATTTAGCGATTCGTCTGGGTGATGTCGTGATCGATCGCTTCTTCAGCGCTTTGAGTGATGGAGAAGTGAGCAGTCCGCAAGCATCTCAGAGAATTGCTTTGCGGGTTTCAACCTTTTCTGTTGTTGTTAAAAGTTTATCTGCGATCGCGTTTATTAGCATTGCTATGATCGCAATTCTTTCGGTTACAGGAATTGAAGTCGTTCCATTATTAGCGGGTGCTGGAATTATTGGTTTAGGCATTTCTCTCGCATCTCAAAACCTGATTAAAGATGTGATTAACGGATTTCTGATTTTGCTAGAAGATCAGTATGCAGTGGGTGATGTGATTCAGGTTGGCAAAGCTTCTGGACTGGTCGAACATATGAATTTACGAATCACTCAGCTACGTAATGCTGAGGGACGGTTAATTACGATTCCCAATAGCTCGATCGCGATTGTAGAAAACCTTTCCAAAGATTGGGCGCGAGTAGATTTAGCGATCGTGATTTCCTATGATGCCAATCTCGATCAGGCAATTCATATCATCAAACAAGTGGGACACGAAATGGATCAAGCCCCTGACTGGCAGGCGAAGATTTTGGAGCCGCCAGAAATGTTGGGCGTGGATGATCTCAACAATGCAGGTGTCACCATTCGCGTGTGGATTAAGACTCAGCCGTTGCAGCAGTGGAACGTTGGACGAGAGTTTCGGCGACGACTAAAGCTGGCAATGGATGAACAGGACATCGCGATCGGGATTTCTCAACAGTCGCTTCCTTTGAGAAGTGCGGCAGAAGATCGAGCCTTTGACGGTGGCAATCACTCACCAGATCAGAATAATTTAGGTGGGGGAGCGCGATCGAAGTGATGTGCCACGATCTAAGGAAGACTAAAGATTTGAAGTGCCCAGAGAACGTGTGAATAAACATCAAGAAGTATCTTTGTTGAGATACGATCGAGACAACTTCTCGAAGGTGATAGATATGGCATCTAATGGGCAAGCAGCAATCACCCGGACAGAGCGGGGACTCACGATTGCAGGCACACGTACTAACCTCTACGATGTTATGGATTTGCTGAAAGCTCAGTATCCGCCTAAACTGATTCGCGACAAATTTAATCTCGATGATGCACAAATCAATGCAGCTTTGTCATACATTGAATCCAACCACACTCAGGTAGAAGCCGAATATCAAGAAGTTCTCCAAACTAGAGAAGAAATTCGTCAATATTGGGACGATCGCAACCGTGAACATCTGGCTGATCTTGCAAGTAAACCCTGTAAGCCAGATCAAGAAGCGCTTTGGGCAAAACTTGAGGGGCAGAAAGCGCAGCGTGTTTCGGTAAAGGCATGAATTTTCTGGTTGACTACAATCTAGACGGCTATGCTGCTGTTCTGCTCGGCATTTTGACGAAACGGGGTTGGCTTGAGTTCTTTTCTATCCAGTTCGTTACTTTCAGGGAAGCTGGGCTGCTCATGGATAGTAGTGATCGTGCTATGTGGAACTACGCTCAAACCAATCAAATGATGATTCTGACTGCGAACCGAAACATGAAGGGCGAGGATTCTTTGGAGCAGGTGATGCGTGAAGGGAATACATCGACTTCATTTCCCATTGTTACGATCGGGGATCTCGCACGGCTTGATGAATCTGAATATCGGGAACGATGTGTTGACCGTTTAGTTGAGATTGTGCTCGAACTTGAGAGCTATATGGGAGCAGGTCGGCTTTTCATTCCATAGATAGCAATCGTGGCAAATGTTGGGCATCTCGATCGGGATTCCTCAGCAGTCATTTCCGTTGAGAGGAACGGTGGACGATCGAGCGTTTGACAGGGGCAATCACCCACCGGATCAGAATAATTTAGGGAATGGAGAGCCGCGATCGAGGTGAAGATAACGGGAGCAGGAAAGCTCAGACACTAGAGGGGCTAAGAGTATCAAGACGCAGTGTACCTACCCATGCTAATCAGTCATAAATATCTCTGCGATGTCCGATTCTGTGAATGGTGATGTACTTGGCTTCACTATCAAAGGAGTAGATAACGCGGTAATCTCCGAGCCTGAGCTTGAAAAGACCACTCAAGTTTGCACTCAGACTCTGAGGGCTTACCTCCTCAAAATTTTCAGACATCCATTTTATTTTGCGTAGAATACGTTCTTGAATTGTCGAAGTCAGGGCTTCCAGTCCATCGGTTGCTTCAGATGTGAATTCAACACGGTAGCTCATTACCAGTTCAATCCTAGTTTTTTAGCCACCTCTTCAGCCGAAATCCCACGCTCTCCGGCTTGAGTTTGTTGCAGAGAATTGAGCAGTTGTTGCTGTACTTCTGGCTTTATTTGCTTGCCTTCATCAGGGTCAAAAAGCAGAGATTGAATCGTTTCAGCAACAGTCTCTTGAATTAGCAGTTTGAGTTCATCAATGGTTAGATCTTTGACTTGCATATGGATCACAACACAGGATTTATAGTTCTATTATCGCTCCCCAAACCCCCTTTATCTACCTGTAAAAAGCGATCGAGCCGTGAGTTGCAGTTCAGAAAAGATGGGAGACTGGACACGATCGCTCCCCCGAAATGTTCCGACTTCAGTATAAGTGCCTGCCTCTAGCTGCAACTTGCCGTTGGAATGATCATTAATCGCACAAAATGCTGGCATGATAACGAATGTGATCTTCGATAAATGTAGCAATGAAATAATAGCTGTGGTCATAACCCGGTTGCATTCTTAGGGTTAGCGCTTGTCCCACTTCAGCACAGGCTTTTTCAAACGTTTCTGGAAAGAGTTGGGTGGTGAGAAATTGATCACTCATGCCTTGATCAATCAGAATCGATCGCTGAAATCTAACTTTCCGAATCAACTCAGTCGCATCATAGTCACGCCAAAGCGTCTGATCAGAACCAAGGTAGTTAGAAAACGCTTTCTGACCCCAAGCGCACTGCATCGGAGCCACGATCGGAGCAAACGCCGAGACAGACTGATAGCGATCGGGGTTTCGCAGCGCACAAACTAACGCCCCATGTCCGCCCATCGAGTGACCAAAGATTCCCTGTTTGTTGGGGTTCACCGGAAAATTTTTGTGGATTAGTGCGGGTAGTTCGTCTACGACATAACTGTACATTTGGTAGTGATTGCGCCAGGGTTGGGCGATCGCATCCACATAAAATCCTGCGCCAGTGCCCAAGTCCCAATCTTTATCTTCATCAGACGTTCCGGTACTGCGCGGACTGGTATCAGGAGAAACCAACATCAAGCCATGTTTGGCGGCAAATTGCTGTGCCCCTGCTTTGACCATAAAATTCTCTTCAGTACACGTTAAACCAGAGAGAAAATAAAGCACCGGAACAGGCTGTAATATCGCTTTAGGCGGCTGGTAGACTGCAAACTTCATCTGGGTATTGCAAACACTAGATGAGTGGCTATAGAAGCCAACCTTACCGCCAAAGCAAAGACTTTCGTTGAGGAGTTTCATAGAGAATCAGAGTGCTTAAAATGTCAGAACTGCACGAATCACTTCACCTCTGTGCATCAGGTCAAAGGCTTCGTTGATTTGCTCGATCGGCATAATCTTAGTGACCAAATCGTCAATGTTGATCTTGCCATCCATATACCAATCAACAATTTTAGGCACGTCAGTTCGCCCTCTGGCACCTCCAAAAGCGGTTCCTTTCCAGACGCGACCTGTCACAAGCTGAAATGGTCGGGTGCTAATTTCTTGTCCTGCGCCTGCAACGCCCACTACTACACTTACACCCCAGCCTTTGTGACAACACTCTAACGCCTGCCGCATCACATTGACATTGCCAATACATTCAAAACTATAGTCGGCTCCACCTTTGGTTAGTTCGACTAGATAAGGAACTAAATCGCCGTCAATTTCGCTGGGGTTGACAAAATGAGTCATCCCAAGTTTTTCAGCGAGAACTCGTTTTTTAGGGTTAAGATCCACCCCTATAATCATATTTGCTCCAACCATTCTCGCCGCTTGGATCACATTTAAGCCAATGCCGCCTAAACCAAAGACGACGACGTTGTTGCCTGGCTCTACTTTAGCAGTGTTGATGACAGCTCCAAGCCCAGTCGTGACTCCACAGCCGATCAAGCAAACTTTTTCAAAAGGCGCATCCTCACGAATTTTTGCGACGGCAATTTCGGGCAAAACGGTGTAGTTTGCAAACGTCGAAGTGCCCATGTAATGGTGAATCATTTTGCCGTCGATCGAGAACCGACTCGTGCCGTTAGGCATTACACCGCGCCCTTGAGTGGTGCGAATTGCCTGACACAGATTTGTTTTTTGACTGAGACAATACTCACAGTTGCGACATTCTGGTGTGTAAAGTGGAATCACATGATCGCCCGGTTTAAGGCTAGTTACGCCTGCGCCGACTTCGACTACAATGCCTGCTCCTTCGTGCCCTAAAATTGCTGGAAATAGTCCTTCTGGGTCAGCCCCCGATAGAGTATAAGCGTCAGTGTGACAAACTCCTGTGGCTTTGATTTCAATCAAAACTTCACCTGCTTGGGGCAGTTCAAGGGTGACTGTTTCTAGGCTTAGAGGGTTTCCGGCGGTGAAAGCAACCGCAGCTTGAATATCCATAAAACTGACTCCGAGTTGAATAGCAGATGTTAGAGAGAGTGTTAGTTTCACTATCTCCTATTGAGGACTATTCATCGCTGCATTGTCTCTTGAATTTGACTTAATTTTGCCGACGATCGCTCCAAATATCTCGACCTCGATCGTTCTGCAACACTTGAGTCTGAATCCACTCAATCAGTTCAGCGTTTACTCGTTCTGGACATTCATCATGGGCGCAATGTCCAGCCTCATCGAGTTCAATTAACTGTAAGGCTGAGTTATAGCTCAAAAACTGGTGAGCAGACGCTGCGGGAATCATGCGATCGTGTTTACCCCAAAGCAAAAGAGACGGAATTTTGACGCGAGTCAGAATAGATTGAACGCTGGGACTAAACTGCGGACTGATCATTCCCTTCAAAATGGCACAAAATGCTTGAGCTGATCCTCGTTCTCGTGTGGGCTTTGTCAAAATCTCTAATAGCTCGTCGGTGACAGCTTCTCGACAGGCATAAGCGATGCTTGCCCAACGGCGAGTGATCGCAGGATGTCTCAAGAGGTGAAAGAGCGGATAGAGCACGATCGGGGAGACAAAAATAGCTTGCAGCCAGCACACTAAAGGACGCAGCCGGACGGGAATTGCCGCTTCGTGACTGGCAGTGTCAGGCAGACTAATCATCGCCACGCCGCGAACCATTTCGGGGTAGTCTGCGGCAGTTGCCAAACACGTGAGCGATCCGATCGAGTTTCCGACCAAAATCACCGGAGTTCCAATAAACGTTTGCCAAAATTCGTGGAGTTGTTCAACCCACAGATTGATTGAGTAAGCAATGTCGGGTTTATCAGACGCTCCAAAGCCTAGTAAATCGATCGTGTAAACGCTGTGGTGTTTTGCCAACTCAGAAATATTTTGTCTCCAATGCCCGATCGAGCCACCAAACCCATGCACCAGAATGATCGGAACTTGGCTTCGAGCATTTGGCATCACCGCATGATGAATCTTCCAACCTCGCCAGATTGAGCTTTGTTGATATCCATATTTTTGAATTTGCTCTCTCACAGAAGGCACAGCACCTTTAATTTCAGGCAGAACAGACTTAGGAATAAACGTTTTTAGCGCGTTGTAGAGGGCTTCTTCGTCGGCTGGGCTAGGGTTAAGAACCAGCCAGCACACGGCCAAAAAACTGATCGTAAATAGCTGTGCAATGTCAGTTGCTGAAAGAATTCCATCAGTAAAACTGTTCAAGATGCGGTCAGCGATCGCAATCAGCCATGCAAGGTTTCCAAACTGCCAAAAATCGTTCCTTAATTGGTTAATAAACTCAGGTGAAATGCTGCGATCGTGATTCATAGTGCACTGCTATTAAAATCTACTTCTTCTGAGAAAACAGAGGTTTAAAGCCGCTACCGTTGAGAACTGATCGGATGAAAACTCTACTGTTCACATAAGTACATACTCAGGTAACTTTAGTGAAACAACCTCTATAGATAGTTCCAGATTTGACGAGAATGCTCTTTTCAACTCCAGATTTCTGATCCCCTACTAACACCTTTAGATAGATTTCATTTAGTCAAAATCTATTTCAATAAAAGATACGAGTCTGGCTTATCTGCTAGGCTCTATCGCTGACTTGACTGAGGATAACCAGGTGACTGAACAATCCCAAGCACCTCAAAATCCCCCTTCTTCTCAAGAGGTGACAACCAACCAGCCATTGGCTTTTGAGGGTGGGGCGCAATGCTAGACGCTCAAGTAGAGCTTTCTGAGCATCTGATAGAAACTGACTCAGAGGAAGACGCGATCGCGACTAACTTTTCCAGTCTCGATGCCCAGAAAGAGCCATCCAGTAATGTATCTACAGCAGAAGGCTATCCACCTCCAACTGGCGTAAACGAAGGGGACACGCCTCTTAATATCCTTCCGAATTTTTGAAAAAACAACAGGAGAAAACGAATGAGTAGTGGACATGCAAGTCATAAAGGAAATGCTGCTAAACCAAACACGAATCAAAACGGTTTGATTGATCCAGATCCAGCAGATACTCCAACCGAAGCGGATTACTCTCGTGATGATCAAGATGTCACACCTGTAAACCCTGCTGCAATGGCAAGACCCGAAGAGCAACCAGAAGTAGAACAAAAATAATCAACGTCTTAGATAATGCAAGAATACGATGTGGTGATGATCGGCGCAGGTCACAACGGATTGGTCTGCGCTGCCTATTTGCTCAAAGCAGGATATCGAGTATTACTACTCGAAAGGCGCAGTGTTCCGGGAGGAGCTGCAACGACAGAAGAACTTATGCCAGAAACCGCACCTGGCTTCAAATTTAACCCCTGTGCAATCAACCACATTTTCATTCATCTAGGATCGGTGGTTCAAGAACTAGAGTTGCACCGCTATGGACTGGAGTATCTGTTCTGTGATCCTGTAGTATTCTGTCCGCATCCTGACGGCAAATATTTTTTGGCGCACCGATCGATCGAAAAAACCTGTGCTGAGATTGCGCGTTACAGTTCGCGTGATGCCCAAAAATATGCCGACTTCATTGACTTTTGGCAGCGTATGACGCACGCAGTCACTCCGGTATTTAATGCGCCTCCTAAATCCCTGCTCGATATGGCGGGAAACTTTGACATCCAAAAAATCAAAGACACGCTTTCTGTCTTAGGCGGAGCCAACAAAACGCTCGACTTAGTGCGAACAATGTTTACGAGTGCGGCTGATTTGTTAGAAGAATATTTTGACTCAGAATTTCTTAAAGCCCCTCTAGCGCGGCTGTCTGGAGAACTGAGTCAGGCTCCTTCTCAAAAAACGATGTCGATCGGATCTCTGATGATGTCATTGCGTCACGACCCTGGTATGTCACGTCCCAAAGGGGGAACCGGGGCACTCACAGACGCTCTGGTGCGGTGTGTCAAAGATTTGGGAGGCGATATTCTCACCGATCAGCAGGTCAAACAAGTACTCGTTGATGACGGCAAAGCTGAGGGTGTGCGGCTTGCCAACGGTCAAGAATATCGAGCCAAGCGGGGTGTGATTTCTAGCCTTGATGCCAGGCGGCTGTTTTTGCAAATGGTCGATGCTGACGCGATCGCTGAAGCAGATCCTAATCTGAGAGAACGCGTCGATCGTCGCATCATCAACCACAACGAAGCGATTCTAAAAATTGATTGTGCGCTGTCAGAGTTGCCTTGCTTTGAGCAACATGAACATCGCGACGAATACTTCATGGGTTCTGTCTTGATTGCAGATTCGGTTCCTCATGTCGAAGTCGCTCACACCGATCCCAATATCGGAAAAATTCCTCTCGACGATCCCTCAATGTATCTCGTTGTGCCGACGGTTTTAGATCCTTCAATGGCACCCGAAGGCAAGCACACACTATGGATTGAGTTTTTCGCCCCTTACCAAATTGCAGGAGCCGAAGGCACTGGATTAAAAGGTACTGGTTGGACAGAGGAACTGAAGAACAAAGTTGCCGATCGGGTCCTCGACAAACTCGCCGACTATGCTCCCAATGTCAAAGACGCGATTATTGCTCGACACATCGAAAGTCCGCCAGAGTTAGAAGATCGCTTAGGAGTACTTAAAGGTAACTACTATCATCTGGATATGTCGCTGGATCAAATGATGTGTTTTCGCCCGTTGCCAGAGTTGGCGAACTACACAACTCCGATTAAAGGACTCTATTTAACAGGAGCCGGAACCCATCCAGGTGGCTCGATTTCTGGTTTGCCGGGTCGCAACTGTGCTCATGTCTTTTTACAGCATCAGCGCTCATTGACGCAAACTCTATCTAATGTTGCCGACTCTCTCAAATCCACTGCCGAATCAATCTTTTTAGAGAATTGATCAATCTATTCACGATCTGAGATCTTGCAGCATTCTCAGTCAGACCGATTATCTGCCCTGAACTGAAGTTCGGGCTAACGGTGCGAAGTCCGTTTCAACGGAATAAAGAGCCTGAAATCGGTTCGGAGTCCCCTTGAGTGGACTTTCCTCTGTTAGCCCGGACTTCCAGTCACGGGTGGGGCAATGCCCGCGTCGAAACGACCGAACTACGTCTTCCTGACATTGGTTTAATTCACGCTCCTTAGAAGCAAATCTCAACAAACTATCTAACCATCGAATTTCTTCCACCGTAAGAAGAGAGTGTGAAGAGAAGGAAAGATAACTTTGTTTACGGTAATTACGAAGAACGTACAGATTCATCTATTTCATCTATAGTCTATAATTTAAGCTTGATTTGATCGAAAGCTTCAGTTGGCTGTACCTTTCATTAGGGTCTGGATTCATGTCATTACCAAATGTACTGAAATTCGCTTTCCTCAATCACAGTCGGCAATGTTTGCTGAAGGGGAAGTTGTTCATTGCGTTTGTACTGCTTGTGCAAACCGTGGCAGCCGTGCGAATCCCTGGAGGCTTGACTCCCCCCTAACATACTAACTTCGCTTCATTTCTGATAGTATTCGTTAGGTTGTAAGAATTTAATCCCAGTCACTTTGTCTTTTGCGAAGATCTAGGAGGACGTTCCTTGCGAAATGCATCATTCGCGATTGATTGAGCAATTGGTTAATAGATTCATCTTGTAAGAATGTCATCGGTTTATATTTTTTAATTCAACTAGTGTTGAAAGCGCAATACTGACAATCTTGATTTAGCTTCAGTGCTTAACTCACTAATGCATTACGGAAAATCCTCTTGCATTGTTAGAAACGTTGTATTTCGTAGAATTGAGACATTGTAATTGCTGTCATCTTTACTTTTTTGATTGCTGGGCTATTTCTACAATCTCTTTACGACTGACTCGCTTGAGTGAGATAAGGAAGCGCAACATTCCTGTTACTTGCCCAAGCTTTGATCGATTCTGAGACATTTTGCGAACAGAGAATTATCATGGCTACACTTCAACCTTGCCTTAGTCTAGGGCTGACGGTACAGAATGGCGGGCACCTTTTGGCAGCAATGCTCAATTCAATTCTGTCGCAAAGCTTTCAGAACTTTGAGTTAATCATTTTAGATAATGCTTCGACCGACCAAACGGAAGCGATCGCGCAACGATATGCAGCCAAAGATGAGCGAATTCGTTATTATCGACAAGATCAAACGCAGCCAGAACTCTGCAATCGCAACCAGATCTTGAGCCTAGCGAGAGGCGTTTATTTCAAGTTCATTACGTTCGAGGAAGCTGTAATCCCCAACGCCTTAGAACAACATGTTGAATTGCTCCACGAGCGATCATACGGATTGCTCAATCCGTATGATCGCTTCCCACTTTTAACCGAAGCGCCTGAAGAACCCTTGTTGTCGAAGGAAACAATCATGTATCAACAAGATCCTCAAGAATGGCTGTCTGAGAAAATCAATCGATCGAATGAAACTTAAACTCAGTTGATGTCTGTCGGATACTCAGCTTACTTTCCTGAAAGTCAACGCGAAAAGGCACGCCTATGAGCATTGGCATTTTACGGATCACTCAGCCAACTTTTAACAAAAATAACGATTGTTGTGGGAAACGTTGTCGATAATGCCCTCTTTCCCATAATTTCTATTATGCAATTATGTTTACGGTTGTATTTGATGCAGTTTGCATTATCTGTTGCTG
The DNA here is from genome assembly GCF_003003695.1 of Phormidesmis priestleyi ULC007. Classification (NCBI taxonomy): domain Bacteria; kingdom Bacillati; phylum Cyanobacteriota; class Cyanophyceae; order Leptolyngbyales; family Leptolyngbyaceae; genus Phormidesmis; species Phormidesmis priestleyi. Next base: position 120,947 of record NZ_PVWG01000011.1, read on the forward strand.
GTACTGTAGCTTTTCTGCGATAATGCTCTCTATGCTGATGGTTAATCAATCTACCATTGCTACTAAAATCCTTTCTTAGCAATATAATTATAACCCATGACGATCGGACAAAAATCTCAGTCTTAAGACTCAGGTTTAAATACCCCAGTCGCGAGTTGAACGTTCTACAGAACATTGATAAGCAGTCTACTTACTACCCTACTTTCTTTGCAGTTTCTTTCTTTGCGTAATACCCATTAGGGCTGTTCTGGTTTGTGAAGCTACTCTTTATCATTTCCCTACCTAACTATCACTAATGAAAAGAATTGGTGAAGACATTCTAAAGCTAATTGTCTTTCCCCGGATATTCAGGTTTGATGAGTATCAGCATATATACGGAGACAGGTGCACGATGAGCAGCAACCGCCCTCGCGTCAGTGTTGGTATGCCTGTATACAACGGCGAGAATTATATTAGGGAAGCGCTAGACTCTATCCTGGCTCAAACCTTTCAGAACTTTGAGCTAGTGATTTCAGACAACGCCTCAACAGACGCAACAGACGAGATTTGTAAAGAGTATTTAGCCAAAGATGAGCGCATCCGATACTATCGAACCCCCCGCAACATGGGGGCGACGTGGAATCAAAACCAAGTATTTAAGCTATCTCAAGGTGAATACTTTAAATTGGCTGCTCATGATGATATCTGTGCTCCAGAATTCCTCGAAAAGTGCGTCGAAGCGCTCGATCAAGACTCATCCGTCGTTCTTGCTTACCCGTGGACTAAGAATATTGATCAAAACGGTGAAGTCACGGGCGAATATGACTTAGACGGCAAGCTGAAGCTGGGTTCTTCCAGACCTCCTGTTCGGTTTCGCAGCATGCACCGCGCCTTCATGTGCTACCCCATCTTTGGGGTCATTCGCTCTGCCGCCCTGAAACAAACTCCTTTATTGGGCAGTTTTGGACACGCCGATGGGGCACTACTATCACGGCTCACTTTAATGGGTCGATTTCATGAAGTTCCCCAGCACCTGTTCCTAAACCGGAGACACCCTGAGCAATCAACAAGTGTCTGCTCTAAAGATGGCAACTGCGACTTTTACGCCTTTCTGGTTTGGTGGGATCCTGACAATGCAGGTCGAATTGTATTTCCTACGTGGAGACTATTTGGTGAGTATTGTAAAGCGATCGCAGAAACGCCCATCACCCTGTATGATCAAGCTCGATGCTATCTAACCATGGCGAGTTGGTTAAGAACTCGTTGGGTCATCATGCTGCAAGAAGTAGTGGTTGCTACTAACCAGTGGCTTCATGCCAATACAAAAGCTGCGCCAAAATCGCAGAAAGCCAGTCAGGGTGCCGAGTAAATCAAAATTTAGATATGCTTGTTCCAAATTTTCCACAAGCTAGATAGTAAACACCAGAACCCCTACGAAGTTTTAATTCTGCGAAGAATGGAACAAAACTAGGGTTCAAACACTCAGATCGACCTATGTCACTTAACAAACCCGCCATTTTCTTATCGGGTGCTGTGATTGCCTTATTTGGGGTGTCACCTGCATTCGCATTGCCGCTCTCGCCAGGCGATCGTCTTCGCCTATTTATTCCCGCTGATTCTGACCTTCCAGAATCCCAGCGCATCAGCGGCTTGTATGAAGTCAACCTTGACGGCACGCTGCAATTTCCCTTCCTTGACCCCATCCCTGCTGCTGGGTTAGAGCTTCCTCAAGTTGAGCAGCAGGTGAGTCGAACTTTAGTCGAGAAAGGTCTATTTAGGGCAAACGGTCTTCGGGTCAGCATCAAGGTTTTCCAGTGGGCACCCGTCCAGGTCAACGTGTCGGGTGCAACGTTTGAACCCGGTCGAGTGTTGATTAACAGTCAGCCGACTAACTCGACGAGCGGTAACTTGGTGAGCATTCCCACCCCGATCGCGGGCACCATTCCTGTTTCGGGCAACTATCCTCCTGAGCGCTACCTGACCGCCGCAATTCGCACCGCAGGAGGAGTCACGCCAGATGCCGACATCAAAAATATTCGCCTGGTTCGCAATAACCAGACCCAGGTGATTGATCTATCGGGAGTGTTTTCGGGTGAATCAGAGCGCGATGTGCCGCTAGTTGCAGGCGATCAGGTGATTGTTCCTCGCCTAGATAAAATTCAAAATGACTTGGTGCGTCCTTCGCAACTGACTCCCTCCGTCATTCCTATTTTTGTTTCAAACGCAACGGCTCCTGGCGCAACCGGAAACAACGATCGCGCCACTGAATTAGCCTATGGAACCCGCTTCTCAAATGCTGTCGTCTCATCTCGATGTGTAGGTGGCAACCTCTCCACAAGCGGAAAACGTCGAGTCACTCTCATGCAGACCGATCGCACTACTGGGAAAACCACCGTCATCGATCAGCCGGTTGAAACTCTTTTAAGAAATTCTACCGACAATACAAACAATCCTTTCCTGATGCCACGGGATGGGATTGTTTGTTACGACTCTAAAAACGAGAACACATCAGGGGTGCTTCGCTTTATCACTGACATCCTCAATCCCTTTAATATACTAAGAGGAATCTTCCGTTAATGCTTATGAATGAGCTAACAAAAGCCTCTTCCTATCCGGCTAAACCCTCTGTAGATCGCAACGACTGGCAGGGATACCTGCTTTTGGGTCTGGTTGCAAATGCTTCTATTTGGGGTTTGGCTCTTCTGTTCCTGAACGTTGCAAAGCCAAGTTTCACTAGCCAATGGGCACTCACTCTGCCAGCTAATCGCTCAAGCAGCAGTGTCAACTTGCCTCAAATTGGCGGAGGAAGTTCGCAGGTTACTTCGCCCTTTGACAGCAAAACTCAAGATCCGCGCGAAAACTACAAATACATCATTACGAGTGACTCTGTTCTAGCAGATGCGGCTAAACAATTGAACATGAGTGTTCAAAAGTTTGGTGCGCCTCGCGTCAAGATTGTCGATAGCTCGACCCTGATGACTTTTGAGGTCAAGGGCAGCACTCCTCAAGAATCTAAAGATAAGTCGATCGCGCTTTATCAAGCATTTGAGGCAAAGCTGGTTCAACTGAGGCAGCAGGAGGCGATTGAGAAAAATCAAGGCATCAAGGCGGCCTTAAAAGATTCACAGCAGAATCTTGAATCAACCCAAGAGCGTCTTTCTAGCTATAAAGCTCGTTCAGGGCTAGTTTCTAATAGCCAAATTGACCAGCTCTCTAGCGCGATCGAAGATTTGCGTAAGCAAAGAGCGGTTCTTCTAGCAGAGCAACAGCAAGCCAGTGCTCGGTTAAAACAGCTCTCTGCTAACTTAAACGTCTCTGCCCCACAAGCTGCCGATGCGTTTACGTTAAATTCAGATCAACTGTTTCTACGCAACCTCCAAGATTACAGCACAGCTACGGCTGAAAGTGAGCTTCTGAGCGCCAGGCTAGGACCCAACCACCCCGCGATCGTTCAGCAACGAATGAAGCAAGAAGCTGCTAGAGCCGCTATGCTCGATCGCAGTCGATCGCTTTTGGGACGATCAGTCAACCCGGCGACTCTGGCTCAACTAAATATTGGCAACAGCACCAATGAAGTGAGAACAGGCAGCGCCCGCGATACCCTTTTTCAAGAAGTTATCACTGCCCAAGTCACTGAACAAGGTCTTCGAGCCAGTGCCGCAACGCTAGAGCGGCAAATCATTCAGCTAGAAGGAAAGCTTAAAACCCTGGCTCAGTACGGCTCTGCGCTAGACGGATTGAAGCGAGACATGCAAATCTCTGAAGCGGTCTTCTCTTCTACATTAGGGAGTCTAAATCTTGGCAAGGCTGAACTCTTTGGTTCTTATCCCCAGATTCAGATGGTGTCAGATCCGAGTTTGCCTGAGACCCCTAGCTCGCCCAAAAAGTCTTTTGTTTTACTGGGTGCAGCGTTGGGTTCCATTTTGATATCCAGTGGAATATTGGGTTTGTGGCTTCGCAAGCGCAGAATGTCATCTAGACAAGCCTCAGCCATTGACTTAAATCATCCAGAGGCTAAACCCCTAACGTCAGATTCTAAACCTACCCGATCGATCGATCGGGGGGCTTATCCAGATACCGAAGCAAACTCTTCTGCCAAACTCTAAAATGCTTCCTTCTCAGAAGCACACTCAGATGAAATCCTTAACGATGAGGTCGAGCAATCACCTCTTGAATTCTTAACTTAAGGTTCTGCCATCTAACTTGATCGGTTAAGCCGACGCGAGTGGGTTTGTTTGTGCTAGGAAACAAGATTTATGCCGATCGTATCTGTAATTATTCCTGCCTACAATGCCGAGAAAACTATCTTAGCGACGCTTGAATCGGTTCAAAAACAGACGTTTTCCGACATCGAACTGATCGTCATTGATGACGGCTCAACCGATCGCACCGTTGATTTAGCAAATACACTGCAAGATTCACGGCTCAAGGTTTTCTCATACCAGAACGGAGGTGTTTCAGTCGCTCGCAATCGCGGGATTCAACGTGCGATCGGAGATTTCATCTCATTCATTGATGCTGATGATTTATGGATGCCAGACAAATTACAGCTTCAGCTAGAAGCTCTACAAAGGAACCCAGAAGCAGGAGTTGCCTATAGTTGGACTACCTTTGTAGATGAGAAAGGCGCTGTTTTATATGCACAAGAACCCGTTTTTCACGAGGGTAACGTCTATCCTCAATTGCTGATTGAGAACTTCATTCTCAACGGCTCTAATGTTCTAATCCGCAGGCAATTTGTCGAGGCTGTAGGCGATTTTTATGCCCCTCTAAAATATGCAGAAGACTGGGAGTTTTATATACGATTAGCCGCTATCTGCACTTTTGTTTTAGTGCCAAAGCATCAAATCATTTACCTACGTTCATCTCAATCAGCAACGTCTAAAGTGGATGTGATGGAGAGAGATATTGTGGCTCACATCACGAGGGTCTTTCAAACAGTTCCACCAGAGTTTCAATCTCTTAAAAGTCGCAGTCTAGCTTGTGCTTACCGATACTTTTCTCAACAGTATATCAGCTATGAATTGACTGATGCTGCTGTTAACCAAGCTAGTCAAAAGCTGAGGAAAGCAGTTCGCCTTGAACCCAAAATTCTTTTAGATAAGAACACTCAAAAGTTAGCAATTAAGCTGGTGTTAATGCAGCTTTTGCCCTACAAATTTGTCAGCAACCTTAAAAAATCGCTGAACAAGCCTTCGCTAAATTCTCATTCGTAGCAGCCTCAAAACGTTGAACTGTGTTTTTAATCTAGTGAAACTAAATGCAATTTTATCGTTCCTCAAAACATCTAGAAACGACAACTCTAAACACTTTGACGCTTAGACTGAACAAGTTATATGACTAGTCAACAGATCTAGTTCTCACGGTTCTCTAAGTTAACGTTCAACTTCAATTAACTTCGTATGTAGTGAGGCTAGAAGTGATAAACCCTCGGAATTTTGAAGAAAAGCTAGTCTGGTACTCCATCGTTGGTACTTACGGGATTACCCTTTTAGGGGCAATGTATGTCTGGATTCCCATTCTGGCCTGGCTTCTTGTGATTTATCTAGGTTATAAACTGTGGCACCAAGATGCCGATACGCCCTGGCCCAACAGAATTGTGATCCCTGTCTCTGTTTGGGTGTGGGTTGTCTCCATGTCGTTGATGGAGGTGGCTGTGATCGCAGCCCACATAGACTTCGATTTGGGAGCGATCAAAATAGCTTCAGGCTCATTGGCATGGACGCGATCGTGGGCCCTCATGGCTTTATTTCCGCTAGCTGGTTGCCTTAACATTCGTCCACAGTTGGTGTATCGGGCTGTTTGCCATCTTTGCATCCAGAGCATTCCGGTGGCTCTGCTCGCCTACTTAGCATCTAAAGCAAACATCTTCCCTACTTATCTCACTCCTTGGTGGTATGTCTTTCGGGGAGATCCGATGCCATACACTGTTGCGCCTTTGGGGTTTCCGCCTTCGCTGAGTGGAATAGATAACGAGTTTCGGCTTAACCTATTCACACCCTATGCAAATTCTTTGGGAATCGTAGGGGCTGTTTTTTTCTTGATAGCACTTCAAGAATCTGACAAGCGGTGGCGGTGGGCTGGAGTGCTTGGTTCAACCATCATGGTTGTGGGTTCGTTCTCTAGAATGACAACCCTGTGTTTAGTGATCGTTCCTATCTTGACATGGCTGTTGACCAGTTTCACCTGGCCCGTCAGGCTTGCAGGAGGAGTGACAGCTTTCTTAACAGGGCTGTTCGCGCCACTGCTGCTTGACTCTTGGAAGACTTTTTATGAGACGACCTTCACAAGCTTCCGACAAGGTTCAGAGAGAGTCAGAAAGAGATTGGCAGACATCGCGATCGCTCGATGGGAGAAGGATGCACCCATCTGGGGGCATGGGTTTATCGCTGAACGAGGGCCTGAAACTGTGGAAGGGATGCCGATCGGCACCCACAATCAGTGGCCTGATCTTCTCTATCTAAAGGGAGTTGTTGGTTTTCTTGCGTTTTTGATACCCTTAGCTTGGAGTTTTGCAGACTTATTGGTGAAAGCCCAATATAACAAGGTTGCCAAGCTGGGGCTAAGTTTGATCATTCTTCTAGTCATCTGCACAAATGGTGCAGATATTGAAGCTCCGACCTATCTCTATTGGCCTGGCTTGCTCATGCTCGGAATGGCATTTCAACCGAAAGAAAAGTTTTCAGTCTCCTAACGGCTCATGAAGCCTGAGTTAGTAAATAGACCAGAGAAGTGTTCACTGTTGATACCTGAGTCAGGCTACTGTCCATTGACTGTTTGCCCACCGCTCTAGATAACTAAGTGGCAAATCTAGACCCTTCCTATCCATTCAGTTGTCACCAACCATGAGTTTTGCAGAGCAATTTAGGGGCAAAATTAGGGAACAACTTTCTAGCCAATTTGTCCGTAATATTGGCTGGCTGGGCAGCTCTGAGTTAATTCTCCGGTTTGTTCGACTGGGAGTAACGGTCGCTTTGGCGCGTCTTCTAAGCCCTGGTGACTATGGCTTGGCAGCAATTGTGTCAGCAGTCTCCGAGTTTACCCGCGTGTTTATTGATGTTGGTGTAAACTCAAAAATCATTCAGGCAGATGAAGCAGAGGTAGAAGAACTCAGTAATTCTGGGTACTGGCTGAATTGGGTTGTGTTTATCGGGCTATTTCTCCTTCAGTGTCTGGCTGCTTTCCCAATTTCCTTGGTTTATAACAACAGCACGTTGATCCCGCTAATTTGTGTTGCAGGATTGCCTTACTTAATTTGGCCCTTTTCCTCAGTCAAACTTGCCCGAATTCATCGAGATAATAATTTAAAGATTACGGCTATTCATAACGTGATTCAGAATTCACTTAGCCACGTTCTTACGATTATTTTTGCACTTTTGAACTTCCACGTGTGGGCGATCGTCTTACCGTGGGTGATAGCCGCCCCAGTCGGCGTTTACATCTATTGGGTGAGTCATCAGTGGCGACCGACCTCTGCCTTCACTACTAAGCATTGGAAGGAAATTCTCGGCTTCGGCAAAAACATTCTGGGTGTACAACTTCTTAGGACTCTGAGAAACAACTTAGATTATCTAATTGTTGGACGATTCCTAGGAATCGAAGCATTGGGGCTTTACTACTTTGGTTTCAATGCAGGTCTAGGAATCAGCTTGAGCGTGATCAGTGCATTAGGAACCGCAACCTTTCCCTATCTCTGCGAGGTGCGGTCAGATTTTGAGAAGTTCAAACAGCGTTATTTTAGTAGCCTTAAAAAGATCGCACTCATCATCATTCCGCTTGTTTTTCTGCAAGTGAGTCTGGCTCCGTTCTATGTGCCGATCGTCTTTGGTCAAAAGTGGGTTGTAGCCATTCCAGTCCTGATCTTAATTTGCCTGTCAGCGCTGCCTCGCCCCTTTGCAGAGGCAGCCTCCCAACTGCTGGTTGCTTCTGGTAAACCTCACCTGGTTTTGCGCTGGGATGTTCTGTTTACGACCCTATTTATCGGTGCTTTGATGATTGGGGTACAGTGGCAAGCAGTCGGAGTTGCGTCTGCTGTTCTGATTGTGCACCTGATCTCAATGCCGCTGTTTACGCTTTGGGCAACTTACTACACGTTCCCTCATATCAAACAGAGTCGAGCATGAATTAGGAGCTACAGAAATTATGAAAAAAGTCTCCGTTATCATTCCGGTTTACCAGGTTGAGAGCTATATCGCTGACACGGTTCTATCTGTGTTGGAGCAAACCTATCAGAATTTTGAGTTGCTGCTTGTGGACGATGGCTCTCCTGATCGCAGTGTTGAAGTGTGCAAACAGTTTACTGATCCCCGAATCAAAATGATTCATCAAATCAATCGAGGTCTAGCAGGCGCTAGAAATACAGGGATTCGTCATGCCCAAGGCGATTATCTAGCTTTACTAGATGGTGATGATCTCTGGCTACCCAATAAATTAGAAAAGCACATTGATCACTTAGAGAAATTTCCCAACGTTGGAGTCAGCTTCAGTCGTTCTGAGTTTATTGATGAAGCTGGAACTTCTCTAGGAACCTATACGAAGCCAAAATTGCAGCAGATTGAGCCGTCCGATTTGCTGATAGATAATCCGATCGGGAATGGTTCGGCAGCCATCTTGAGACGGGAAACAATGGCAGCGATCGCTTTTAAGGGCAATCTTAACGGCAGCGAAGAAACATTTTACTTTGATGAAGGTTTCCGGCAAGCGGAAGATCTTGATTGCTGGTTACGGGTTGCAATTCAGACTGAGTGGCAAATCGCCGGAATTCCTGATGCCCTAACGCTCTACCGAGTTAACTCAGGAGGCTTGTCTGCCAACCTGCTCAATCAGTTAGATTTTCTAGAGAAGGTGATTGAGAAAACTCGCACTTATGCCCCAGAATTGATGGATCAGTGGGAGAAGCCAGCTAGAGCCTATTCTCTGCGATATCTAGCTCGGAGCGCAGTCCGAATGAAGTCAGGTTCGACAGCTACAAATCTGATGCATCGTGCTCTATCGAATTACTGGCAGATGATTCTAGAACAGCCGCGTCGCACTCTGATGACTCTAGGGGCTGCTTATGTGCTTAAGCTTTTGCCTCAGTGTTTTTATGAACAGGTTGAAGAGTTAATGGTTAAGAGAACAAAGACGAATTAACAGAATCGAATTCTTCAATACGAGCTTAAATAATCTGGATTGATTCTACATAGAAATATCCTTTCTGCTGTGAGCTGAATCCTAAAACTCCCTAAGCAGCTAGCTTAATTGTTTAGATAAATTCTAGAAGCTGTGCCATGACCAAAATACTCTACATCATCCAAACATTCAAAGATCCTGAACAAATTTATCGCCTAGCTAAGATTATCAAAACGTCTAGTTCAGCTTCGGAAATTATCATCAGTCATGACTATACAGTCAGTCATTTAGATGTGGAGCCACTGCAAAGTTTGGGCGCTCAAGTGCTTAAGCTCGAAGGTAAAGGAGGACGTGGAGATTTCTCAATGCTTCAGGGTTATCTAGACGCGATCGAGTGGGCTTATGCTCATCAGACTCAGTTTGATTGGGTGATTAATCTTTCTGGTCAAGATTATCCAACTCAGCCACTTTCGGTCATTGAGAAGTTTTTAGAACTGACCCGCTATGATGGCTTCCTCAACTATTTTGAAGCCTTTTCTGATACTAAAGAAAATCCTTGGGGAAGTCGGGAAGGACGTAACCGCTACTTATATCAGTATTGGCGATCGGGCCTTGTGATCTCTAAGCAGACACTTCAAGGCAAAGTGCTGGGTCGGTTGGAACTCGCGATCGAAAGAGTTCAGCCTTTTCTAAGAGTTTTTTCAATCTACGACTGTTTGATGGTGGGCGCTAATGCTCACTTACCGATATTTAATGAAAAATTCTTATGCTACGGCGGCTCTTACTATCACGCTCTTTCCAGCAAATGTGTCAGATATCTATACGATTTTTTTCAAGAAAACCCGAAAGTAGTTGAATATTATCGAAGGACGGTGTGCCCTAATGAGTCATTTATACAAACCATCTTAATGAACAGTGGGCAGTTCAATTTTTGTAATGACTGCAAGCGTTATCTTGACTTTGCCAGTGCAGATGATAGCAGTCGCCCTCGTACACTCAGTGCTAAAGATTATCCAGTGTTAATTCAAGACGATATTCATTTTGCGAGAAAGTTTGAGCCAGCCCAAGATAGCAAGATTTTGGACATGTTAGATGCAAGAATACTTCAAAGCCATAGCGTTTAAAAATCTCAATTGATTTTCTACATTTATTAACTATAAGCGCCTTTAGTTCTGCAATTATTACCCTAACGTTTTAGCTAAAGATACTTCTCTTTGTGGACAAGTAAAAAAGTCAAATACAGAGATAGTTACTGTTAAGTCAATACTAGCTTGGTAGGTTTAGCGTCTTCCGATCGTTAGAAGCCGCCGATTGAGCTTTGAAGCTGGAGTGGTTCAGCAGGTAAATAAAGCAACACATCTACTTCTAAAGTATCTCTAAAGGTAGATGTATTAATAATCATTTCCTAGGACAGCTTAAGACACTTGAAACTTGTTGGTTGACAATTAAGACTATTGAGTTTCCTTAAGAGTCTAAGTAATTTTGACTACCTACTTAAAACGACCTGGCATCATACGTGATTTCACGACTTGTTTTCAAGAAAGCAACTGACACTGTAGATAAAGATTCAGTAAATATGCAGATATGCAGGTTGACTTCCCTTACAGACCCACTTAGATTGTACGTACCGAGTCTACTTAGACATAAGCAAAATCGAGCAATTTTCCTGAGTACTGGCTGAGGTCAAGGGATGGGTGTGTAACGACTTCTGCTTCCCTACTCCTGAGTTTTCTGAAACATAAAGCCAGAGTTTGATAAAGCTTTCCATGCTTCAATGTATGCCGCATAAGTAGGTTGTGCTACTCAAATTTTTAGTAGAAGCCCTAATTGCTCTCAGCTTAGTGCTTCAAGAATAGTAATAGAAGATTTTAGGATGGGTGCGATGGGACAGGTCAAATTACTCAATATTGGTCTCCACAACATCACAATGCTTGAGTTGCTAGACAAACTGCGTTTCGGTGGTGTTGTTTTTACCACAAATGTAGATCATCTCATCAAGCTGCAAAAAGATAAAGACTTCTATTTAGCTTATCAAGGGAGTGATTACAGAGTTTGTGATAGCCAAGTCTTGCTTTATGCATCTAACTTTTTAGGTACGCCTCTCCCAGAAAAGCTCTCAGGTTCAGATCTCTTTCCAGCTTTTTATACTTATTACAAGCACGACAAAAACGTCAAAGTTTTTTTGCTAGGAGCGGCTCCAGGTGTTGCAAAGCAAGCTCAGAAAAAGATTAATTTGAAAGTGGGTCGAGATATTGTTATTGCTTCGTATTCTCCCACTTTTGGTTTTGAGAAAGATGAAGAAGAGTGCCAGAAGATTATTGATCTGATTGATCAGTCTGGAGCAACCGTTTTAGCGATCGGAGTTGGCGCTCCTAAGCAAGAACTCTGGCTCACTAGATATAAAGATCAACTAAAAAACGTTAAACTCTTTCTCGCAATCGGTGCGACGATAGATTTTGAAGCAGGCAACATTCAACGATCGCCCAAGTGGATGAGCCAGGTAGGTTTAGAGTGGCTTCATAGAACTCTCTGTGAACCTAAAAGACTTTGGAAGCGATACATTGTTGACGACTTACCGTTTTTTTGGTTGATCATTAAACAGCGATTCAAGCTCTATCAAAACCCCTGGTCTTACGAGAAACAATCTCTGCTTGATCAACCCCAGTCTACTGAAGGGGCGATTTGCGACCATAAGCTAAAAGGTTTATAGAACGTCCTAGAAATCTTAGACTTGAGACTCGTGATTTCCCCCTTGCAATTGTCTACTCTCTTTAGAGAATCAGGTAAAAGTTAAGTAGAGTCTGCTTGCTCATGACTCTCTAGATTTAAATCTATTTTAAGAATCGATCGAGGTGATCACTAATGTCAATGAGTCAGCTTTTGATTTTGGGAGTTGATACTGTTCTATACGTCGGTGCATTTGGCATTCTATTTCTGAGCCTTATTCTTTTGACTGAGTGCATTGCCGCTCTTTTCCCAACATCCCTTCCCACAGATCAATGTCTTTGGCAAGATACTAGAGTTGTGGTGCTGGTGCCTGCTCACAATGAAGCAATGGGCATTCGGTCTACGTTAGTTGGGCTGTTAGCCATCTTAAAAAAGCAGGATCGCCTCGTAGTCATTGCAGACAACTGTAGTGATGCAACCGCAGAGGTCGCCCGTGCAGCAGGTGCGATCGTCATTGAGCGTCAAGATTTGACTCGCATCGGCAAAGGCTATGCCCTGGATTATGGATTGCGCTTTACTGAAACTGACCCGCCTGATGTGGTTGTGATCGTTGATGCCGATTGCCAGGTTGAGCCAAAAGCAATCGAAACCCTGACCCAGAGGGCGCTGGCGACAGGACGACCGATGCAGGCAACCTATTTGATGGAACAGCCGTCCTCCGCAAGCCCTAAGCATTCTATTTCTGCCTTTGCCTTCAAGGTGAAAAACCTGGTTCGTCCCAGTGGGCTTGGGCGCTTGGGATTGCCCTGCTTACTCACGGGCACAGGCATGGCGTTTCCTTGGTCGGTCATTGGCTCGGTTGACTTAGCAAGTAGTCATATTGTCGAAGATATGAAACTCGGCTTAGATTTGACGATCGCTGGATATGCCCCTGTTTTTTGCTCAGATGCCAATGTAACGGGTCGTCTGCCGCAACATGATCAAGCGGCTGAAACTCAGAGAACTCGCTGGGAGCATGGACATCTTCAATCGATCTTGACTTATGTTCCTGTGTTGCTAAAAGCTGCGTTGCAGAAAAGACGTTTCGATCTGTTAGCCCTTGCCCTAGATCTGTGCGTTCCTCCACTCTCTCTGCTGGTGGTCTTGTGGATAGGATTTAGCTTAAGTGCCTTGGTAGCGACGTGTTTTGGCGCATCCTGGATACCAACGGGTTTGCTGGCGATCACAGGGCTAGTCCTGATCAGTGCAATTTTCGCAGCGTGGGCAAAGTTTGGGCGGGCTGATCTGCCTCTACGTGAGCTACTTGCGATCCCCTTCTACATTCTCTGGAAGGTTCCGCTTTACTTTAATTTTCTGATTCGTCCTCAGAAAACATGGGTCAGAACTGAGCGTGATCAAGTCAATCCACTTCAATCTGGTGTGATAGGTGGAGCTGTAGAGCTTTTAGACGATTAGAGCTTGCCGATCGAGCGAAATGCTTCTAATCGCGTGGGAACCTGGGCGAAGAATTTGTGTCAGTTCTACAATTAAGCTGTTGAATGACGCACTGGCACAGGACGACAATTGTGAAGCGATCCCTAAGATCCGTAGAAAGACAGAAACGATTACCTCAATTTCTGAACCCCTTCTCCTACAGTTTGTTTAGCAGTCTCTCGATCGCGCTGGCTGTCGGAGCTGCAACACCGGGTTTGACGGCAGAACGGTTAAATTTGCGCCTGGGCCCATTTGAGCAGTCAGTGTCTATTGGAGATTTAGAACGCTTCGCAAAAACGGGAGAAGTTTCCTCAACGCTGCAACTTTATGCACCTGTGCTGACCCCAGAAGTGCGAAAATTGCTCACGAGTCGCTTGCAGCTAGACCCCAATTTTGGCGAGCAAATCGTTAATGACCTGTTGAAGTCGCCTTCAGGAAGGCAGCTTTTATCGTCGTTGCAGAAAGCGGTGCCAGAGCTAACCGTTGAGCAAATTCAAGCGGGCTTTTGGTTGGCGGCTCGACAAGCAAATGGGCTAGATGCGATCGCAGTGTTCAAAGCGATCCCGCAAGAAACCGTGACAATCGACGTTTCGCAAGCGATCGGAATTGCCTCCCAGCTCAATTTTTCTTATTGGAAAAGTCAAGCGGTTAGCTCATTGCTAGAGCGGAGTCTAAAGACTGAAGGCACCGACTTTCGATCGAGTTTTGATCCCGCTGCTCTGGGTGCGGAATTGGTGCAGCAACAGACGCTTACCCTCTACGATCGTGCCAGAAATCGCAGTTTGCCCGTCGATCTTTATTGGAGCGGAAAAACGCAGGGTTCGCTGGTAGTGCTGGTGCCGGGATTTGAAGCAAACCGAAAGTTTTTAGCCTATCTGGCTCGTCATTTGGCATCACACGGTTTGACTGTGGCCGCGATCGAACATCCTTCTACGTCTCGCAATAGTTCGCCGATTTCGCTCAATCTCGATCAACTGGTTCCTGCGAAAGAGTTTATCGATCGTCCCCAAGACATTCGCTTTATTTTGGACGAACTGACTCGGCTCAATCAGGAATCAGGTTCGCTTCAAGGCAAGCTCAACACTCAACAAGTAACTGTGATTGGGCATTCTTTGGGAGGCTATGAAGCGCTGGCATTAGCGGGTGCAGAACTAAACCTAGATCAGTTGCGCCAGTTTTGTCAGAGCAGCAATTTGTTGCAGCGCGTCCCGGCTGACTGGTTGCAATGTGCTGCAACGGGGTTATCAGAGCATCGTCTCAGCCTACGAGATCCACGAGTTGGGCAAGCGATCGCTCTCAACCCGGCGATCGGACAGATTTTTGGCAAGTCGGGTCTGTCGCAGGTGGCAACACCTACCCTGATTCTGACCGGAACTGATGACACGCTGGCTCCGGCATTTAGCCAACAGCTTCAGCCGTTTGCTCAGTTACCTAATCCAAAATATTTATTAACTGCGATCGGAAGTACGCACTTGAGCGTTAGTGACCCCACTAGTTTTGGCGGCGCGATCGTTCAGGGAACGCTGGTTAAAGAACGTCGCGGTCAGGACGTTGAACCGCTACGCCGACTGCTGCAAGGAGTTAGCCTTGCTTTCATTAAACAAGCAAGTCCAGAAGCCAAAACTTACGCGCCGTTCTTAACTTCTGCCTATGCCCAATCGCTTTCTAGTCCTGCCTTGCCGTTGCGTCTAAACAGAGAGCTTCCGACTAATTTGACCCGTCTCTTTATGCTTACGTCACTTCTATAAGCGAAAAGGGGATAGACAGTTTATTGCTCATCCCCTTTTAAGGTTTAATTACGCCTACTTACTGACCAGTGAGAGAACTCAACTAACTAGCTGCCGACCCCCGCAGGAAACTTAAGATTGGCAGGGGCTTGTTGACCATCGGGTTGGATGGCTTTGCCTTCGATGAAGGAGCGGAGCATCCAAGCCATTTCTTCATGCCCTTCCATCAAGCCTGTCAAAAAGTCTGCGGTGCCTTGGTCATGAAATTCTTCATCACATTTGTCAATGTGTTCACGCAGACCGCGAATGATTTGCTCGTGGTCGTCTACCAAGTTAGACACCATCTGATCAGAAGGGGGCACGTCACCAGTATGCTCTTTGATCGAGGAATACTTTATGAACCCTTCAGCCGTGCCAACCGGAAAGCCGCCCAACATCCGAACCCGTTCAGCGATCGCATCTACGCTTGTGCTTAAAATCTGATATTGCTCGTCCCACATCAGATGGAGTGAGCGAAACTCAGGCCCAGTCACATCCCAGTGATATTTTTTGGTTTTAATAATCAGTAGGTAGGTGTTAGACAGATCTTGGTTGAGCAGTTCAGTCACTCCTTTGCGTTGCTCTTCTGTTAAGCCAATGTTTAACTTACGCATTTTATTCACTACTCCAGTTCGGATTCACTTTCCCATTGCAACAAATCTAAATACCGATAACATCGCTCGTAGGGATGAAGCGTCGAGAACTCTAATCAGCCCAATGGAGTCTGTATTTGCTGCTAAAAAAAATAGTATGGAGCGATTCACTGACCCAACAGGTATTTTAATTGAATCTGGGTTGTTATATTTTGACCTGCAACAGAAACTGCCGACTCGGTAAACTTGGGTGGGCCTGCCACGATCGTCGGGTTTCTCGAAAACCCAAACCCTTCTGTTGGCAGCCCCAAAAAATTTCGATTTGCCTGTTTGTCGTTATTTTCGTCGTGCAAGACGGCGATCGCATAACGTCCGGGTGACAATTGTTTAAAGGCGACTTTCATTGGGCTGGTGGTGATCTTCACACACTTTTTCTGCACTGCGTTTGCGCCGTTAGTTGGAAAGCCTTGACTCGTTGAAAACACACTAAAGCAAAGCTGTCCGTTGCGATTTCTCAACCCGCCTACTTCAGCCGTTAAGGTGCTAGACAGCCCAGCATCGGCAGTTGATGCGA
The DNA here is from genome assembly GCF_003003695.1 of Phormidesmis priestleyi ULC007. Classification (NCBI taxonomy): domain Bacteria; kingdom Bacillati; phylum Cyanobacteriota; class Cyanophyceae; order Leptolyngbyales; family Leptolyngbyaceae; genus Phormidesmis; species Phormidesmis priestleyi. The sequence continues at coordinate 137,110 of NZ_PVWG01000011.1, forward strand.
GGGTTAAACTTCCTAGAACAATGATCAAACTCAACGAGCGAAAACGTTTCAGCATGTACTTACTTAAAAATTAAGAATAGGAAAACTATACATCTAATGAAACACTACGGCAGAACTTTTTTAACCAAGGGATCAAGACTTCTGCAACGCTAGGATGAATAGGTCGAGTTTTTTAAGAGCGAACTCTTGACTTGGACTACGAGACTGATTTACAAGACTGGGCCAACTTTGACGCGATGGAGTAAACGATCGTGCTGTTGATAGCCCGCATAACGCACTCGAACTAATACTCCCGATTCAGCAGTGCCGCTCATCAGTTGATGACGATGGGGATCATAAGGAATCTCGCTGCCGACTGCGCCGATCGCTTCGATGCCCCACTGTTGAAGAAGTTGCTCGATCGGACGCATCAAAGGCAATAGCTTTGCAGCGCTCAACTGAGGATTTTGTTGGGCTGCGTAAGTGGCGGCTGACCACTGCAACAGCCACGGCTCTAGGGTTTGAAGGCTCGTTTGCTGGAATTCTTGCCAGAGATCTTCTCGCTGCTGCACGAGTTGGGATTGCAGTCGTTGATATTCGCGTTGCAGAGAAGCAGAGTTTTGCGTAGGTTCCTTCTCAGATTCTAGAAAGGTAGTCAGAAGATCGGCAATTGACACCTGCAAGGCTTGACTAAGTTTTTGGAGCGCTTCTAGCCGCATCTGACCAATTTGACCCTGCCGCAGCCGCCTGATTTGTTTTTCAGAAATGCCTGCTTTTTGACTGAGTTCTTTAAACGTAGAAACACCTCTCGATCGCATCAAATCCTGCAACTGAGAGGTGTAATTTAGATGACGATTCATAGCATTATGAGTTGCAGACTAACTCTCTAACTCATAGCTCAAAACTCGTCGCTATTCCAGCAGACTTCTGAGCATCCAGGCAGTTTTTTCGTGAATTTGCATCCGCTGAGTCAGGAGATCGGCGCTGGGTTCGTCATTTGCGTCATCTACGACTGGGAAGATCGATCGGGCGGTTCGCACGACAGATTCTTGCCCTTGCACGAGCAGCCGAATCATCTCTTCAGCTTTGGGAACGCCCGGAGTTTCTTCGATCGAGCTAAGTTTTGCATATTCGCTATAGGTGCCAGGAGCGGGAAAGCCCAGCGATCGAATGCGTTCTGCAATTAAGTCTACGGCAAGCGCTAACTCGGTATATTGAGTCTCAAACATCAGGTGAAGGGTGTTGAACATCGGCCCAGTCACGTTCCAGTGGAAGTTGTGAGTTTTGAGATAGAGCGAATAAGTGTCAGCAAGCAAACGCGATAGACCTTCGGCAATCTCTTGGCGCTTTTGGGGATCAATGCCAAGGTCAATAGGCATACCAGAAGTTTTAGTAGGCATAGGGTTTCTTTAGTTAGTAATGTGTGATTGAAAGTGACTCAACTTTAGGCTAGATGTTTTTGCAGAATCGATCGCGGCGCACGGCGAACTCTGCACAAAATTGTCTCATGCCCCAAACGACTACACGCTTCATAGCGGTGACAGCCCGAAAACCCATAATATTGACCGTCTACTTCTAAGACATCAATGGGTTCTTGTAAACCAATTTCAGCGATCGAGGTCATGAGTGCAGCGACTTTTTCCTGATCGTTTTGTCGAAAGAGCGGACGACGAATCTGGTTAATCGGGACTTCCTGAATTCTAACCATCGTGTTCTTAGTTGCCTTGCCTCTATATCATACTCGTTATGACTATGAGTTGCAAATATTTTAATCTCATCAAGGGTAGATTTCCTGCCCCTTGAGGCGTAAGAAGTGCTAAAAAGTGGTTGTCTCATACGCCGTCCGCTTGCGGCGGAGTTATTGATTATCTTCTTTAAACCAACGGCAATATTTCTCTATAGATCCGCTGTATCTAAGGCGTATATCTACTTTTTCTAATCCTGAGTTCTGCGCTTCCGTAAAAGTTGCTCTACTTAGTTCAGCATTTTCAATAAGAGAAACACCTATAAGTGTTACTTCAGTTTCTCCCATGTCTAATTTCTGATCCAGGAGAGAGTATTGTGTTTCTGCTGTTAGGGTAAGCTCAAAATTTCCATTACTCTCAAAAGATTCTAAAACTTCCAAAGCTTGCTTAGGTGTGTAGAACAAGGAAACCGTACCTTCGGTATGTTCAACTTTCCCCTTCTCTATAGCGTTCACTATTACATCTGCTTGTTCTTCTATCTCAGCAGACATATCCTCTGGATATAAAATGTTAAGGTTAAAAGCCTGATTAACTTTGTCCAGTTTCTCAAGAAATCTAAATGCATTTTCAAACTCTTCCTTAGCAAAGTTACTACTCTTTTCATTAGCTTCTACATCTTTTATCAGAACATCTTCGTCTTTTAATGAAATCACCCTTAATTTGCCGTGTGTGTGAAGTGCCAGCATTAACTCTATAGCAGATTTGGCTTGTTTTACCGGGATAGAGCATAGACTGAATCCTTTGTAAGTGAGAAGAGTATTGTTTCTCTCGAAAGAAGAGACGAATGATAGTTCTCCTTGCAACTGTCCACCAATTATGCAAAATTCTATTTCTTTTGTTCCAATCCTTAAGATACGAAAGTAAGTAAAGGGAACCGTGCAAATAACTTCATTACCCTGTAAAACCTCGACACGACAGGGAATTTGATATTCAGGAACGTTGGGAATCAACTTGAGTGTTGTTAGCCTAAAAGGAGGTGAGCCTATTTCAGGTAATCTCATTTTCCATTGCCAATTGTATTCATCCGGCTCTAGCTCAATCAGTCTACCTTCTTCTGTCAATAGCCTGAATTTTTCTAAACCTCTACTTCCCGATTCCGTATCTGAAAAAACCAAACTTGCAAACTGAACTGCTCCAGCAGATGGTTTAGCAGTCAAAATGACGGTACTACTCTGAGAAGTTTGACTAATAGAGAAGCTAAGTCCTAGGTTTTCTTCTTCTGCTTTAACAAGCAGACTCTGAAGAGCAACTGAAGCGTTTGGTGATTTTGGTTGTAAAAGAAGTGCTTGAGTCTTTCTAAATTCCTCAAGCACTTCATGTCGGAATTGGTCAAGAACTGTTGTATCAATAACCTTTTGGTAGCCAAAGAATTCCTCTATTAGAGTTTGATGCTTTTTTGCTCTCTCCGTTAATTCAATAGCTGTTTGTCTAGAGAGTGCTGGTCTCCAAGTTAGAGCAAATTCAAGCAATTCTCTGCTGAATTGTTTCTTCAAATAACTTTTCAACACATCTTCAGCAATTTCGAGCCACTTTACGGCATGAAGTATAAGATCTTGGGCAGGTGCAGTTAGATCTGGAACAACATAAAAAACTACGCTGGTTGGCTTTTCAGGAATCACCTGTTTATGGCAATTGACATATAGCTTTGCAATTTCAGTGCGAATTTCATTAATACTTACGTTGATTTGATAACGTTTGCACTGAATAAGCTCTATAGAACCATCATCTTTATGCCAAACTATATCTCGACCAGCATCACCTGTTTTTCCATAGTAATAGATGTTGTCTTGCGGATTTTCGCGCAGCAACAGTAGATAGCAGAAGATTTCAAACTCATCTGGACTAAGCATCTGAAAAGGTAGAAAGTGCTGGTTTTTTAACCAAGCAGGTTTTGATCTTGCTTCACCCAAATCTGCCCTGGCGTTTTCTTTTCCACTTATCTTTGCTCTTACCTCTATCATGCTGCTCCTTATCGGCAAATTTAGTCGAAAAATGTATGTGATTAACTCAGCAAGAATGAATCGAGACAGGAGCTATCTAACATCTTAGCTTGCTCTATCCAGGCTTTTATGCTTTGTCTAGTAGGTAAACCTTTTGCTGTAAACGCCCAAATATTTCGCTTGTGTTGAGAAGCATAGCTGATGTGGATGGGTCGATCGCCTTCCATAAAAATACAACAAGTCCAACGGCGATCGCTGTTCCAAAATCCACTCCACAAGGCGATCGCTCTCTAAATCTACAATCCGAAAATCGCAGGCAGCACCGAGGCGACGGGGATTTAAACTAAAGGAGCGACACTTGCGATCGCGTATCGGTACAAAAGAAACATGATCGCCCTTTCCCGCAATGGTATTACCATTCGACTACCCGATGAACGGTGGGAACATATCGTTGAACGACACACCATTCTGGCAGATAAGCAACAGTTTGTTCTCGATACCCTTTCTAAACCCGATCGCATCCTTGCAGGCAACGAAGGTGCGTTAATGGCACTGCGAGAACTAGAACCCGATCGATGGTTGGTTGTCGTTTATCGAGAGGAAAATGAGGATGGTTTTGTGATCACTGCGTTTCCAACTCGAAGAATCAATTCTCTCAATAGAAGGCAGCAACTATGGCCATAGCCAATTTTCAAGAAGCGCAAGACTATCTCAAGTTTTTGCCTGTATTACAAGGCTTGCCCAAACGCCCGTTCCTTTTGCTTTACGACTCAGAAGCTGATGTTCTCTACATTGACTTCTACAGCCCACCAAAATCTGCTAGTGATAGCGAGTTGACAGATAGTGACATTGTGATTCGCTATGACGATGATGATGAAATTGTCGGACTCACCATCCTGAATGCCAGTAAGCGATGAGCGCTACCTCGTCGAGTTGATCCTTGAACTTCTGATTTCTGTAAACGCTTAATCGCTCACACGCCATAAGACGATTACAATCAAAAACGTATATCTTTAGACAGAGAACCGCTTACCATTTCTGCACGAGCGAGGAGCTACCGTGATCAGGACTTTAATCACCTTTAATCGGCTGTCGATCGCAGCACTGACTGCTCTCTGTCTGACTGTTGCAACTCGCCCGGTCAAAGCTGCCACTGATGTAGAGCTACAAATTGGCGTGGTGCAACGGTTTGGAGACAAAGCCAAAGATGTGATGACCTTAAAGGCGGCTCCGGGCGATCGCCTGACTCTGCGGTTTAACACCAACGGTAAGCCGCAAACCCTAATTACGTCGAGCCTGAAGCTAGAAACTGTGATGCAATCTTTGCCAGAGGCTCAGGTTGAAGAACGGGTGGTCTTCAGCACCCATCGCAGTTTTGAGACGGCAGAAGCAAAGGCTGAACAGTGGCACGCCCAAGGCATTGAAGTTGAATTGGCTCAACCCGATCGCTGGCAGGTTTGGGCAAAACGCAGTACCTACAATACGCCGCTATTACGACGGTTATTAGTGCAAAGTTTGCAAGCAAAAGGCATCCAAACTGCCCGGATTGATACCCAAATTCTCAAACAGGTGCCGCGCCCGTCTTTTGTGTTAAATGGCTATCGCTACACGCGAGACCAGCTAGATATCACGGCTGGAAACGGTCAGATTGGAGTCGATCGCGAAAAAGACGATCAGCCGAGTCACACCTACGCCGGGAGTTTGCGACTACAGCCCAATGCTTACGGCAACTCTACGCTCGTCAATGTGGTGCCGTTAGAAACGTATGTGCGGGGAGTTGTCCCTCACGAGATTGGCGGCTGGGCACCTCAACCTGTATTAGAAGCTCAGGCAATTCTTGCCCGCACTTATGTATTGAGAAATCTGCGACGATTTGCGATCGACAATTATCAACTGTGTGCCACGACTCAATGCCAGGTTTATTGGGGAATTGATGGAGCGGTTCCGGCAACGGATCAAGCGATCGCGGCAACGCGCGGTCAGGTTCTCACTTATCAAAATGAGTTGGTCGATGCGCTTTACTCTTCAACAACGGGTGGCGTAACGGCTGCTTTTGGCGATGTTTGGCGCGGTTGGGATCGTCCTTATCTGCGTGCAGTGATCGATTCTGTTAACCCGGTTTGGGATTTAAAGAATCGCAGTCTGTCAAACGAACAGAATTTGCGCGCTTTTATCAGTCAAAAGAAAGGCTTTAACGAAGATGGCACCGATATGTTTCGTTGGCGTTATGACACTACGTTGGCTCAGTTAAATCAAGAGCTTCACTCTTACTTAAAGAGCGTTCAACATTCTCTCGCCAGCTTTAAAACGATTCGGAACTTGCAGGTGACACAGCGATCGTTAGGTGGACGAGTTCTAAAACTAGCCGTCACGACCGATCGAGGCACGATCGAGCTAGAAAAAGATGATGTGTTAAATGCGTTTGAGGCACCTGCCAGCTTGCTGTTTTATTTAGAGCCGCTGGTAGACAAAAATAAAGCGCTTAAAGGTTACGCATTTGTTGGAGGCGGTATGGGGCATGGCGTTGGGTTAAGTCAGGTAGGTTCCTACAACTTAGGAAAACTGGGCTGGACGAGCGATCGCATTCTGAGTTTTTATTTTCCGGGCGCACAGCTACAGCCGATTAACAACTCGATTACGCTGTGGCGCGATCGTTCCTCTCTGCAAGGGCAAGCAAACCCCAACTCAAGAAATAATTAATGCCACCGTGTTAATGTTTCACAGATTGATGCCGCTTTGCGGGGTCCATCCAGTGTTCTAAAAAGCTGAACCCTTGCGATGAAAGCAGCGTTAACGCTAGATAAATGAATGCAACTGCTGCATAGATTTCAAAGGGGCGATAGTTCTCGGCGACAATTAAATTTCCCTGTCGGAATACTTCTTCAAAGCCAATCACCGCGACTAGACTTGTATCTTTGAGCAAGCTGATAAATGTGTTTCCTAAAGGCGGCAACATCCGTCGAACTGCTTGGGGAAAAATTACGTATTGCAGCGTTTGCACAGAGTCTAATCCTAAAGACTGCGCGGCTTCAGATTGACCCGTCTCGATCGACTGAATTCCCCCTCGGACAATTTCTGCAATGTAAGCTGCACTATTGCAGCTAAGGGCAACGATCGCTGCCGTAAACTGATTAAACGTGAAGCTCAACCCGATCGATTGAAAGATGGGTGGAAGCCCAAAATAGATCATAAAGATCTGCACGAGCAGAGGCGTTCCTCGAAAGAACTCGATGTAAGCTCTCGCTGCCCAGCTTAGAGGTTTAATGGTAGATAGACGAGCAATTCCAATCAGTGAACCTGCAATTAATCCTAGAAACACTGAGACAGCAGCGAGTTGAAGCGTAATCAGGGTGCCTTTGAGCAAGGTTGGGAGTGCGCTCAGAATCAGACTTAGCGATCCCAATGGTGGCTTTTTTTGAGCCGTCTGAGCATTGGCAAATGCAGATTCTGGTAATTGAGGCGGTTGGGCATTAAACCACTTCTGATAAATCTGAGCGTAAGTCCCGTTTTGCAAGATGGTGGTAAGCCCTCGATTGACTCGCGACAAGTTCGGAGAGTTGAGCGGCAGCGGAATTCCATAAAACTCTTCCGTTAGCAGTTGCCCCACGACTTCAATGCCCTCAAGATTACCTGTTTTGATGGCATATAACGTCACTGGCGAATCTTGGATTACCGCATCTACTTTGCCATTTTTCAGTTCTTGAAGGGCTAAAACTGCGGCATCAAACGTGCGAATTTTAGCGCCAGGAATCGCTTGAGCCGTCTTTGCTCCGGTTGTGCCAATCTGAACGGCGATCGTTTTCCCCTTCAAATCATCCAAGGTCTTGATGCCTTGAGTTCCTTTCCTGACTGCGATCGCGAGTCCGGCTTTAAAGTAAGGTCGCGAAAAAGAAACCGCCTTCGATCGCGCTTCTGTAATCGTCATCGCGGCAACGGCTGCATCCACCGTGCCTGCTTGCAAAGAAGGAATAATGCCATCAAAGGTGATGTTGCGGAACTCAACCCCAAATCCTGCTGCCTCACCCACCGCCCGAATCAAATCCACGTCAAATCCCTGAATTTCACCATTGGGTGACCTAAATTCAAACGGGGCAAAAACAGGCTCGATGGCAACCGTTAACACTGGTTTCTCTTGCGTTCTGCCCACGCCACCGATGATCAAGACACACAGCAAACTCAACAGCAGCGATCGTAGAAATCGGGTGCCTCGAAACTGAATCATGACAAAAATCTCTATTAGTGGGGAGCGCGAACAATGCAGATCTCTCTAGAATGAGGTATTTGAGCGCGATCATAACTCTGTCTAGAGTCCAATATTCTTCTTTGACATGAAAGCTGCTATGAATTCTTCCCGCGTGATTCAATTTGAACAAGTTGAGAAAAACTACGGTTCCCTAAAAGTTTTACGGGGCATTAGCGGCTATGTAAATCGAGGAGAAGTATTAGCCGTTGTTGGCTCGTCAGGCTGCGGCAAAAGTACGCTGCTACGCTGTCTCAATCGACTTGAAGTCATTGATCGCGGGGAGATCATCGTCAACGAGATGAATCTTTCTCAAACGAGCCTGACCCACAAACAGCTCAGGGAATTGCGATCGAATGTGGGCATGGTTTTTCAGCAGTTCAATTTGTTTCCCCATCTCAGTGTGCTAGATAATTTAACGCTTGCCCCTCGCCAAGTTTTAGGTCAGTCGCACTCTGAGAGCGGAGAACGAGCGCAACACTATCTTAGTCAGGTGGGCTTGTTAGACAAAGCGGCGGTATATCCAGAACAATTGTCTGGGGGACAGAAACAGCGAGTTGCGATCGCCCGCAGTCTTTGCATGGAACCGAAGGTAATGCTGTTTGACGAACCGACCAGTGCCCTCGACCCAGAACTAGTCGGGGAAGTGCTGGAGGTGATGCAGACCCTAGCAGAACATGGAATGACAATGGTTGTGGTAACTCATGAGATTCAGTTTGCCCGTGACGTTGCAGACCGAGTGATGTTTCTTGATCAAGGTCGCGTTGCTGAAGAAGGAATTGCCCGTGAGGTGCTGACTAACCCTCAGAGCGATCGATTGCGGACTTTTCTCAGTCGCATGAGACAAGCAGCCACGATCGACGATGAATAGCGTCTCGACATAAACAATGCTCAAATATAAGCCTTACTTATCTCTAGCATCAGAGAACCTGTATAGATGATCGTATACATTGCTTAACAAAGGGGTTAATGTAATGACATACATCCCGTTCCACTCGGAACACACAACCCGTAATTATTCACCATGACGACCACCATTCAAAGACGCGAAAGCGCAAATCTCTGGGAGCAGTTTTGCTCCTGGGTCACCTCCACCGAAAACCGCTTGTATGTCGGCTGGTTTGGAGTCCTAATGATTCCTACCCTGCTGTCTGCAACCATCTGCTTTATCATCGCCTTCATTGCTGCCCCTCCGGTCGACATTGACGGCATCCGTGAACCCGTCGCTGGCTCCTTGATGTTTGGCAACAACATCATCTCTGGCGCGGTCGTTCCTTCCTCGAACGCGATCGGCTTACACTTCTACCCAATTTGGGAAGCCGCCTCATTAGACGAGTGGCTCTACAACGGCGGACCTTATCAACT